>CBFCYS010000001.1:0-46850 GCA_965602215.1 uncultured bacterium
GTAAACGTCGCCGCCGCCAGCGCGTGGTTGGTGCAAATATTCGACGTCGCTTTTTCGCGGCGTATGTGCTGCTCGCGCGTTTGCAGCGTCAGGACGTACCCGGGCTTACCTTCCGCGTCCGTCGTCTTGCCTACGAGGCGGCCGGGCATCTGGCGCAAAAACTCGCGGCGGGTGGCGAAGAATCCCACGCCCGGGCCGCCGAAGGACGGGGCTATGCCGAAGCTCTGCCCCTCCCCCACGACGACGTCGGCGCCGAACTTGCCGGGAGGCGACAGCGTCGCCAACGCCAGCGGTTCGGTTACGGCCACGACGAGGAGCGCCCCCTCGCGATGGCAAATCTCGGCGACGTCCGCGAGCCTCGTTTCCACCAACCCGAAGAAGTTCGGATACTGCATTACGAAACACCCGGCGTCGCCCAGCGAGCCGCTAAGGCGGTTGAGGTCCACCGTGCCGCCCGGCTCGTACGGCGCGCAACAGGGCAGCGTCGCGGCCTCGACGCCCGGGATGTTGGTCAGATACGTTTCGACGACGCGCCGGTACTCCGGGTGCAGGTTGGGGGCCATAACCACCCGCGACCTTTCCTTCTTGAGCCGCAGGCACATGAGCGCCGCCTCCGCGGCCGCGGTCGCGCCGTCGTACATCGACGCGTTCGCGACCTCCATCCCGGCGAGGGCCGCGACGTACGTCTGGAATTCGAATATTATCGCCAGCGTACCCTGACTTACCTCGGGCTGGTACGGCGTGTAGGCGGTGTAGAACTGACTCTGGCCTACGAGGTGTCGCACCGCCGCCGGGACGAAGTGGTCGTAGCAGCCGGCGCCGAGGAACGAGAGGCGGTCGGTGCGGTTCGAGCCGGCGAGCTCCGCCATATGGCGTACGAGCGCCGGCTCGGCCAAAGGTTGCGGCAAATCGAAGTCGACCCGCAGGAGCTCGTCGGGCAACGGCTCGAAGAGGTCGTCGACGGCGCCGACGCCGATTTCTCCGAGCATCTTTTCAACTGTTTCGTCGTCGTGGGGAACGTACGGCATTAAGGTCTTCCTCCAAAGAGCATTTTAACCGTTAAACAAAACGAGGGGCCGCAACCCCTCGCCGGCGAGGAAGCGCGGCCAGCCGACGGCCGGCCGGCGCGGCGCACCCTAAATTATTAAGCTCCGATGAATTCTTTATATTCCGCCGCGTTTTTGAGGTTTTCTACTTCCGAGGGGTCTTTCAACTCCACCTTTACGAGCCACCCGTCGCCGTAGCAATCGCGGTTGACCAGGGCGGGGTCCTGACTCACGGCGTCGTTTACGTCGACCACTTTTCCGGAAAGGGGCGCGTTGAGGTCGGACGCCGCCTTCACCGATTCCACGACGCCGAACTCGCCGCCCGCCGTCACTTCGGCGCCGACTCCCGGCAGCTCCAAATACACGATGTCGCCCAGTTCCGACTGGGCGTGGTCAGTAAGGCCCACGGTCGCGACGTTACCGTCGACTTTCGCCCACTCGTGCGTCTCCGCGTAACTCAGGTCTTCGGGGTCCACCCGCAGCTCCTTTCCAACGGCGAATCCTAGCTCCCGCCGATAAGCTTTAAAAAAGGCGTTTCGACGACGCGCGCCAATCGCGGCTTGTTGCGGATGTCGACCAGTATCTCGGTCCCGACGTCGTCGTACGGCAGCTCGAGGTAGCCCAGGCCGATGTTTTCGCGCAAGCTGGGGGAATACGACCCGGACGTAACGCGGCCAATACTTTTCTCTTCTATATTTATTATACCGTAGTCGTGGCGGGGTATGCCCGGGTCCACCATAACGAAACCGGCCAGCTTCCGTTTGACGCCGTCGTTCTTCTGTGCGATCAGGGTTTCCTTGCCTACAAAATCGCCCTTATCGAACTTGACGGTCCAACGGATGTCCGCCTCCAAAGGCGTCGTGCTCTCGTCGATGTCGTACCCGTAAAGGCAGTACTTCATCTCGAGCCGAAGGGTATCGCGAGCGCCCAGGCCGACCGGAACGCCTCCTATCCCCGTCGTCAGGTCGAAGAGCACGTCCCACACTTCTCCGGCACGCGCGGCGTCCACGTACACTTCGAAGCCATCCTCGCCGGTGTAGCCGGTGCGGGAGAGGCGAATAGGTATGTCGTCTATTACGGAAAATTCGAACTGGTAGTAACGGATTTCGTTCAGGTCTTGCGCCAGGGCCTCCGTCATTATCGCCTCCGACTGCGGCCCCTGTACCGCAACGAGCGCCGTTTGGAGCGATTTATCCTCGACCGTCAAACTCTTGGGAAGGTGGCTTACGACCCAGCCGTAATCCTTTTCGATGTTGGAAGCGTTCACGACGAGCATGAACGCCTCGTCCTCGTCGCGGTACACCAGAATATCGTCGACGATGCCGCCTTGAGGAGTGCAGACGGGCGTGTACAACGCCTTCCCAATCTTCAACTTCTCTACGTTATTCGCGACGAGTTTGTTCAACGCCGCGGGGGCGCCCTTGCCGGAGACGTGGAACTCGCCCATGTGGCTCAGGTCGAAGATGCCGGCGTTCTCGCGTACCGTGACGTGCTCGTCGATAATGCCCGAGTATTGCACCGGCATGACGAACCCGGCGAACTCGACCATTTTACCGCCGAGCGACACGTGCCTGTCGTACAGGGGCGTCTTTATAGCTTTTCCCATAAAGTTATCGCCCCTTACAACGACTTCAGCGCTTCGGCCAAACGACCTATCGCCTTTTCAAGATTTTCAACGGAGTTGGCGTACGAGAACCTGATGTACCCCTTCCCGTACTCGCCGAAGGACGTGCCGGCCAGACAAGCCACGCCGGCCTCATTCAGGAAATAATCCGCGAGCCACTTCTCGTCCTTGCCGGTGCCCGTGATATTCGGGAAGACGTAGAACGCGCCCCTGGGCTTCTTGCAGGTAACGCCCTCGAGCGAGTTAAGGCCGTCGACGATGACGTCCCGCCGCTCGCGGAACGCCTCGACCATCTTCGCGGAATCGTCCTGGGGCCCGGTCAAACCCTCGATACCCGCGATCTGCGCGAACGAGCACGTACACGAGTTGGAGTTGGTCATAAGGCGCGTTACGTGCGGCGCCAGTTCGGCGGGCATCGCGCCCCAACCCATACGCCAGCCGGTCATGGCGTACGTCTTGGAATAACCGTCGATGAGAACGGTGCGCTCCTTCATACCGGGGAAGGTGGCGATGGAGTGATGCTCGCCCTCGTAAATTATGCGGTTATATACTTCGTCGGTTAAAACGATGAGGTCGTGTTTTATCGCGAGCTCGGCGATGGCGGTGAGGTCGTCCTTCGTGAGGACGCCGCCGGTCGGGTTCTGCGGCGAGTTGACGACCACCATCCGCGTCTTGTCCGTGACGAGCGATGCCAACTCGTTTACGTCGAGGCGGAAGTCCAGCTCCTCGCGCAGTTGCACCGGCACCGCCTTCGCGCCGATATAATTAATCATGGATTCGTAGATGGGGAAACCGGGATTCGGGTATATTACCTCGTCGCCTTCTTCGACGCAGGCCAGAATGGTGAAGAACATTATCGGTTTGGCCCCGGGGACGACGACGATTTCGTCCGGCGAGTAATCGAGGTCCCAAAGTCGCTTCATGTACTTCGAGATGGTCTCGCGGTGCTCGGGCAGGCCGGCGCTGGGGCCGTAATGGGTCCAGCCCTGGTCGAGCGCTTTCTTCGCCGCCTCGCGGATATTAACCGGCGTATCGAAGTCCGGTTCGCCGATCTCGAGGTGTACGATGTCACGCCCTTCGCACTCGAGCTTCTTCGCTTTGGCTAAAACCTCGAAAGCCGTCTCGGTTCCGAGCCGGCCCATGCGTTTAGCTATGTACATCACGTTCTCCTATCGGTTAATGAACGCAAAACCTAATGAACCCGGGAGTAAATCACGTTTCGGTTTGAGCTCGAAGCTACCACACAGTTATTAGAAAGTCAAGATTGATTTTGGAAAAAAGCCCCGTGGTGCCTAAAACCGTCCGCGGTCCCCGCTAGGCGCCCGCGAAGAAAGGGTTGTGCTTTCGCTCCTCGCCCACCGTCGTCGGCGGCCCGTGGCCGGCGAACACGTCCGTCTTCGCCGGCAGCGTTAGGATCTTCGTTTTGATCGAGGATATCAACGTCCGCTCGTCGCCGCCGCACAGGTCCGTCCGGCCAATGGAACCGGCGAAGAGCGCGTCGCCGCTGAACACCAGGCCGTCGCCTACCAGCGAGATGCCTCCCGCAGTATGCCCCGGCGTATTTACCACCTTCAAGCCGACTTCCGCGACCTCGTCCCCCTCCCGCAACAGGACGTCCGCCGCCGGGGATACGGCGTAGCACTCCTGGAACATCGCCACGGCCTCCAGGCCGATAATAAGCGCGTCCTGGCGATGGAGGGCCTCGGCGCCCGGGCCGAGGTAGGGCGCGTCCCCCTCTCCTATATATATAGGTACGCCCAATAACTCCTTTAACGCGCCGTTGCCGCCGGTGTGGTCGAGGTGGCCGTGGGTATTTATTATCGCGACGGCCTCCAGCTCGAGCGCGCGGAGGTGGCCGGCGATTTCGTCGGCGTCCGAAGCCGGGTCTACGACGACGGCGCGTTTCCCGTCGTACGAGAAGATGTAGCAATTGGTGCCGACCGGCCCGAGTTGAAGCGTTTCAATAAGCACGGTCGGATATTAATATTGCCGGACAGGGTTGTCAAGGCAAGTGGTATCGTCGAGCTCCACAGGAGTGGGTTAGCCCAGCCCCGCGGAAAACCAAATAGAAAGGCGCGCCCGGCGGCGCGCCCTTTATTATACGAGAACTATTCCGGCGGCGCGGGGAGTATCTACCCTATATCCACCTTGACCGTCCACGACAGGCCGTTGCCTATCTCGAGCACCGTCGTCGCCGCGGCCGGCAAACGGCGCAGCCACTCCAGGAAAGGATTTATCACGTCGGCGTGCGAGAGGACGTTGTCGGCCACCAGCGACGCGCCGGCCGCGAGCCGGGGCCATAACAACTCGCCGTACGCCACGTACTCGTCCTTCTCGCCGTCGACGAAGGCGAGGTCGAACGGTTCGTCGAGCGTCGCGAGCGTATCGCGCGCGTCGCCCTTTATTATCTCGACGAGGTCGGCGACGCCGGCCGATTCTATATGTTCGTTCGCCACGTCTATTATGTCGGGGTTTTTCTCCAACGTTACGAGGGAGCCCCCCGTCTCCGCGCACGCCCGCGCCAACCACAACGTCGAGTAACCCGCGCTGGTGCCCACTTCCACCGTACGCCGCGCGCGCGTCGCCAGCCCCAGCAGGAAAATGAACTCCGCCGAGTGGGGGTGGAGCGCCCGGAAGCGCTGCCGGGGCGGCAGCCCCGCGCGCCGCTGGCGCCCGTCCTCCAGCCGGACCGCGGCCTCGACCAACCGCCACGCCTCCAAGTCGAAATTCGACATGGTTACTCCTCTACTTTAGCATCTACGCCGTAAAGGTCCCGCGCCGGGTCGAACTCGAGGTCGAAGCCGAGCGTCATGTCCCACGTCGAGCTGGGCATATCCCACGTAAGGACCTCCTCGCGTATCGCCTCGGCAAAAGCCGGGTCGCCTATGGTGTCGCTTTCGATCTCGACCGCGGTCACCGTACCGTCCGCGGCTATCGTCAGGTTAGGATGGAGCGTCCCCGCCGGGCCGTCGGCGCCGAAGTGCGATAGGTATATCTCCTTCAGCCGCGGTTGCTTCTGCGCCAGGAGGACCGCGAGCTCCACCGTCCACGAAAGGGCGCCGGTCAAAGCGTCCCAAAAGCCGGCGGCGGCGGGGGCGACGACGGCCGCTAGCAACAATACCGTTAGAAGCACTCTCGCTCTAGCCATTAGGAAGCCTTTCTGCCGCGTAGCGCGAAATGCGGGTGCGGGTAACCACGGGTTAAATCGAACGTCTCCACTTCCAGGCCCGCCCGTTCCATCGCGACGCGGTAATCGTCGCCCGCGCGCAGGAATATCCCGGCGCCCTCCGTCAGGCCCAGGACGCGCACCGCGAGCCACTCCTGAAAGTAACACCAACGCCGTTTCCAAACCGGCCGGTCCGTCATCTCTTTAATTATAAGGTACCCGCCCGGGCGCAGCCTGGCCGCCGCGAGGAGGATAAGCTCGTCCCGGCGGCCCGGCGGCAGAAGGTACAACATGTCCACAACGGCGACCGCATCGAACGGGCCCCGGCTCTCCACGTACGCGTACGCGTCGTCGAGTACGAACGCTACGCCCTCCCGGCCGGCGGCGGTTTTGACGGCCGCGTTAACCTTTCTCTCGTCAGCGTCCACGCCGACGACGTCGAGGCCGGGCCGGCGCGCCTTCAGGACATTCACGAAGACGCCGGCGGAACAACCAAGTTCGACGACACTCACGACGTCCGGCGGCACGAGCGCGGCTACCTTCTCGAGCGGCGCCGTCGCGTAACGGATTCGCGCGTAAAGGCGGTCGCGTAAAGAAAGGCCGGCGTAGAGAGGTGCGATATCCGCGTACGGCATCTTCTACCGGGCCCTCCCGACCCCCTCCCGATAACATACCGTCGGGCCGGGTGTCAATAAATAAAAAGGGCCGGCGGACCGGCCCCACGGGGGAAATCGTCGTTAATGGAAAGTTGCTCTAACCTTCCCGAAAGACGTCGGCTCAACCGTTACCGTACCGGTATTAAAATGCCACTCGTACGTCGGCATGACGTTATTAAACAAGTCCTTACCGTCCACCTTAACCGTAACTCGAGTTTCGGCAGGTAGGGGACTAGTGGGGTCGAATTCTAACCGGAAGTCGAGGAAATTTCCCGTAAGGGTTAATTTTCCGGAAACGGCCGCGTCATCGGGCACCGTGACCGCCATCTTTACCGAAGCGCGGTCGACGCCCGAACCGTCCTCCTTCAGGTTCACGGCTATGTTCGTGTTAACGTTGACGCCCGTCGCGTTGGGAGTAGGGCTTGGGCTGTGGCAATAAGGCGCCTTGGTATCGCCGTTTATGGTGCGCCGGAGCGCCTTGACGATCTCGGCCTCGTTGAAGCTGTAAGCCTCCATCCAGTAGATCTTGCCGGTGGTGCCGACGACCGAGGTCTGACTGTACCAACTGTTTATCCGCCAATTGTAGAAGTCGGTCGTTTCGGCGTCGAGGAAGTCTTGCGGCAAGGTGCGGCCGTAGTGCAAATACTTGTAACGGTATTGCGTGTAAGCGTCGTCATAACCGTTGTAAGATATAACCTCTACGCCGGCACCCTCGTTATGGTGCTTGTTGTACAGGCTTTCGAGCTGACCCAGCTCGACGATGCACGGACCTCAAGAGGCTTTCCAGTGGACGACTACGACGCCTTTGCCGTGGTAAGAATTAATATTTAACCAAGGGCCGTGATAGGTGGGCGGAACGTTGTTGATGGTATAGTTGGCCAACGCCGGATGGTCGTCGCCGACCTGGAGAGGGATCGCGCCGCCGGCCGTCAGCGCCAACGCCGCGGCCGTAAAAAACAACTTCCTGCCCATATAGATACCTCCAGTTTTAGCGACTGTTCCTATAAACAATTTAGCCGAGAATTCGCCGCCCGTCAAGGGAAAATAATCAACTACGTTATATATGCGTCGGATATGCGTCAAAAAAAACCTACGGCCTGGGCGGCGGTAAACCGAATTAATCCGGAACGCGGGCCTCGGGTTCCTCATCGGCGATGGGCGGCCCGACGCGCCACGTCCCGAACAATTTTTTTAACCGTCGGACGAATAAAAACAGGAAATTCCTCGAGCCGTCGCGCCACAGCGAAAGCTTGGATTCGCCCCGCCGCTTGACGTAGTGGAAATGGACCGGGACCTCGCGCGCGTGGAGGAGGCGGCGGTTTTCAAACACCTCCAGTTTCAATTCCTCCGAGAACGGCATACCGTCCGACGTAACGTTTACGCGCTCGAGTACGTCGCGTTTAAAACACCACATCCCGGATTGCGAGTCCCGGACCCGGAACCAGTACAGGAGTGCGATCGTGAGGTTGAAGACGCGGTTGCCGAGGAAGCGTAGAATATAATCTAAGTTCTCTTGCCAATCGGCGGCGATGCGCCAGGCGCTGATAAAATCCAACTCGTCGGCGACGAGGATGTCGATAAGATAAGGTATGGCGTTAACGGGGTAAGTCGCGTCGCCGTCCAACGTGCAGATAACGTCGCCCGTGGCCTGCGACAGGCCGGACTTGTACGCCCGGCCGTAACCCGGGCGCGCCTCGAAGACAACCTTGGCGCCCCCCTCCCGGGCGACTACGCCGGTCCGGTCGCTCGAGTTATTGTCCACCACGATGACCTCGTCGACGAAGGAGGGCATTTGCCGCAAACATTCCTCGACGCCCTCTTCTTCGTTGTAGCAGGGCATCACGACCGATATTTTTAAACCGTGGCGCATAATCGACCGAACCTTAACTCAATATCTTCTTCGTAGCAAGAAATAACTCGCCGTTCCCCACGCCCCGCCGGCAAAACTGAAAGCGAGCTCGAGCGGAAGAAACGCCAACGCGCCTAACACCATAGATACGCCGCGACGCGCCAGGAACGCCAGCCACCGGAAGTTCAAAGCGTAGACGGCGACGAGCGTCGCCGCCGCGCCCGGCGCGGCCCACTCCCAGGCGAACGGCGCCAGCGCCGCCCACAACAAAAAGAGCATCGGCGCCGGCAACGATAATATAAACGACGTCGGCACGGACGTACGGTTGCCTCCCGCGCCGCGGCGCCTTCCCATCCGCAATATGCACCGCGTCAACGCCGCGCCCCGCCGGAACGCGGTCAGGAGCGCGCCTAAGGTACTATATACCTTCCGGTGCTCGACTTCGACGTCCTTGTCCAATAAAATCCGGACGCCGCGCGCGGCCAACGTTCGCCCGAAGGCGGTATCCTCCACCGACGGCCTCTTATAACCTTCGTCCATCCCGCCGGCCGCCAGGAATACGTCTTTCTTGATCGACGCGCAGCTGGTATAGAAAAGGTCCACCCACGCCGGCAGCTGCAGATACGTGAAACGCATCCAGAGGTTTTTGTATTTGCTGGCGAAATCCGGCAGCGCCGGCAGCTCGGCCTCCACCCCCAGGACGGCGTCGACGCCGTCGCCGTACGAGGCCGCGACGTCCTCGAATATACCGACCGGGACGAAGACGTCGGCGTCTACGAAGAGGAGGACGTCGTTGCGGGCGGCGCGCGCGCCGGCGTTGCGGGCCGCGGCGGGGCCCGGGCCGCCGTCGTTCGGTACGACGCGGAGCTTGGCGTTCTCCGGCAAAGCCGCCAGCGAGCCGTCGGTCACGCGGTCGTCGACGACGACCACCTCGCCGGGAGGCGGCTCGGCCGCAAGCGCCGTCCGTACGGCCGCCGCCGCCAACGGCGCGCCGTTCCCCACCGGCATAACCACGGATATATCGGAAGCTCGGTACGTCATTTTTCTGGGATTAAACCGCGCCGGCCTATCGCCGGAGTCTCGCCCGACGGTGGCGTCGCTCCCACGATACTTCTACCGGCGTCGATTTCGTGTTAAACTAACGCCGTCTTTACGCCGATTATGTCCGAACGCCCTAAAATATTCGCGCTCTTCGGCGCGGCCGCTAACGACTCTTTGTGCCCCGCGACGCTTAACGCCGCCTTCGCCGCCGCGGACTTGAAATGGCCGTACGTACCGTTCCGGGCCGACGGCGAAACGCTGGCCGGCCTATTCGCGCGGTTGACGACCGACGGCCTGGCCGGCGCCAACTTCATCTATCCGTGCGAGGAGGCCGCGGCCTCCCTCTGCACCGAACTCTCCCCCGAAGCGGCTACGCTGGCCGCGGTAGACGCCGTTCGCTGCACCGCGGGCGCGGTGGAAGGATTTAAACTCGACGTTTGCGCCTTCGCGCGCTCACTGGACGAATTGGGGTTGGACGTCGCCGGCAAGCCGGCGTTGGTCCTGGGCGCCGGGCCCGCCGGCCGGGCTTGCGGCCTCGTACTCGAGCAAGCCGGCGCCGCCGTCACGTACGCCGTGCGCGACGCAACGCGGCCGCGGCCGGGGGTTTCGAGCCAGGCCGCAGTCGTCAGGATGGAGGACGCGCCGGCCCTTCTGGTTAAAAAAAATCCGGTTGCGCTTGTTAACACCGCGCCTGCGACGCCGGCCGCTGAAGCACCTCCGCTCAACTACGACGCGATACCCGACGATTGTTTCGTATACGACCTGACCAGTACCAGCCGGACGCCCTTACTGGGAGCGGCGGAAGGCCGCGGCCTCCGCCACGCCGACGGCCTGGCTATGTTCCTCTATAAAAGTTGCCTCGCGTTCGAGATATGGACCGGAAGCGAAGCCCCGTTCGACGTAATGCGTCGCGCCGCCGCGGCGGAACTCGCCAGGCGCGACTTGTAGGGCATTACTCTTCACTCGTCACCCCCACCAATTCGATAATCCGGTCGACGACCTCCGCCGGCATAAGCTCTTCGGTTTGAATTTGCAGCGGTACTTTGTCATATACCGCGCGCCGCTCCGCCTTAAGCTCGCTGATGCGGGCGAGCGGGTCGGCGCTCTGGAGCAGCGCGCGCGGCGCTTCGCCCTCGAGCCGTTTTTGAATGGTTTCGGGGCTGGCGCGCAACGCCACCACGGCGCCGGATTCCTCAAAGCGGCGGTAATTCTTGTCGTCGAGGATCGCGCCGCCGCCCGCGGCCACGACCAAACCCCGCTGCGACGCGAGCTCGGCCACCAGCAGGTTCTCTTCGTCCCGGTACCGACCTTCGCCGAAACGGGCGAAGATACCGGGGATGGATTCGCCCAGCCGCTCGGCGATGACGGCGTCCATATCTACGAACCGCCGCCGGAGCCTCCCCGCCAGCAACTTGCCGACGACCGTCTTTCCGACCCCGGAAAAACCCACCAGGTAGATATTATCCTCGGGAGTTATCATACGGCGCCTCCGCACGCCGAGCGAGGTTACCATACCGCGGCGACGGGTGTCAACAACGCGACGAAGGCCCGCGGTCTCCCGGGAAGGGCGCCCGTTAACGCGCGCTTGCCGCGGCGCCGCCGTTGTGGTATTATCCTCAGCATAGATACGGAGCCCTGATTATGGAAGATATAAGCGAGCTCGAGCAAAGGCTGGACAGGCTTTCTCATACGGTGGACGACGTCCGGGACGGTCTTTGACCCGGAAAAAATCGCCAACCGCATCGTCGACCTCGAGGAGAAGGCCGCCGCGCCGGACCTCTGGGGAAACCACGACCAGGCCCAAAAGCTGCTGGCCGAGCTAAGTCGCCTTAAAAAACGGGCCGAAGCGTTCGCCGCCGCCGAAAAAAAACTCGAGGACCTGGGCGTCTTTTACCAGCTCTGCCTCGAAGAACAGGCGGCCTGCGCCGACTTCGGCAGCGAACTCTCGACGCTGGAAGAAGAGGTCGAGCGCCTCTCGCTATTGACTTTCCTGGGGGGCCGTTACGACGGTTCCGACGCCATAGTCGAGGTTAAACCCGGCGCCGGTGGCGTGGACGCCGCCGATTGGGCCGAGATGCTCTTTCGGATGTACCTCAAGTGGTCCGAAGCGCGCGGCTACCGATGCGACGTCCTGGCGGCCGAAGCGGCGGAGGAGGCCGGCGTACGATTCGCCGTATTCGAAGTGCACGGCGACTACGCGTACGGCAACCTGAGCTGCGAGGCGGGCGTACACCGCCTGGTCCGGATATCGCCCTTCGACCAAAAGAGTCGGCGCCATACGTCGTTCGCCAACGTAGCCGTATGGCCCAAACTCGACGAGACGGTGGAAGTCGAGATCGACGAGGGCAACCTTAAAATAGATACCTTCCGTTCGTCGGGGCCCGGCGGCCAGCACGTGAACGTTACGGACTCGGCGGTGCGCATCACCCACCTCCCCACCGGCATCGTCGTGTGCTGCCAGGCCGAGCGCTCGCAGCATCTAAACCGACTTCGGGCGCTGGCGGTACTACGTTCGAAATTGCACAAGTTAAAAGAGGACGAACACCGCGCCCGCGTCGAGGACCTTAAAGGGCCCAAGCACGATATCGCGTGGGGGAACCAGATACGCTCGTACGTCCTCTTCCCGTACCAGCTGGTCAAAGACCTGCGGACGGGGCACGAAACGAACAACGTCGACCGCGTCCTCGACGGCGGCCTTGACGAGTTGATCGCCGCCGCCCTGAAGTGGCGCGGTACGAAGGGGGGCCGGGAATGACGCTCGAAAGGTTTTTTAGAACGGCGCTGCGCGGCCCGGCGACGGCCGCTACGGCTATCCTGGTAATGAGTACTGCCGCCGGCGGCGAAGAGCTCGTCACGCCGGCGTACCCGGCGGATATCCGCGATAAGCCGTTCGAAGTCAACGTCGTCGTTTGCGGCGCGTCGGAGGCCGGCGAACCCGGCGTTTGCAGGGTCATATATAACGACGGCCCGGACTCGTTCGCGGACGCCGCCTCCGCCGCGTTCGGAAAATGCACGTTCGAGCCGGCTCGCGAGCGCGCCACTATCTGGTACGAATTCCGCCTGTTGCGCGAAACGAAAGTGGCGGACGCCTCGCGCGAACCGGAAAGGGAATTCGACGCCGCGCCGGAACTGGTAGCGTCCGTCGCGCCCACCTTTCCGGCCGGCGCGCCGTCGCTGAGGACCGAAATCTCGCTGGCCTTGTTCATCGGCCCCGACGGCAGCGTCTGGTACGCGGAACAGGCCGACGGCGGCGCGGACCCGCTCTACGTCGAACGGGCACTCGCCGCGGCGCGCGAGTTCACATTCGAGCCGGCGGTCTTGAAGGGCGAACCGACGGCCACGTGGTGGCCGTTTATAATCGAATTTAAATAATAACGGCTCACAACCTGTAGTCGAATAGAAACACCAGGTGAGCATACTGATGCGTTGGATAATTGTGCCGGCCTTGCTCGCGGCCGCAGCCGCCGCCCAGGACGGCTTCGCCCCGGCGACGCCGATACACGTCGAGCCGCTGGGCGAAATCGAAATAGTCCCGGGGACGCTCTTTACGGACACGGTGGTACTGAAACTCACCGTCGACGCCGAAGGGCAAATCACGGAGGTCGAGGTGTGGTCGTCCTCCGGCAACGACGAAATCGACGCTACGGCGTTGGCGGCGGCGCGCAAATGCCTTTTCGCGCCGGCCACCGACGGCGGCGAGCCGGTCGAATCGTTCTACCAGATATACTACCGGCTCTCGGCATACAGAACGCGCGAATACCTGAGCGCCGAAGAAAAGGCCGGAACGGCCGAGAAAACCCCTCCCCCTAAGGAGGAAGATGACGGAGGAAACTAAAAGCCTGCGCGACATCCGCCTGGATAAGCTCGCGCGCCTGCGCGAGCGAGGAATCGACCCCTACCCCGTGGAATCGACGCGGAGCCACGTCATACGCGACGTCACGTCCGCCTTCGACGAGCTCGAGGGCAAAGACGTGGCCGTCGTAGGGCGCGTCACCGCGCTGCGCCCCCACGGCAAAGCCTCCTTCGCCGACGTAACCGACGCCTCCGGCAAGATGCAATTGTATTTCAAATCGGACATGCTGGGCGATCGCTACGAGCTCTTCGGCCTCCTCGACCTGGGCGACTTCGTGGGGGCCGCCGGTAAAATATTCAAAACCCGCACCGGCGAGGTAACGGTCGCGGTCGAGGAGTTCGACGTCCTGGCTAAGAGCGTCCGGACGCCCCCCATCGTCAAGACCGAAAAGACGGACGAGGGCGAGGTCGTCCACGACGAGTTCGCCGACCCGGAAAAGCGCTACCGGAAGCGCTACCTCGACGTGATGGTCAACCCGCAGGCGCGGGCGTGCGTACTCACCCACGCCGAGTTGCTGCGGACGGCGCGGCAATACATGGCCCGGCAGGGCTACGCCGAAATCGAGACCCCCATCCTCCAGCCGCTGTACGGCGGCGCCAACGCCTGCCCCTTCACCACCTACCACCGCGACCTGGAGATGGACCTCTACCTCCGCATCGCCGACGAGCTTTACCTCAAGCGGCTGCTCGTCGCCGGCCTGGAGAAAGTTTACGAAATAGGCAAGGACTTCCGCAACGAATCCATCGACCGGACCCACTACCCCGAGTTCACCATGCTCGAGGCGTACGAGGCGTTCGGCGACTACCGGACGATGATGGCGCTGACGCAGGGCTTGATAATCGCCGCGGCGGAGGAAATCCGGGGGACGTTGAAGCTGACGTACCAGCGTCGCGACGTGGACCTCGAGCCGCCGTGGCCCGAAGTATCGATGGTTGATACCCTCAACGAAAAATTGGCGGCGTCCGGGATAAGCGACGTGCTCGGCTGCGACGAAAAGGAACTGGAGGACGTCCTGCGCATCGGCGAATTCGGCGAGCTGTGGCCCAAAGTCGAAGGGCGCTGGTCCCGCGGCCGGGCGATAGACGTACTGTTCGACGAGCTGGTCGTTCCGGAGCTCTGGGCGCCGACGTTCGTGGTCGGCTTCCCGGCGGAGCTTTCGCCGCTCGCGAAGCGTCAACGCGACAACCCGGCGCTGGCGGAGCGGTTCGAGCTATACCTATGTAATATGGAGGTAGCCAACGCCTTCAGCGAGCAGAACGACCCCGGCGAGCAGCGTAAGGCTTTGGAGGCGCAGGCGGAAGCTCGAGCCGCCGGCGACGAGGAGGCCCAGCAAGTGGACGAGGACTTTCTGGAGGCGCTGGAGTACGGCATGCCGCCGGCGGGCGGCCTGGGCGTCGGCGTCGACCGCGTCGCGATGATATTAGCCGACGCGCCCAATATACGGGAGGTAATCGCGTTCCCGCAGCTCAGGGTGAAAAAGTAATGGCTGCCGTCGCGCAATAGGCTCATGCCCACATATACCACCGGCGTAGAAGGAATAGGAATCCCCACCCGCGAGCTCGTCTTAGGGCTCGTCGGCGTATATAACCGCGCGTACTGGCCCGCGGCGGCCTTCGGCGCCGTCGTCGCTTTCGCCGTGCTCGCGTTCGTATTGGTCAAACCCGGCGCCTTCAGCGATTTAATAGTCAAAATCTTGCTCAACTTGCTTTGGCTCTGGACCGGCATCATCTTTTTCTGGGGGCGCTTCGCGCCCGAGTTCCACGTCGCCTACCTCTTCGCCTTCGCCTTTATATTGCAGGGTACTTTTTTATTTATGGACGCCTTCTTCGGAACGTTGGAATTTCGCCCCTTTAAGAGCGCCCCTACCCTATTAATAGGGTGCGGCCTGATCGCCGCCGCCGGCGTCTTACACCCGTTTATCTCGAGCTGGCTGGGCCGCGGTTGGCCCGCGTTGCGGCTCGTCGGCACGGCGCCGGCGTCCACGGCGGCGTTTACGCTGGCCCTACTCACGTTCACGCTCCATAAGCCGAGGCCGCTGTTTTTCGTAATCCCGGCGGCCTGGGCCCTCGTCGCCGGCGTCTGCGTCGCCGAGGCCTGGCGTTTTTACGAGGAATTGATCCCGGCCGGCGTCGCGGCCGTGGCCATACTTTGTTTCGTAGTCGCCCTGTGGCGAACGTTGCCCGCACGAGAATCTGAAACCGCTGGAGGAGCTACCTCATGATAACCGCAGAGGCATTTACGTCGTTCCTCGCCGAGTTCAACCGCGCCGTCTTCCCGGCGCACATCCTCTTCTACCTGCTCGCGATAGGCGCGGCGTTCCTCGTCTTCGCGCGCCCCGGCAAGCGGTCCGACGTCGTCGCTAAAAGTGTCCTGGCGGCCTTTTGGGCCTGGCTCGGCATTTTTTATATGATATTGTTTTACACGCGGATTAACTCCGCCGGCTACGCCTGGGGGGCGCTATTTCTCCTGCAGGCGGTTTTCTTCGCCGTCGAAATATTTTGGCCCAAAATAGAATTCCGGCCTTACGTCCACCCGAAACTGGGCCACGTGGGCGCGACCGTCGCCGGCTGGTCGCTGGTGGGGTACCCGATAACGGCGTTGATACTCAAACACGGCTGGCCCGAGCTGGCGCTCTTCGGCTGCGCGACGCCGATAGCCATATTCACCTGCGGCCTGCTGCTCTTCACCTTCGACCGCAAGCCGCGTTGGCGCTTCACGTTCATACCGTTCCTGTGGTCCGTCGTGGGCGGCCTGGGTCCGGCGGTGCAGTGGCGATACTTCGAAGATTACGCCCTATTCATCGCGGGCGCTTTACTCCTCGCCGCCTGGATATGGGCCTCTTATAAATACAAGAAAAAGAAGTAATTGTGACGGACGGACTCGGCTTAAAAATCGTAGGCCTTAAGAAGACGTACCCGAAGGCGTTCCGGCGACCGGCGGTGGAGGCGATTAAAAATCTCGACCTCGACGTGCGGGACGGCGAGGTCGTGGGGCTACTCGGGCCTAACGGCGCCGGCAAGACGACGGCCATAAAAGCCGTCTGCGGTTTATTGAAGCCTACCGCCGGCGAAATATTCATAGGCCCATATTCGCTCGCGCGCGAGCGCCGGCGGGCGCTGGCGCGCATGGCGGTGGTGCTCGAGGGGGACCGCAACCTCCGCTTTCGGCTAACGGTGAAAGAAAACGTAACCTTTTTCACCACCCTGGCCGGGTGCGACCGGCGGCGCGTCAAGGAAGAGACGCCGGCGGCTCTAGAGCGGTTCCACCTAACCGGGAAAGCCGACGAGCAAATACGGAACCTTTCAAAGGGTCAGAAACAGATACTATCGGTCGCCATCGCTTATCTTACGCGGGCCGAGCTCATCCTCATGGACGAGCCGACGCTTGGCCTGGACGTCCAAACGTCACGGGAACTCCAAAACATCATTCGCGAGATGGCCCGGGAGGGTCGCGCGGTATTGCTGACCACCCACGAGATGGCGGTCGCGCAAAAGGTCGCGGACCGCGTCGCCATCGTCACCGAAGGGCGGTTGGTTACGTTTAAGCCGAAGGAAGAGCTCCTGGAACATTTCCGTTATCACCAATACACCATACACCTTCGTTGGCCGGAAAAGGCGCCCGGAACTGTCGACTTCGGCGACGGCGACGTCGAAATTATACCCGCCGGCGACCATCAACGTGATTTAACCCTCCGCCTCCATACAGATAAGAAGGAACGTTTATACGAAATCCTGGCGAAGCTGCGAAACAAGGAATGCGAGATATTAGAGGTCGCCCGCCACCAACCCGACCTCGAGCAAGTGTTCCTCTCCGTCGTCGGGAGGGAAAGGGACAAGCCGGCGTGAAATATTGGATTCACATTGCCCGCGCCCACTTCACCGCGGAATTTATCACGTTTTTACGTTACCCGTTCGACCTCGCGTCGCTGTACCTCATCGTAACGCTACCTTTGGTCGGCATATTCCTGGGCGTTTACGCTTTAGTCCCCGCCGGCCTCGTTATGGGCAGTACGATGGCGTCGGTCTACGTGGGCTACATATTCTGGACGTTCTACGTGCTCACCGTACAACAGGCGGCTTGGGAAATAAAGGCGGCCGCGACTAAGGGTTATATCGAGCGCGAGTTCCTCACCCCCGCGGGGCACGGCCCGACCGTCGTCGCTAAAATATTCGCGGTAAGCGCGACCGGCCTGTTTCACTACGCTGTGATATCCATAACATGCGCGCTGATTTGCGGCTTCGCGTTGACCGTAGACGTGCTGAGCGTACTATTCATATTCTTTTTTTGCTACGTTTTCCTCGCCGGCATCGGCCTCACGGTCGCCGGCTTCGCGCTCGTGTTCAAACGCATAGCCAATCTGATCGTGTTAGTTCAATTTGTATTGATCGTACTCTCGTTTGCGGCGTTGGGCTCCTACCACCGGGCCGCGGAAACCGCGCTGCGATGGTTCCCCTATACGCAGTCGGTACGGTTGTTACGCGCGGTCCTACTCGACGGCAAAGGCTTTTCGTACGTGACACAACCCGCGAACCTCGTGCCGTTGGTCGTGGGGGCGTTAGCATTCTTCGGCGCGGGGTACCTTGCTTTCCGGTGGCTCGACCGGGTCGCTATGGACCGCGGATTAATCGGCCAGTTCTAAAGGTTAACGACACGGAGTTATGAAATATATTTATTTTATAGCGACGGCGCTCGCGTCGGCGCTGCCTACGACCACGGCGGCGACGTACTTGTACGAAGGGGAATGGGGCCGGTTGGGCACGGGCCACGGCGCGTTCGTGGAAGTATCCGGCGTCGCCGTAGCGCCCAACGGGAACGTCTACGTATCCGACCCGAGCAATAACTGCATCCAATACTTTACGGCCTCCGGCAGCTTCCTCGGCGTGTGGGGGACGGCCGGAACCGACCCCGGCCGGTTCAACAGGCCTTTCGGCGTGGCGGTAGCGCCTAAAGGACGGGTATACGTCGTCGATACGGACAACAACCGCGTCCAGTACTTCACCGCCGCCGGCAGCTACCTCGGGAAGTGGGGCCGAGCAGGGTCGGGGCCGGGAGAGTTCGACAACCCTCTCGGCGTCGCGGTCGCGCGCAGCGGGAACGTCTTTGTCGCCGACGCCGGGAACGACCGCATACAACGATTCGCCCCCAACGGCCGCTACCTCGGGAAGTGGGGCCGCAGCGGCAACGGGAACGGCGAGCTGAACTTCCCCGCCGACGTCGCGCTCGCGCCGGACGGCCGCGCGTACGTGGCGGACGCCCGCAACGCCCGGGTCCAATACTTCACCGGGTTCGGAACGTTCCTGGGCAAGTGGGGCGCGTGGGGTTACGGCGAAGGGCAATTCTTCTACCCGAAGGCCTTAGCGGTTTCGGGCGACGACCGGGTATTCGTAACGGAGGATTTCAACCATCGCGTTCAGTGTTTTACGACCGGCGGCAGTTTTATCGGGATATGGGGCTCGCTCGGAAGGGGCGAAGGAGAATTCAACGAACCCCGCGGCGTAGCGACGTTCAACGACGGTAAACGGGTATACGTCGCCGACCGGTGGAACGACCGCGTACAATATTTCCGGCGCGTGGAATCCGGCGTCGAGCCGTGCTCGCTCGGGCGGGTAAAAGCGCTTTTCGAATAGATTTAATTTTCCTTTCCTTCCCGAGCAAGGCGGCGCGCGATTTTACCAACGAAAACTTACGGTCATCCCGACATTCAACCGGGGAGGTTCGAATATGAAAAGGACAATCACGACGGCGGCCTTGTTGCTACTGGCCGCGACGGCGGCTTTCGCCGAGTTCGCGTACGAAGGACAATGGGGAAAACAGGGCTCGAAAGAAGGCCAGTTCGACCACCCGTGGGACGTCGCCGTAGCCGGCGGCGGCCGCGTCTTCGTCGTCGACCGCCACAACCACCGCATCCAGTACTTCGCCGCCACCGGGAGCTACCGCGGTACGTGGGGTTCGTACGGTACCGCCGCGGGCAAGTTCCGCTTCCCCTCCGGGGTCGTCGCGTCCGCGAACGGCGTATACGTCGGCGACTCGCTAAACCATCGCGTCCAGCGTTTCACCACCGGGGGAAGTTTCCGAAACGCCTGGGGCGAACGCGGTACGGGAGAAGGAGAATTCGATAGGCCCCTCGGCGTAGCCACGGCGCCCAACGGCAACGTTTACGTCGTCGACTCCGGCAACTACCGCATCCAATACTTCTCGCCGGCGGGAAGCTTCGTCGGCAGTTGGGGCGCGCAGGGCAGCGGCGAGGGCCAATTCGAAGCCCCCCGGGGAATAGCCGTAGGGCAAAACGGCAACGTCTACGTCGCGGACGCCGAGAACCATCGCGTCCAGCGTTTTTCCTCCAACGGCAGCTTCTTGAAGTCGTGGGGCACGCGGGGAAGCGGCGAAGGCCAATTCAACACCCCGTACGGCGTCGCCGTCGGCCCGGACGGCAACGTGTACGTCGCCGATTGCGACAACCACCGCATCCAGTATTTCAATCCGGCGGGGAGCTTCGTCGGCAGGTGGGGTTCGTTCGGGACGGGCGACGGCCAGCTCAACTACGCCCGGGGCGTAGCCGCGACGGCGTGGAGCGGCGATACGTCGACCGTACGCGTCTACGTTGCGGATACCAACAACAACCGGGTTCAGTATTTCAAAGACCTCCAGCCTGCGGTAGAGCCGACGTCGTTGGGACGGGTAAAGGGACTTTTTAAATAGGTCGAGCACCGGGTCCCGCGGCAATGTACCGACGCGTCCGCGGACTTGAGCGCGAACGACTTAACACCGCTAACCACATCCTGACGAAGGACGGGAAATGAAACGAGTATCCATATCAGCCGCGCTCTTGATCTGTATGGCCGCGGCCGCCTCCGCCGAATTCAAGTACGCGGGCCAGTGGGGCTCGTCCGGCGCCGCGGCCAGCGAATTCAACGCGCCGACGGGAATAGCCGTCGCGCCCAACGGCAACGTGTACGTCGCGGACGCGTTTAACCATCGCATCCAATACTTTACCGCCACCGGCAGCTTCCTCGGCCGATGGGGCTCGCGCGGTTCCGACAAAGGCCAGTTCATCTACCCCTCGGACGTGGCGGTGGCTCCCAACGGCAACGTCTACGTCGCCGACTTCGACAACAACCGAATCCAATACTTCAAACCGAACGGCGCGTACCTGGGCCAGTGGGGCGAGTACGGCGTACTGCCGCGGTTCTTCAATAAACCGCACGGCGTGTCGGTGTCGCGCAGCGGCAACGTCTACGTCGCCGACACGTTCAACAATCGCGTGCAGTATTTCACGCGAGCCGGCAGCTTCCTGGGCTCCTGGGGTACCAAAGGCGCAATCGACGGCGAATTCCAACAACCGATCTGCGTCGCCGTAGCACCCCACGGCAACGTCTACGTAGCGGACCAACTCAACGACCGGGTGCAATACTTCGACGCCAAAGGCATCTTCCTCGGTAAATGGGGCACGAACGGTTTCGGCTGGGGCCAATTCCAGTACCCCTCGGCCATAGCAGCCGGCTCCGATTACCGCATCTACGTCACCGATTACTCCTGGCACCACGTCCAATACTTCACCGCGTCCGGCAGCTACCTCGGCAAATGGGGCAGCCGGGGAGAAGGCGACGGCGAATTCAACTTCCCCGACGGCGTCGCCATCTCGCCCGCCGGCACGAAAGCATACGTCGCCGATACCGGCAACAACCGCATCCAATACTTCAAGCGCGTCGAGCCCGCCGTCGCGCCCTCCTCGCTGGGGCGCGTGAAAGCGCTGTTTAAGTAAATGAAAAAATCGTTCGAGCTCTTTGTCGCGCGGCGCTACCTTACCGCCAAGGGGAAAGATACCTTCCTCTCCGTCATCACGCTCATATCCATCGGCGGCGTCACTTTAGGCGTGACGGCGCTCGTCGTCGTCATCAGCGTGATGAACGGCTTCGAGATCGACCTGCGCGAGAAGATCCTCGGAACCACGGCCCACATTACGGTCCTCCACGTAGGCCGGGAGGGCATCACCGACTACCCGGAGGTGGCGGCCGAAGTCGAACGGGTGGAAGGCGTCGAGGCCGTGGCGCCGTTCGTCTTCGTCGAGGGAATCCTCTCGTCGAAGCACGACTCCATCGGCGCCGTCATACGCGGCGTCGACATGGCGAGCCACCGCGAGATATCCACCATCGAGGATAAAATCGTCGAGGGGACGATGGACTTCGACGTCGCGAAGAAGTCGACGCTGGAGCCCGAGTTGGGCGGTTACGTCCCGCCCGACGACGGCATCGTCCTCGGCGTAGAGCTCGCCCGCAACCTGGGCGTCGACCTCAACGACACCGTCACGCTCATCTCGCCCCAGGTCATCTGGAACCCGCTCGCGCCGGTCCCTCCCAAGATGAAAAACTTCCGCGTCGTCGGCATCTTCGACGTCGGCATGTTCGAGTTCGACTCGTCGCTCGCGTACATAGATTTAAAAACGGCGCAAGAGTTCCTCGCCATCCCTCGTAAAGTCAACGGCCTGGAAGTCCGCGTCGCCGACGTCTTCGACGCGCCGCTCGTCTCCGCCCGCATAAACGACGCCTTAGGTCTCCCCTACTTCGCCCGCGACTGGACCATTACCCACGAGCAGCTCTGGACCATGCTGGCGCTGGAAAAGCACACCATGTTCGTCATCCTCACGCTCATCATACTGGTGGCCGCGTTCAACGTCCTCTCCACGCTCATCATGATCGTCATCGAGAAGACGCCCGAAATAGGCATCTTGAAAGCGATGGGCGCGACCAACGGCGCCGTCGTCCGCATCTTCGTCCTAAAGGGCCTTATCATCGGGACGGTGGGAACGGCGCTCGGCGTGGTTGCGGGCCTGGGCCTTTGCCGCATCCTGGAGAGGTACCAGTTCGTAAAGCTGCCGGCGGAAGTGTACGCTCTGCGCACGCTGCCCGTCGTCGTTCAACCGTTGGACGTCCTGTTCATTTGCGTCGTAGCGCTCACGATAAGCGTGGCCGCGACGATATACCCGGCCTGGCGCGCGGCGCGCCTCGAGCCGGTAGAAGCGATCCAACATGAATAACGTCGTCGAAGCGCGAGGGCTTCACAAGTACTACCGGAGCGGCGACCAGACCCTCAAGATCCTCGTGGGCCTGGACCTGGACGTCGCCGCCGGCGAGGTGGTGGCCGTCGTCGGCGAGTCGGGCGCGGGCAAGACGACGCTGCTCAACTTACTGGGCGGCCTGGACAAACCCACCGAAGGCCGCGTTTTCGTGGACGACACCGACATCTTCGACCTGGCGGGCTCCCGGCGAGCGCGCTTCCGCAACCGCTCCGTAGGGTACGTATTCCAGTTCCACCACCTGCTGCCCGAATTCACCGCGCTCGAGAACGTAATGATGCCGCTGCTTATAGCCCGGGCGGACGCCGCGGAAGCGGCGCGGCGCGCGCGCAAATACCTCGACGCCGTGGGCGTACTCAAACGCGAAACGCACCGCCCGGCCAAGCTCTCGGGCGGCGAACGCCAACGGGTAGCGGTCGCCCGGGCGTTGGCGGCGGAACCGGCCGTGGTCCTGGCCGACGAACCTTCCGGCAACCTCGACGAACACACCGCCGGGAGTTTGCACGACCTTCTCTTCGACCTCAACGCGCGCTTGGGACAAACGTTCGTAATCGTTACGCACAATCGCGCGTTGGCCCGCCGGTGCACGCGGACGTTGACGTTGGAAGGCGGCGTCTTGCACGGCACCGAAATCCCGTAAAACTTGCGGCGGTTTTCGAAAGATGATATAATTACGTACGAAAGTAAAAACGGAACCGGAAAAACCCTTACGTTTTAAAAGCGAAAAATTATGCTGGATAAATTTACGGCTCGGGCCCGAAAAGTCATCCTTATTGCACGCGAGGAAGCGACGCGCCTCCACCACGACGCCGTCGGAACCGAGCATATACTCCTGGGCCTCATCCGCGAAGGCGACGGTGGCGCGGCGGCGGTCCTGCGGAAGTTCGGCCTCTCGCTCGAGATGGCGCGCCGGCAGGTGGAAAAACTTATACCGCCGGGCGGCGGCATGCGGACCGTGGGCGACATCCCCTTCACCGCCCGCGCCAAATCTGTCATAGGCCACGCGGTCGAGGAATCGGGCTTGCTCAACCACAACTACGTGGGCACCGAACACCTCTTGTTGGGAATACTCCGCGAGGCCGAGAGCGTCGCGGTCAAGGTTCTCACCCACCTCAACGTCGATCCGGACGACCTCCGCCTCGAGGTCATCTCGAGCCTGGGCACAGGCGAGAAGGCCACGCGGACGAGGCGCCGCAAGTCGAAGACGCCGGTCCTCGACGAGTTCGGCCGCGACTTAACCGCGTTGGGCCGCGACGGCGAGCTCGACCCCGTCATCGGCCGCGAAGACGAGATCGAGCGCGTGATTCAAATTCTCAGCCGCCGCAAAAAGAACAACCCGGTCCTCATAGGCGAGCCGGGCGTCGGCAAGACCGCCATCGTCGAGGGCCTCGCCCAAAGCATCATCGAGAACAACGTCCCGGAGGCGCTGACCGGCAAGCGGCTGTTGACTCTCGACCTGGCCGCGGTCGTGGCGGGCACCAAGTACCGGGGCCAGTTCGAGGAACGGATGCGGATGGTCGTCGAGGAGATACGGAAAAACGAGGACATCATCATCTTCATCGACGAGCTCCACACCATCGTAGGCGCCGGCGCCGCGGAGGGAGCCATCGACGCTTCCAATATGCTCAAACCGGCGCTGGCGCGAGGCGAGTTACAGTGCATCGGCGCCACCACCCTCTCCGATTACCGCAAGCACATCGAAAAAGACGGCGCGCTCGAGCGGCGATTCCAAACTATAATGGTGGACGCGCCCTCGGTCGAGGAGACGATTGAGATAATCCAGGGCCTCCGGGACCGGTACGAGGAACACCACCACGTTAAGATAAAAGACGACGCCATCGTCGCCGCGGCCCGGCTGGCGGACAGGTACATATCGGACCGCTACCTCCCCGACAAGGGCATAGACGTCATCGACGAGGGCTGCGCGATGGTGCGGCTGCGCCATTCGACGCTGCCGCCCGACATCCGCGACCTGGAAGGCAAAACGGCCGAGATGCGCACCGAAAAGGAAGCGGCCATCGAACGCCAGGAATTCGAGACCGCGGCCCGCTACCGCGACCGCGAGCGCGAATACCGCCTTAAGGTCGAGGAGGCCAAGGAGCGGTGGCGCGCCCTCACCGAACAGGAAGAGAACGTCCTCACGGTGGACGACGTCGCCTACATCGTATCCAAGACCACCGGCATACCGGTCGACCGGCTCGAGCAGGAGGAGTTCGAAAAACTGCTCCGGATGGAGGACGACCTCCACAAACGCGTCATAGGCCAGAACGAGGCCATCGGCGTCGTAACGCGAGCCATAAGGCGCAGCCGCCTGGGCGTCAAAGACCTCAAGCGGCCCATCGGCTCCTTTATTTTCCTCGGCCCCACGGGCGTCGGCAAGACCGAACTCGCCAAAGCACTGGCCGAATTCCTGTTCGAGGACGAGGACGCGATTATCCGCGTCGACATGTCGGAGTACATGGAGAAGCACACCGTCTCGCGGCTCGTGGGCGCGCCCCCGGGCTACGTCGGCTACGAGGAGGGCGGCCAGCTGACGGAACGCGTCCGCCGCAAACCCTACTCCGTCATATTGCTGGACGAGATAGAGAAAGCCCACCCCGACGTATTCAACGTCCTCTTACAGGTAATGGAGGACGGCCGGTTGACCGACAACATAGGCCGCACCGTCGACTTCCGCAACATCGTCCTCATTATGACGTCGAACATCGGCGCCCGCCAGATCAAGGACGGCGGCGGCATAGGCTTCGGCGCCGCCCCCGGCGAGGCGACGTACGGAGAAATCAAGAAGACCGTGATGACCGAGGTCAAGAAGCTCTTCAACCCGGAATTTCTGAACCGGGTCGACGAGGTCATCGTCTTCCACCCCCTCGATAAGCGACACCTCCGCTCCATCGTCACGCTCATGATAAACGAGCTCAAGCAAAGGTTGGAAGAGCACATGCTCGAGCTCTATTTCACCGACGACGCCAGCGAGTTCCTGATGGAGAAAGGGTACGACCCGACTTTCGGCGCCCGGCCCCTCCGCCGCACGATACAGAAATATGTGGAAGACGCGTTGGTCGAAAAGTTGCTCCGGGAGGACGTTACCCCCGGCGATACCGTCGCCATAGACGTCACCGCCGAAAGCGACCAACTCTCCTTCGAAATAGTAAAAACCCTTACCGGCGCCGAGCAAAGCTAATAGAACGCCGAGGACCCAAACCTCGGCCCCCCCTAAATAACCGCGCCGAGTCCGAATATTCGCCGTAATATACACGGAACGAAATCCGGGATTTCAGCGATTCGGGCCGCGGCGCCCCGCCCATCGGAGGGATTATGGCCGACGATAAAAAGAAAAAACCCGAACCGGAACGCCCGTTAATCGAACCCGAAATGGCCGACGAGGTGGCGGACGGCGCCTACGCCAACGTCGCGCAGATAGTGTTCTCGCCGGCCGAGTTCGTCTTCGACTTCGGCCGCGCCGTGCCGGGGCGGGCCGGCTTCAAAATCATTAGCCGCATAATAACGACGCCGCTGCACGCCAAGCAATTCCTGACGACGCTCACCGAGAACGTCTCGCGCTTCGAAGAGCAGTTCGGCGAAATCAAGATACCGCAGCGGCCCGAGCCCGGCGGCCCCGAAGGCTTCAAGCAATAGAGATGGAGAAACGGCCTAACCTCTTCGTTCCCGGTAAAACGGAATACGTTAAAAACAGGACCGGCCGGCCTCCCGGCCGGTGCATCCTGTGCGACGTCGTACGCGGCGAAGGCGACGTCGTTAACCTGGAGCTTGTACGCGACGAAGGTTTCGTAATCACGCTCAACCTCTACCCTTACAACCCGGGCCACGTAATGGTTTTTCCCGCCCGCCACGTAGAGGACCCGCGCGAGCTCGACGCCGACGAGCACGCCCGCCTCGCGCAGCTGCAGAATTTAACTCTCGACGTGCTCTCCGCGGAATACGAACCCGGCGGCTTCAACGTCGGCTATAACGTCGGCGTCGCCGCGGGCGCCTCCATCGCCCACCTCCACCTTCACATCGTCCCGCGATACCCGCGCGAACTGGGCGTCGTGGACGTCCTGTCGGGCGCGAAGATCGTTATCGAAGACCCGACCGAAACGCGACGGCGGCTGCGGCCCGCGTTCGAAAAAGCCCTCGAAAAAAGCCGCGGCTAGCAAGGCCGCGGCTTGAAATTTATACCCATTCCCTTACTCGGAAGATATCCCGAAGTCGCGCTCGAAAGCCGGGTCGCGGGGGCCGCCCAGCGAAATATAATCTCGGTAGGCCGCGCGCGCCCGTTCGATATCCCCTACCTTGCCGTACAACACCGCCAAAAAGCCGAAGACTTCCGAAGATGTAGGTTGGAGGCCGGCCTCCCGTTCGAAATATTCGAGGGCGGCCAGGTAATCTTCATTTTGGTAATAAATCCGGCCGGCGATCATACCGGGGCCCGGCAGATTGGGGTTCGCTTCCATCGCCGCGTGCGCGTACGTCAACGCGTCCGCGACGTTCCCCATAGACAAGTCCAATTCCGCCAACCGATATAGGACGGACGCGTCGCCCGGCATCAATTCCGCGACGCGGCGGTACGCCATTTCGGCCCGTCGGTAATCCCCCAGGCCGATGTAAACTTCACCCAGCTGCGTCCACGCCGGGATGTATCCCGGCTCGAGCATGACGGCGCGATGCAGCGACGGCAGCGCCTGGTCGAGCCGGCCGACGCGGACAAACGCGATAGCCAGGTTGTAATGCATCTCCGGCCGGTCGGGGGCGACGATGGTCCCGCGCCAGAAAGCCTCTATCGCCGTATCGACTTGCCCCGCGTGTTCGTAGGCCATACCCAGCATTATAAACCCCTGGTACATTTCCGGCGTAAGCTCGGTAGCCTTTTTTAAATACGATATGGACGATTCGTAGTCGCCCTCGTCGAAATAATATTTACCGTAGCGGTAGTAGCTCTGACCGAAAGCGCCGTCCCGGCTAATACCGGGCGGAGGCCACATCGCGAAAGCGCCCACCGCTATTGCGGCCGCGGTCAAAGCCGCGGCAGGCCGCCAACGCCAACGCCGCCAGAGGTCATACCACAACACCAACCCCGCGCCCGCGAAAACTATTACCATCGGGACCATCGGCAGCCGGTAACGGGCCGAAACGAAGAACGCCAAAACCGACAGCGCGTACGTTGCCACGAACAGCGCGCCGGCGGTTCGCGCGAAGGGCGACTTACGCCACCCCACCGCCAAACCAATTACGCCGAACGGAAATACGAAACCGAACCAGGGCACCTGCACGCGGTGGAACGGCGATATGAATTTCATGAAATAAAAATCTACGTTAAGGCTTACCTCGTAATCGTTTAAAAAGTAACGTATCTTACGCCCGTACAATTTCGCCGCTTCGCCCGGGTGGTCCCGGAGCCACGTTAGGCCGTTCGACGACCACCACCGCGAAACCTCGGACGGTTTCATCTCGCGGCCTTCGAACTCCCGGGCGACCAACGTCGCCATGTCTTTATTCAATTCCGCGGGCCTACCCTGATACACCTCGCCCAGGTTCCAGTAAACGCCCGTGGCGTTGGGCGAGTTGCCGAGGTAGAAGTTGAGCCCCCCTTGCGACGATACCACGACGAAATCGCCCCCCACGACGAAGTTGCGCAGCGTCGCCGCCAACACTATAACGGCTATCGGCGCGAAGTAGGCCGCGATCCGGCGCCACTTCAAACGCTTGACGTACACGACGAAAAGCGGCACCGCCGCTAATACGAAGACAAACAGGTTCGTCCGGTCCAACACCGCCAAACCCAATAGCGCACCCGCGCCGGCGAAATTCCACCACCGACCCTCCACCCCGCGCGCCAACAGGTAAAACGAACCCGCTATCAAGAATATGTCCAGCGACACCGGGAGCACGAACGAGCTGAAAAATATCGCCGGAAGGTACAGCGCCCATATCACGCCCGCCACCTTCGCCGGCCTCTCCCCCAACGCCCGACGCGCGAACCCGTAGAGGAACAGCGCCGAGCCTACTTCCAACGCGATATGTACGAAACGCACCACCGTCAAGTGCGGCCCGATCAAACGGTAGATTATCCCCAAAAAGTACGCGTACAACGGCCCGATGAAGAAAACGTCTTCCCCGCCGAGCCAATCCCCCGACGCTATCCCCTGTGCCCAGTTGTTGAAGAAAAATGCGTCCGGGATATGGCGGAGGTACGTGAAGAACGGGTCGTGCGCTACGCTCGCCAGGTAGACGGCCCGCGTCGTCAACGTCGCCGCCGCCAACGCCAGCGGCCAACGGTTGTCCAGTACCCAATTTTTAAATTTCGAATTCAAGAGTGTGCTCCTATGTAAATTTAAGCCCCCTCGAGCGGGGGCCGTTAGCGCTACGGGGATTCGAACCCCGGTCTGATGGCTGAGAACCACCTATCCTAACCCCTAGACGATAGCGCCTCGGCTTCTATATAACGTAAACGCCGTACAGTGTCAAGGTTATAATAAAATCGCGCGCACGTCGATAACAAAGGTTTACGGGAACGCCGTTTTCTGATATAAATACGGAAGCCCTAACGGCTTTCGCTATGCTCCCGGTAAACCGAAAACTCTCGAGCCGCGACTTCCTGCTCGCTGTCTTCGCCGCGGCGGTCCTCACGTTCGCGTTCCCGCGCTTCGACGTCGAAGCGTTGGCGTTCGTCGCGCTCGTGCCGCTGCTCGTCGCCTTCGAAGGTTTGAACGTCCGCCAGGGCGCCTGGCTGGGTTACGTCTTCGGCCTGCACTGGAACGTCTTCCTTCTATACTGGCTGTCGCCGGCGACGACGCCCGGGTTCATATGCGCCGTCATCTACCTCGCTTTATACCAGGCGCTCTTCGGCTTCCTGTACGTCGCGGCCCGGCGTCACGGCCGGCTGCCGGCGCTGCTTTGCGCGCCGGTGTTGTGGGTCGCGGTGGAATGGCTGCGTTCCATCGGTTATCTCGCCTTCCCCTGGGGCCTGCTGGCCCATTCCCAATATAAATTTAACCTGCTGATACAAATCGCCGACGTCGCCGGGACCTGGCCGGTGTCGCTCGCGGTCGTCGCCGTCAACGTCCTCGTCTATTATATCCTGACAAATCGCCGCCACGTCGCTACGTGGCTGCGCGCCGGCGGGGCCGCGGCGGCGCTGTTCGGCGCGCTTTGCCTCTACGGCGCGCTCGCCCGCGTTACCCCCGACGAGGGACAACCCATCCGCGTCGCGGTCCTGCAACCCAACATCGACCAGGACGTCAAGTGGGACCCGGAGTACCGCGACCAGACGATACGCGTGCTCGTGAACCTGAGCTACGAGGCGAAGCGCGAGGGGGCGACGTTGATAATCTGGCCCGAGACGGCGACGCCGTTCTACCTCTTCGAAGACCCGTTCTACCGCGAGTTAATCTTCGACGTCGCCGAGGATTTATCGGTCGACCTCCTCACCGGGACGGTCGAGCGGGACCCCAGGCCTAACGTCGTCCGCGGCCGCGACCACTACCGCTACAACGCCGCCGCGCTCATTACGCCCGCTCGCGGCGTAGCAGGCCGCTATGCCAAAGTCCGGCTGGTGCCGTTCGGCGAACATATCCCCTGGGAAACGGACGTACCGGCCGTTACCGAAACCCTTTTCGCCGACTCCGGCGACTTCACCCCCGGCCCGGGCTGGGAAGTCATCCGCCCCCCCGGCTATGACTTCGGCTGCCTGATATGCTACGAGGCGGTCTTCCCCGACATATCGCGCGCGTACTCCCGCGGGGGCGCGGACTTCCTCGTCAACATCACCAACGAAGCCTGGTTCGGCCGGACCAACGCCCCCTACCAAACGTTGTCATCCGCGGTCTTCCGCGCGGTCGAGAACCGCAGCTGGTACGTCCGCGCCGCCAATACGGGCGTTACCTGTTTTATAGACCCCAACGGCCGCGTCGTACGCAAGTCCAAGATATATATCCGCAACCAGTTGACGGACGACGTCCACCGCCGGCAATACCTCACATTTTACGCCCGCCACGGCGATTGGTTCGCGTACGTGGCCTTCGCGGCCGCGGCGATTATCTGCGGCTGGACGCTATTCACCGTCGCTAAGCAATATTGGCTGTCACGGCGGCGGCGGACGGGCCACTAATATCCGAAATCAATTTTTAGGCCGTAAGGAGGTCGTACCGATGACCGTACTCAGAACCATCTCCATAATATTCATCTTCTTCTGCTCGGTCGTAGCGTGGGTCGTCCTCGGCGGAACCCTCGTTCACCGGACGGACAAAGCGAAAGAATTCGGCGCCGACGCCGTAGGCCAACTCTGGGGCACGGAGCAGCGCCAACAAGCCCCCCTCTTCCATTATATGGTAGCGCGCGAAGTCGAGGTCGTAGCCGGCGAAGGCGAAGAACCGGAGAAAACCGAAAAGAAAGTAATCGAGGAACCGGTTTACGTCGAGCCGACCGGCACGGAAGTCGACGTCGACTTAAAATTAGAACACCGAAAAAAAGGCCTTTTATGGTTCAGCACGTACGTCGTCGACTACCGCGCCAAGTACAGCGTTACGAACGACACGTCGGAACCGCGTAAGATTTTCGTCAACTTCTTCTTCCCGGCGACGAACGCCCTCTACGACGACTTCACGTTTCGCGCCAAAAACGAAGAGGTTGATTTCCCGCCCGGCGCCGCCGACGGCATTACGGCCTCCTTCGAACTCGCCCCGGGAGAAACCGCGGACGTCGTAATCGGCTACAAGTCGCCCGGCCTCGACCGCTGGATATACTCGTTCTCCGACGGCGTTACGCGCGTGCGGGATTTCACGCTCAACGCCCACACCGATTTCGACAGCGTTGACTTCCCGGAAGGGTGCGTCTCGCCCACCGCCAAGGAAAAGACGGCCGACGGGTGGAACCTGACGTGGCAGTATAAAGACCTCGTTACCGGGTACCAGCTCGGCGTCGAGATGCCCAAGAAGCTTGACCCGGGCCCCATCGCCAGCCGGATGTCGTTCTTCGCCCCGGTCTCGCTCTTATTCTTCTTCACGGTCCTATTCATAATATCCGCGGTCAAGGCGGATAAAATCCCGCCCCTCCACCCGATGAACTACTTCTTCCTGGCGGCGGCCTTCTTCGCTTTCCACCTCCTCTTCGCCTACCTCGCCGACCACATTGGCATACACCTGACGTTCCTGGCGTCGACCCTCGTCTCGTGCGTGCTGGTCTTCGTTTACGTCGCTCTGGCGCGCGGCGCGCGGTACACGGTCGCGTACGCCACGTTCCCGCAGCTCATGTTCCTGGTGCTGTTCTCGTACGCCTTCTTCTACCCGGGATACACGGGCCTTATAATAACGATCGGCGCCATCGTCACGTTGGCGGTACTCATGATCTCCACGGCTCGCGTCGATTGGGCGGCCAAATTCGGCGCTAAACGCAGCTGAGGTAAAGGCGTCGCGTTTGGCGCGGCGCCTTTTTTTTGCTATAATATAAACGAGCAACCGACCTTAATATCCGAGAGACGTGTTTATGCCTGAAAAGCTCGAAGAAGACCCGACCGAAACGGCTACCGCCCCGGCGACCCCGGCGGCGTCACCTATCGAAAACGCGTGTCCCGTCGAAGAACGGCGCTACGACTACCTACTCACGCTGGTCCACGAGTTCCGCAACCCGCTGGCGGCTCTGGCCGGCGCCGTCGACATCTTAGAAGACGAACTCCGGCCTTACCTCGACCCCAAAAAGCGCGAGTTCTTCGACATAGTGGAAGTCAGCCTCGCCCGTTTGAACCAGATGCTCGACGAGATGCTTGAGCTTACCGCCCTCGAGGGGCGCGATATCGAATTAAATTACGAAACCGTTGACGTCGCCGCGCTTTGCCGGGACGCCCTCGCCGAGTACGAACCGCGCGCCGAGGTCTTTAAGGTCAAGTTAAACCCGGTAAAGGCCGAAGGCAACCTGGCGAAAGCCGAATGCGACCCCGAACTCATAACGAGAGTAATAGCGAATTTAGTATCCAACGCCGTGAAATACAATGGGCCGGACGGCGAGGTCGACATATCGTTGTCGGCTCGAGACGGGAGCCTCCGCGTCGCCGTCGCCGATACCGGGACCGGCATCCCGGAGGCGGACTTCGGCAAGGTATTTACGCGCTTCTACCGCGCCCCGGAGGTACGCCGGCGGAAAATCGCCGGTACCGGCCTGGGGCTCGTTATAGCCAAGAATATCGTCGAGCTCCACGGCGGCGAGATGTCGTTTACCTCGCGCGCCGGCCACGGCTCGATTTTCTGGTTTACGATTCCGTTTAAAAGGGCGGAAAAAACGGACGCCGAAAATGACAACCGCGGTTCGTGAAAAGGGGGTAAGCAGGCGTTCTTTTCTGGGGTTGCTCGCGGCCGCGGCGGCCTTCCTGTTAACGCGGCTGCCGGGACGGCGAAACGACGGCAAGCCGACGAAGGCCCGCTTTTGGCGTCGGCTGGGGGACGACAAGAAATAAACTGACCTACTTCGGATGCACGTAGAAACGGGCCCGAACGCGGGCCCGTATTTTACTTCACCCGTTTTCCGGGCGGGCTTGCCCTGTAAAACGGGAAAAGCTTCGCCGCCCTGCCGAACACCTTGTATAATAGCGCGACCGGCGTATACAATATTAATAGGAAATCCTCTCCCAAAGACCAGTTGGAGACGTACGCGGAGTCGGAGGCGAGCTTGTCGACGAGGATGTTGTCGACATAATTTTCGTCGATATTAACCGGCGATAAAAATTCCTCCTCGGCGATGTATCGAAGTTGCGTGGGGCCGGTTATCCCGGGCCGGAAACGCAAAATCCGACGGTGCTCCGGCGTAAGGGCCGACATAAACCGGGGCAGGTCGGGCCGCGGCCCCACCAGGCTCATCTCGCCGCGCACGACGTTTATCAAGTTGGGAAGTTCGTCGAGCTTGGTGACGCGCAGGAAGTTGCCCACGCGAGTTATACGCGGGTCGCCGGCGCCGGTAAGGTCCGGGCCGAGCTGCGGCGCGTCTTTTACCATGGTGCGGAACTTGAAGATGAAGAACGGCTTGCCTTCTTTACCGGTCCGTTCCTGGCGAAAGAATACCGGCCCGGCGCTGGTAACCTTTATTAGGAAAGCGATAACGGCGAAGGCCGGCGAAAGCACGACAAGCGCGGCGGCCGCCCCGACTAGGTCGAAGGCGCGCTTCACGTAATTCAAGCCGAAGGACGCTTCATCCTTTTTATCGCGCGCGGCCTTACGCACAATATAGATTATAAAGGCCCCCGCCCGAGATGTCAATTTTTAAGCCCGAGGGCCGACGTCCCTTTGCCGTTGACTTGAAATCGCTAACTTTGCTAAAATAGCGTGAAAGGAAAACGCGATTGTGGATATAGAAATTAATGTCGAGGGCTTCGGCCCCGTAAAAGTCAAACCCGACGCGACCCTCCTTGAGGTAGCGGCGGCCGCGGCCGTGAAGGACGCGCTCGTCGCCCGCCGCGGCGACGCACTGGTAGACCTCGCCGCCGCCGCCCAGGCCGGCGAGACGGTGGCGTTCCTGAGTTACGAGGACGAAGCGGCGCGGGAGGTTTTCCGTCATACCGCCTCGCATATCCTCGCGCACGCGCTGACGGACCTCTACCCCGACGTCAAGCTGGCCATAGGACCCGCGACCGCCGACGGTTTCTACTACGACTTCGACGCGTCGGCGACCATAAGCGACGACGACCTCCCCAGGATAGAGGAACGCATGCGACAGCTCGCCGAGGCCGACCTCCCCATCGAAAGGGAGGAAATAACCAAGGCCCAAGGCCGTAAGCTGTTCGCCGGCAACCCGTACAAACTCGAGCTCGTCGACGAGATCGCGGATAAACAAGTAATAATATACCGGCAAGGCGACTTCGCCGACCTGTGCCTGGGGCCCCACCTTCCCTCCACCGGTTACGTCAAGGAGCTGAAGATCACCGCCCTGGCGGGCGCGTATTGGCGCGGCGACGAGCGCAACGACATGCTCACCCGCGTATACGGAACCGCCTACCGCAAGCCGGAGGAGCTCGAACTTCACCTGGCGCGCGTCGAGGAGGCGAAGCGCCGCGACCACCGGACGCTGGGGCGCGATCTTAATATATTCTCCATCGCCGAGGAACGCGGCGCCGGCCTGGTCTACTGGCACCCGAACGGGGCGTTCGTGCGGGACCGCATCGAGGCCTTCTGGAAAGAGGAACACCAACGGCGCGGGTACCAACTCGTCATGACCCCCCACATCGCCCGCGCCCGCCTGTTCGAGACGTCGGGCCACTTCCAGTACTTCCTCGATAACATGTACACCTTCGACGTCGACGGCGTACCGTACGTCCTCAAGCCGATGAACTGCCCCATGCACGTCGCCATCTACAAGTCGCGCGTCCACTCCTACCGGGAACTGCCGATTAGATACGCCGAGCTGGGGACCGTTTACCGAAAAGAACGCTCGGGAACGCTCCACGGCCTCCTGCGCGTCCGCGGCTTCACCCAGGACGACGGCCATATATTCTGTACCCCCGACCAACTGGTGGACGAGCTGTGCGGCTGCGTAGACCTGGCCATATTCCTCCTGCATACTTTCGGCTTCACCTCGTACGATATAGAACTCTCGGCCCGCGACCCCGAACAGCCGGAAAACTACGCCGGCACCGCGGAGGAATGGGCGCGGGCGGAGGACGCTCTCGCCGAAACGCTCGAGCGCCTCGAGCTCCCCTATAATCGGATGGAGGGCGAGGCCATCTTCTACGGCCCGAAAATAGATTTCCAAATTTACGACGCGTTGGGGCGGAAATGGCAAGGCCCCACCATCCAATTCGACTTCAACCTACCGCCCCGCTACGGCGTTAAGTACATAGGTTCGGACGGCGCCGAACACCAGTGTTATATGATCCACCGCGCTATGTTGGGCTCGTTCGAGCGCTTCTTCGGTACGCTGCTCGAACATTACGCCGGCGTCTTTCCACCCTGGCTCGCGCCGGTCCAATTACGCATTATACCGGTGAACCCCGACTTCGCACCGTACGCCGCCGAGCTGGCGGCCGCAATGAACGCCGCGGGCCTGCGCGTCGACGTGGACAACTCGGACGGCAAACTGAACGCTAAAATCCGAGCCGGCGAGTTGGCCAAGGTGCCCTATCTCGCCGTCGTCGGCAAAAGAGAAAGCGAAGCCGGAACGTTGGCGCTGCGCCGCCACGGCGGCGAGGACCTCGGCGCGATCGACGCCGAACGCCTCGTCGAAGCCTTCAGGGAAGCGACTGCGAATAAGGCCGTCGCGCTCGAGCTCGCGGGAGGAGACGTAAATAATTAGGGTATGTCGGCCACTTGCCCCAATTGCGGCCGGGCCCTGGCGCCGTCCGCGGCTTTTTGTCCCAACTGCGGCGTTAAAACCGGCGAAGCGGGGGGAGAAGCAGCCGCCGTGGCGGCCGAGCTCGCCGGCCTCGACGTACTAACCCCTTCCCTCTCGCCCGACGTGCTGGGCGAACTTACCGAAAAATTCCTCGCCGCCGCCGACGAAATAGCCAAAGAACGCGGCGGCACGGCCACCCGCGAAGGCCCCTCCACCGTTAACGTCAAATTCCCTCGCGACCTCGAGTCGCCGGCGGCCACGGCGGCTTCGTGTGCCCTGGTCCTCCGGGACGTTACCCGGAGCCTCCTGGCGACGTCGCCGAAGGACTTAAGTACCAACGCGTACTTGACGGTCGGCGTGGACGCGACCCCGCCGGAAACCGAAACCGCCGGCGAACCGTCGTCACCCCGGGCAAAAGCCGAAAGGCTCCGAAGAAAAGCGGGCAAGTGGGTCATCCTCGCGGGCGAAGACGTCCACGATTTAACGGCCGGCGACTTCAAGTACGTTCCGGTGGGCTTTTACCAAACGCGAGGAAGGAAACCCGCCGTAAAGATTTACGAATTGAAGGAAGACCGGCGGTACCCCACGTCCGCCCCGCCGATGCAGAAGTCGCCGTTCGTGGCCGTCGCCGGTTTCGAAGAAGCGATCGAGAATTCCTTCGCCGCCGTCCTCTCCACAGGACGGAGGCGGACGGTGTTCGTTACGGGCGCCACCGGAACGGGGAAAACCACCTGGCTAGCGGTAGCGTGCCGCGCGGCGCGGGCAAACGGTTTTCGGGTATACGCGTCTTCTTGTATGGAACGCCGGCGGTACGCGCCGTTCGCCCTCTGGGCCCCGATATGGCGCGAGGCGTTCGCCGACCTGGCGCCCGAAGTACCGCCGTCGAAAGCGGCGGCTCGAGCCCTTCAACAAATCGACGAAAGATTGGAGATTTGGGCGCCGCTGTTCTCGCAGGTCCTGGGCTTCCGGGCCGAACCGGACCCCCACGTCGCGGACGTAACCCCCGAATTCCGACACCGGCGGATTATAGAAATCACGAAAAGGTTGATCGTAGAAGCCGCCGCCGAAAAGCCGACCGCCGTAGTGTTGGACGACATACATTTCGCGGACGCGTCGTCTCGGGGCTTACTCGGTTCGCTGCTCGCCGCGCCGACGGACGTGCCGCTCGCGCTCGTGATCGCCTGCGAGACCTCCGACGACACTATCGAACGCGCCGCCGACGCGATACTATCGACCAGACCCTTTACCGAAAACGAAGTCGCCGCTTTCGCCGAAAATTTCGCCGATGCCGATGCCGAGGAAACCGGCGCGCTGCTCTACGCGGAAGGCAAAGGCCACCCCGAAATTCTCCAGCAGGTCTGGCTCGCGACGCGGGAAAAAACGGACCTGAATATTAATTCGTTGGCGGCCGACGGTGAGTTGGAAGGCCCCGCGCTCGTGGCGCGCCGCCTACGCGATTTCGACAAACGTTGGCAAAACGCGACGGCGGCCCTGGTAATGATGGGCGTTCCGGTCCGCGACGGAGACCTACGCGTTCTCGCGGCGGACGCTTTCGGTGCGGACGGGACCGCGGCCGAAGCCTGGCGCTATAAATTATACAAACTCGATTTACTCCGGCCCGCTTTGGGCGACGATGACTCCCTATACGTTCCGCCCCACCTCGCCTCAGCCGTGCTCGCCGCCGCCGCGCCGACGCCGGAAAGCCGAGCGACCGCGGCGCGAACCGCGGCCGCCTTCCTCGCCGAACGCTACCCGGGGGAACTGCCGGCCCGCGTCACACTGGAGCTCGCGGCCGGGAAGCCGCGGTCGGCGTACGACCTCGCCCGGGAGAACGTGGAACAAGCACGTTGGCTCGGCTCACCCCACGACGCCGTAGCTCAACTGACGGCCGTCATCCACGAACTCGAAAGGGCGGCGCCCCAAGAAGAATCGGGTTTACAGCTACTACCGCGCTTATATCTTACTCGGGCGGAAGCGTTCTACGAAGCCGGCCTGGCCGCCGCCGCCCTCAACGACCTCGAAAAGATCGGAACCGAAGAAGGCGAATTGGCGGCGCGGCGTTTCTACACCCAAGGTCAGGTGTACCTCCGCCGCAGTTACTTCCCGGAAGCCGAAACCGCGTTCCTCGAAACGCTGCAACTCGCCGCTCGCTTAAAAGATTACGACCTGGTCGCCGACGTGGAGCTGGCTTTGGCCGACCTGTTCCGTCAACAAGGCGACATCGCCAAGGCGACGTACGAGCTCGAGAAATCGTTGAAAGCCGACCGTGTCTCGTCGCCCCGGGCGTTCGAATTGCTCGCCGGCCTAAAGTACCGGGACGGTTACGTCGCCGACGCGGTACAGGCGGCGCAACGCAGTCTATCCTCGACCGATGCCGAACGTAAGCCCATAACCGCCGCCGGGGCCGCCCTCTCTTTGGCCCCCGTTTTCTTCGAATACGGCCGGGTACCCAACGCCCGCAGCCTAATCGCGAAAGCCCGCGAAGCGTTCGTCGTCGTGGGCGACAGGCGGGGGCAATGCAAGGCCTACGTACTCGAGGGGACCATCGACCTGGCTACCGAGGACCTGGCTACGACCGGAACGACCTTCGACGAAGCGTTGCGTTTGGCCGAAGAGGAAGGGTTCGACTCGTGCGGCGTCGAAGCCGCCCTTGGCCTGAGCGTCGTACGCCTTTTCCAAAACGACCCGGCGGCCCACCGCCGTCTTCTGGTCAAGGCCAAAGAGACGACCGCGGGGGATACGCGCTCGCCCCAGGCGGGCATCGACCTGGCCGAGGCGACCGCGTGCTTCGCGGCGGGGGATTACGACGACGCGTATCGTCTGGCCGACGCCGCGACCGGGGAGTGCCGGCGGACGGGCGACGCGTTTTCGTACGGCAGCGCTGCGGTCCTGGCCGCTCGGGCGGCGCTCGCGGCCGGTAAGCAGGAAAAGTGCCGCGAGGTCCTGGCGCAACCGGACCTCGACCGTCGCGCTCGGGAATCGAAAGTGTTCTTCGCGCGTTATAATCTGGCGGCGGGCGAGCTTTTTACCGCAGAGGCCGACCTGGAGCGGGCGCGGAAACATCTGGCGGCCGCGGCGGCCGCGGCCCGCGAGCTGGGCCTTTGGCTCGTTCGCAGCGAGTGTTATTTAAAACTGGCCGACATCGCCCCGCAAGAAAACGAACGCGAGAAGTACCGCCGGCGGGCGTTGTGGTTGCTCGAGAAAAAAGGCGCGACCCTCCTGGCGGGTAAAGTTAGGGAGAACATCGGGTTGTTATAAAACGGCGGTGAATAGGGCGTTTAATTTCAAAGATCGGTACGTACCGAACGGCGGCGGCATAGGCCGAATTCCAACTTTTATAGCAAAAAAATCTTGACTTGGTAGCGTTTTTATATTTTAATGGAAAACGTCAAGAAACGTAATTTAAACTCAGGCCATAACGCCTTTTATATATGACCCACGCGCCGGCGACCCCTTAAGTGGCCGTACGCGAGGTGAGGTTTATGCCTGGTATGGAACTCGTCCTATTCGAAGAAGATTACACAAGCCTTAACGAGATATTGGCTACGCTCGTCCGCGAAACCAATTCCAAGTTCGCGCTGTTGGTGGACCGCTCGGGGCAGCTGGTCTCCAGCCAGGGCGACACCGAGAATATGGACTCGTTGTCCTTCGCGTCGCTCTCGGCGGGCAACTACGCCGCGACCAGCGAGCTCTCGAAAATCCTGGGCCAGGAGGAGTTCTCAGTACTCTTCCACCAGGGCACCAGCGAATCGATACATCTATCCATAGTAGCCAAACGCGTTATCCTGGTCGTGGTCTTCGATAACAAGACTACGTTAGGGTTGGTTCGGCTTCGAGTTAAAAAGGCGGTAGAAGAACTCTCGGGTATATTTAACCGCATCTTCCAAAAAGTCGCGGAACGCGGCATCGAAGCGCCTTCGCCGCTGGGCGAAACCTTCTCGAGCGTCGCCGAAAGCGAGATAGACAACCTCTTCAAAGATTAAAAGGTCCTTACCCGCGGCCGGGGGTTCGGCTATGTCCCTAATCAACTATTCCTCTCGCGAAATAAACTGCAAGATCGTTTATTACGGTTGCGGTCTTTGCGGCAAAACGACCAATCTCCTGTACATCCACGAGAAACTCCCCCACGACATCAAGGGGAAGATGGTCTCGTTGGCCACCGATACCGACCGGACCCTCTTCTTCGACTTCTTACCCCTCGAGCTGGGAACGGTGAACGGCTTCAAAACGCGCTTCCACCTTTATACCGTACCCGGCCAGGTCCACTACGACGCCTCCCGCAAACTAATACTGAAGGGCGTGGACGGTATCGTCTTCGTCGTGGACTCCCAGCGCAACCGCTTCGACGAAAACATAGAATCGTTCGAGAATATGATAAAGAACCTCCAGCTCCAAGGGTACCGGTTGGATAGCATCCCTTATATATTCCAATACAACAAGCGCGATTTGCCTAACTGCTCGCCGGTGGAACAGCTCGAGGCCGCGCTCAATAAAGACCAGGTACCGTGCTTCGAATCGATCGCCACTACCGGCATCGGCGTATTCGATTCCCTGCGCGCGATCTCGAAGCTCGTTATTGCGCATCTCTCGCGCCAAACGGCCCGTTAATTAGAAACTCGCTAGAATCCCGGCGGCGGGCGGCGGTGCCCGGGTACTGTCGTGAGCCGCCGTTTTGCAAGTCCTCGCTATGGGCTTAGACGGCAATTTAGAAGACTTCCCGCTCGCCGACGTGCTGCAGCTCATAAACATGGGTTCGCGCACCGGCTTACTCGTCATATCCAAAAATAATTCCTCGGCCCGCATATGGTTCGAACAGGGCCAGGCCGTACACGCCGAAGTCGGCGAATTGGACGGCGAAAAGGCCGTCTACGAAACCTTCAATTGGCGGGAGGGGCGTTTTACCTTCGAGACCGACTCTAAGACCGACCTAAGGACGATCGAGCTAGATTGCCAGAACTTGATTATGGAGGCGGTCCGCCGACTCGACGAATGGACCAAATTACGGAAGATAATCCCAAACTCCGGCTACGTCGTCGCCTTCGCCGCCGGCCCCGGCGACAAGGCCGGCAACATTACGCTCCAGGCCCACGAGTGGAAAGTACTATCCCTGGTCAACAGCGGCCTTAGCGTCTCCGCCCTCGCCGAGAAGACGGGTTTCTCGGAACTTAAAACCACGCAAATCATCCACTCTCTTATAGACTCGGGCCTGCTCGAAGTCCACGCGCCCAACAGCAAACCGGCTCCCCCCTCCGAAGAACAGGCGCGCGTAAAAAGCCTGCGCGAGTTTCTCAAGGGCGTCGAACAACCCGGCTCGCGCGGCTGGCGCGAAGCCGCGGGTCCCGGCGCTAAAACCAACGTCGGCGTATTGGCCCTATTCATCAACTCGCTGCTCGATAACTTCGACAAACCCAACGGCCTGTACAACGCCGTGAAACAGGACAAACCGTTGCGCGAGCGGATATCCGAGCAAGCAGAACGCTATCCCCAAGTGGAGATAATCAAACTCGACGACGACCGCGTCGACGTAGGCCGACTGGACGAAGAAATCGAAGCCCTCGACGATCTGGGCAAGAAGAACCTCATCGTCGCGCTCGCCGAAGTCAAAGAACAAATAATGACGACCGCCGAGAAACAAACCAACAAGATAGCCGCGGCGCGGCGCCACAACAAAGTGTTGGAGTATGTCTTCGGCCCCAACGGCACGCCCCAGAACATAGGCCTGGGCAGCATCCTTGAAAAGGAAGCCCCCTAGCCGGGACCGAAAACGCCGCCCGCCGAAGCGCAGCGCCCGCCAGGGCGATTTTTAATACCGGGACGTTCAACCTTGCCTAAAACTCATCTAAACCCTTCCCAGGAACGGGTGGTCGCGGCGCCCCCCGGGGCGATGGTGGTCGTCGCGGGAGCGGGCTCGGGCAAAACCCGCGTCATAACGGAACGCATTATCCACCTCATCTCGAAGCGGGGCGTGCCGCCGGCCAACATCCTGGCCGTTACTTTTACGAATAAGGCCGCCCAGGAAATGCAGCGGCGCGTCGAAGCGACGTTGGGATACCGGCCCGCCGTAACGGTCGGTACGTTCCACGCCACCGGCGCGCGTATACTACGCGCCGAAACGCGCTACACCGCCGGCCGCGCCGACCGGAACTTCGTCATCTTCGACGCCGGCGACACCGAGGCCGCTATAAAAAAGATAGCCAACAAATGGACGCTCCCCGCCGAGCAGTTCCACTATAAACGGCTGGCCGCGGCTATAGAGGCCGCCAAGCGCGAACTGACTCCGGCCGAGGACTACCCTCGCTCCGACGGCTACCGCGAGACCTTGGCCGACGTCTACGCCGCCTACCAAAACATCCTTCGCGAGAACAACGCGTACGACTTCGGCGACCTCTTAATGGAGTTGGCCTTTCTCTTCCGCCGCGAACGCGACGTCCTGGAGCGTTGGCGGGAACGCTACCAACATATCCTCGTCGACGAGTACCAGGACACGAATTTCGCCCAGTACGAGCTGCTCCGGCTGCTGGGCGAGAAGTACCGCCAGATATGCGTCGTGGGAGACCCGGACCAGTCGATATACCGGTGGCGGGGGGCGGATATAACCAACTTTCAACGGTTCGCGCGCGCCTTCCCCGAAGCGCGTTCCTACACGCTGGAGCAAAACTACCGCTCGCACCAGGGCGTCCTGGACGCGGCCAACGCCCTTATAAGATTCAACACCCAAAGCCGCTACGCCAAAGAGCTGTGGAGCGACCGCCCGGCGGAAGTGAAGCCGGCCGTCGTCCAATGCTACGACGAACGACACGAGGCGCTCCGCGTTGCCCACGCGGTCGAAGACGCGCGCGCCAACTACGGCCTGGAGTACCGCGACTGCGCCGTGCTCTACCGGGTGAACGCGCAATCCCGCGTCTTCGAGGAAGTTTTGGCCAAAACCGGCGTGCCGTTCCAGATCGTCGGCGGCACGCGCTTTTACGAACGCCGCGAAGTTAAGGACGCGCTCGCCTACCTGCGATTGATTCACAACAGCAACGACGCCGTCGCTTTCGCCCGCGTAGTCAACGTGCCGCCGCGCGGCGTGGGCGCCGCGTCGTCCAAGAAAATAGAGGACAACCGGCGGGGACGTCCGCCGCTCGAGGCCGTGGCCGACGAAACGCTGCTGGCGGAACTCCCGGCCCGCGCCGCTACCGGCCTGCGCCGCTTCGTGGGGTTAATAAGCGAGCTGGCCGGCGAAGCGGACTCCAAACCTCCCAGCGAGATCCTCGCCGCCGTCGTCGAGAGAAGCAGCTACCTGGCCTGGCTGGCCGAGCAGGAAGAAGTTAAAGGGGAAGCGCGCGCCGAAAACGTCAGGGAATTGATTAACGCCGCGGCCGAATTCGAGAGCGAGCACCCGCAGGCGACCTTGACCGAGTTCCTGGAGGCCGTCGCCCTCGTGAGCGACATCGACAGCTACGACGCCGACGCCGACCGCGTTTCGCTGATGACGCTGCATACCGCCAAAGGGTTGGAGTTCGGCGCCGTATTCATGGTCGGCCTCGAGGAACGCCTCCTTCCCCACGCCAACTCGCTCGCCGAGGCGGCGGAGCTCGAAGAAGAACGTCGGCTTTGCTACGTCGGCGTTACGCGCGCCAAGGACCTCTTGTACCTGTCGTTCGCCGGAGCGCGGAGCGTCGCCGGCGTAACGGAACCGCGCGAGAGGTCGCGCTTCCTGCGCGAAATCGGCGACGGCTGCTTGACCGAATTGGAGCCTTTGGACGTAGACGACGTTATACAATACGAACCGTGGGGCGGCCGCGGCCGCCCTTAAAACGTCGGAGCAGACGATATGGATGCGGAAGAAGAGAGAATTAAAATCATCCGGCGTATGATTCGGGAAGCGTACCTGGCGCTCCCGGGCGAAGAAGAGGAGAACCTGGCGCGCGAGGTCACCGGCCTGCTCGAAAACGTGGAGATATTGGCCGCGCTGGACGTCGAGGAAGGGCCGCCGCCGCCGGCTTTGGAACCATCGGAATTGCGGCCCGACGAAGTAGGGCCGTCGCTCCCCGTCGACGGCGCGCTGGCAAACGCGCCCGAAGGCCACGACGGCTTTGTCTCCGTACCCAAAGTGTTGGCGCCCGAAGAAAAAGGTGACGATAAATGAAAACCGTTCGTCTCGTCGCTACCGCCGCGCTCGCCGTCTTCTCCGCCTGCACCGCGCCCGAGAAAGGCGAGCCGACCGCGGAGACGGCCGCCGCGCCCGAAGAAGTCCCGGTCATAGAGACGCTTAAAGCGCCGACCGCCGACGCGGATATCAAATGGGAGGAGTGGGCGCCCGCGGGGGCGGCCGACGCGAAGCTGGATTGGCCGGCGGGTATCGCCCGCGCCCGGGGCGCGTTGTATCTCGTCGGCACGCGCGCGTTAAAACGCGCCGCCGGCCCGGGCCCGCGAGCCGAGATCGTATTTATTAAGGTGACTCCCGACGGCCTGGACGAAGTCGCGGCCTACCCGAGCTATTTCGGCGAACGCGCGAGCGCCGCCGTAACGGCGGGACCCGGCGGCCGAGTGTGGTTCGTCGGCGGCATGTATACGCCGCCGCCTATAAAGTTGGCGCCCGAAGGGCAGCTGGATTTCGCCGAGCTGAGCATGCCCGTCGGCGACGTATTCACCTGGGACCCGGTAACGAAAGACGTTAAGCTGGAGACTTATTTACCGGCGCCGCGCGGCGACGCCACGGCCTTTTTCGCCGACGGGGAATTATACGTCGTCGCCGGTAAGTACGACCCCGCGGACCCGGCCGACGACAACAACCGCCAGGTACACCGCTATAACCCGCGCGACGGCCTGTGGACCAAACTGCACGACCTCCGGGTACCGCTCGCTCGAGCCGCGGCGGCCGTCGCCGGAGGGGGCCTCTACGTAATCGGCGGCACGCAGCTCAAACCGGAGCACGTCACCAACGCCGTCCGTCGATACGACCTCGTCGTGTATAAATGGCAGACGCTGCCGCAACTCCCGCGCCCGCGCGCCGGCGCCGGCGCGTTCGCCGCAGGCAATTATATATACGTCGTCGGCGGCTGCGAAGCCGAACCCTTCGACTCGCCGCCGCGGATGGCCGTTAAATCCTACCGCTACGATTTGAAAGAGAAGAGGTGGGAGGAACTCCTCTCCCCCCTTCCCGAAGGGTGTTCGCTGGCAACGTACGACGGCTCGTACTTCTACCTGGTGGCCGCTCATAAAACTTACCGCGGCCGCATCGTACGGGCCGAAGGTCGGAGTTAAATCCGCTATGGACTTGATAAACGTTAAGGCGTCCGAAATCGCGGCCAAGGTTCGCGCGGGCGAACTCTCCCCGGGCGACGTGGTCGGCGGCTTCCGCCGCCGCGTCGAGGCGCACGACGCCGCCGTCAACGCGTTCCTTCGCTTAAACGACCGCGAAGCCCCCGCGGCCGCGGACGGCCCTTTGGCCGGCGTCCCCGTCGCCGTCAAAGACAATATCTGCACGGACTGGATGACCACCACCGCGGCCTCGCGCATCATAGAAAACTACCGGCCGCCGTACAACGCGACGGTCGTCGATAGGCTATTAAACGCCGGCGCCTACGTCATCGGCAAAACCAACCTCGACGAATTCGCTATGGGGTCCTCCACCGAATATTCCGCGTTCTTCCCCACCAAAAACCCCCGCGACCTGACGCGGGCCCCGGGAGGTTCCAGCGGCGGCTCGGCGGCGGCGGTTTGCGCCGGCTTCGCGCCCCTCGCGCTGGGCTCGGATACCGGCGGCTCTATTCGCCAGCCGGCGGCGATGTGCGGCGTCGTCGGCTTTAAACCTACGTACGGCCGCGTCTCGCGCTACGGCCTAATTGCGTTCGCGCCGTCCTTCGACCAAATCGGGCCGCTGGCCCGCAACGTCAAGGATGCCACGCTGTTATTGCAAGTCATCGCCGGCCATGACCCTCGCGAGGCGACGTCCAGCCGCCGCGACGTCCCCGACTACGTCGCCGGCCTCGAGCGAGATCACGGCGCTTTTCGGGTAGGCCTTATAGAAGAATTCTTCGGCACCGACGTCCCCCCGGGCATAAAGGCCGCGATTGAAAACGCGCTCGGCAAACTGGAGCCGCTGGGCCACGTCGTAGAGCGGGCCGCCATCCCCAGCGCCTCCTGGGCGCTGCCCACGTACTACGTGACCGCCTGCGCGGAGACCTACTCCAACCTCGCCCGCTACCAGGGCGTGTTGTTCGGGCCGCGGGCGGACGGCTACGACGGCCCGGCGGATATGGTGGCCAAGGCCCGCGCCCGAGGCTTCGGCGGCGAGGCCCGGCGGCGGCTGGCCGCCGGCGCGTACGTATTGTCCATCGGCTACCGCGACCGCTATTACGCCAAGGCGCAGACGATCCGCCAGCACATGCGGGTGCAGTTCGCCGCGGCGTTCGAACAGTTCGACTTCCTCGTATACCCGGTATCGCCGTTTACCGCCTTCAAGTTGAATACCCGCAACCTCGACCCCCAGCTCATGTATTTGGCCGATATCTTTACGGGCCTGGCGAACCTGGTCGGCCTCCCCGCCCTCTCTTTGCCCTGCGGTTTCGACGAGGAAGGGCTGCCGGTGGGAATACACATTATGTCGCGGCCCTGGGACGAGGAGCGGCTGCTGGCGTTGGCCCACCGCCTGGAGTTCGAGCTGGGGCTGCCCCAGGACGCCGTGACGCCGGCGCCGTAAAAACGCGGCCCGGCGATGTGAAACAGGGCCGGTAGCGGCGTCACTAATACGGCGGTGATAGAATAATGAGCACGAAAAAGGGATTATTTTCGCGCTTTCTCCTACCGGCGCTCTTTTTAGGTATTTTAGGTACGGCCGGCTGCGGCGACGAGGAACCAACGCCGACCGAACGCGGGCCGTACGACGCGACCGAGCCAAAGTACGTCCTCGCCAACGTCGAGCTCGCGTTCAACCGCGGCGACGTTAATCTTTTGAGCAACTGCCTTGCCGGCGACTTCGCGTTCTACTTCGACGTCAACGACATAGGCCAAAAAGTCGACGGTTATACCATCCCGACGTCGTGGACGCGGGATGAGTTCTTAACGGCCGCCGGCAATATGTTCGCGGAGACGTACGATACCTCGTTAACCAACCGCTGGCGCGAGGTAGGGTCGCCGGCCCCCGGCGCGACCTTCTATCAGGCCGCCGACGTCCCGTTAGGAATCACGGTTATGGTCACCGCGACTAACGGATACCTGTTCGACGACGGGACGTGCGACTACGAGTT
>CBFCYS010000002.1:0-43939 GCA_965602215.1 uncultured bacterium
GATAAAATCGCCGTGAAGAAGGTCGTCGTCGCGAGATAGGCCGCCGACGAATCCGAACTTAAAAGCCGCCTCCGGGCGGCTTTTCTATATCGTACGGGCCGGGCGTCCGACGCCGCTCCCTTAGAATGTCCTTCAGCTCGGCGTCGTTTTAAATTGAAATCCTTGCCGTTTATGCCCCGCAACCGCGAATAGTAATACCTTGACAACGGTATTTCGCTCTGGTATTCTGTAATATTACGTGAGTATTAATAAAAAATAAATCGTCGCCGCAGCCTACCAACGAAGAGGGCTAATATGAAGGCAACGAAAGCACTTACGCTATTTACGCTCGCGGCCGCGCTCGTCGCGGCTTCGGCCGCCGCGCCCGCCTACGCCCAGTCCGAGATGGAGATCCGCAACCGCGCGCTGGAGTCCTTCGAAGAGGGAATGAAGCTCTTCGAGGCCAGCAAGTTCGCGCGCGCCGTCTCCATTTTCGAGGAGTCGCTCGATCTCTTCGACTCCATCGGCGACGTCGAGGGGGTCGCCCGCGCCAACAACATCCTCGGCTCGGTGTACGAGGTGCAGGGCGAGTACGACAAGGCCGTGAGCTACTATCAGAAAGCGCTGAACGACTTCGCCGCGCTGAAGGATAACGCCGGCCTGGCGCTGGTCAATAAAAACCTCGGCTCCACCTATCAGGCCAAGGAGCAATACGACCAGGCGCTCACCTATTACGACGAGTCGTACAATCTCTATAAAAAAGCCGGCGACGTCACCGGCCAGGCGCGGGCCCAGGCCGCCATCGGCTCCATCTATTTCGCGCGCGGCGAGTACGAGCTGGCGTTGAAGGCGTACGACGAGGCCACGGCGAAGTACGCCGGCGCCGCCGACGAGAAGATGAAGGGGCGGATGTACCTCGAGGCGGGCCAGATCGTCCTGGACCAGGGCGAGGTGGACCGCGCGCTCGACTACTTCCGCAAGGGCCTCTCCATTTACTCCAAACTCGGCGAGCGCGAGGGCGAGGCCGAGGGCGAGATGCTCATAGGCCGCGTTTACCTCGAGAAGAAGGACTACACCGGCGCGCAAACGCAGCTCGAGAAGGCGCGCGAGCTCTATACCAAGCTCGGCATGCAGGACGGCATCGCGCGCTGCCTGAAGTACACCGCCGACGCCCTCCGCGCGCAGGGTGACGCCGCCAATTCGCTGCGGTACTACGAGCAGGCGCTGTCCATAACGCGGCGCCTGGCCGATTGGGAGGGCACCGCCGAAATCCTGAATTCCATGGGCATCGTTTACACCTACGCCATGAAGAATTACCGCAAGGCGACCATCTACTATAACGACGCCATCAAGCAGTACCGCGAGATAAAGAACCAGACCGGCCAGGCCGACGCGGCCCACAACGTCGGTTACGCCTACGAGATGCAGGCCGATTACCGGTCCGCGCTCGAGTCGTACAACGAAGCGTTGCGCATCCGCCAGACGCTGGGCCACAAGGGCAACGTAGCCGACACCACCATCGCCATCGCCCGCGTCTACAAGACCACCGGCGATTATCCCAAGGCGCTGCAGACGTACGAGCAGGCGTTGGACATCGTTAAGGGGTTGAAGGACAACGCCCGCCTCGCGAAAGTTACGTGGGAGATAGGGACCATTCAGCTGCGCCAGGGTCAGCTGGAGGAGGCGCGTAAGTCGATCGAGCGCGCGTTGTCCATCTACGAAGGCGAGAACATGACGGCGGAGGTGGCCGGCGTCCAGCGCGACCTCGGCGCCACCCTCCAGGTGTTGGGCGACCAGGACGGCGCGCTGGCCCTCTACGAACAATCGTCGCAGAACTTCGGCCGGGAGGGCGACGAGACCGGCAAAGCGCTCTCGCAGATGAAGGTGGGCGACATCAAGTTCGACCGCGGCCTGTACGGCGAGGCGCTCAGCAATTATAACGGCGCGTTGGAAACCTTCCGTCGGACCGAGGACCGCACCGACGTCGCGTTGGCGCTGAACGCGGTGGGCAAGGTCAACACCGCCCAGGGCGACTTCGAACAGGCCAATAACGCGTTCAACGAGGCGCTGGCGACGAACCGACTGCTGCAGAACGAACTCGGCGTCGCGCAGACCATGGCCAACGTAGGCCGCATGCACTACGCGAAGGGCGACTACAACTCCTCGGCCCGCTACTCGGACGAGGCGCTACGCATCAACCGCGCTCAGGACTATAAGCTCGGCGTCGCGGAAGTGGAGAACGACCTGGGTCTGACGTACGTCGCCAAAGAGGATTACGATACGGCGCTGCACTACTTCGACGACGCACTCGCGGCCTATTCCGCCGTAAACGACCAGCCGGGCAAAGCCCGCACGCTGATGAACCTCGGCGCCGCCCACATGGCGAAGCGCGATTACCAGAACGCTTCCGCCAAGTTCTCGGAGGCGCTGGCTATTTACCGGACCGTCAAGGACCCCGCCGGCGAGGGCGCCGCGGCCGCGGCGCTGGGCGACGTGAAGTATCGCCAGGAGAACTACGACGGCGCCCAGGAGGATTACAAGGCCGCGCTGAGCGCGATGAACAAGGCCGGCAACACCAAAGACGTACCGTCGGTCTACAATCGCATGGGGGTTGCGTTCGTCGCGGCCGGCGACCAGAAGAAGGCGCTCGCGCAGTTCGATAAAGCCCTCGAGTACGAGCGGACGGCGAACACCAAGGCCGAGATCGCCGAGACGTTGGTTTACAAGGGCCAGGCCCACCTCGAGCTCTACGAGTACGACTTCGCCAACCAGGCCTTCGGCGAAGCCCTCAGCACCTACACTTCGCTCGGCGACGATAACGGCAAAGCGGAGGCGACGTTCGGCCGGGCCAAAGGGCTGCGGGCCCAGGAGAAAAACGACCAGGCGCTCAAGGATTTCGAGGCCGCGCTCGAGCTCTTCCGCAGCGGCCGCAACCAGATACGTTCCGCCGACGTCGGCATCGAGATAGGCGCCATCAAGTTCGAGAACGGTGAGCACAAAGAGGCCATCCGCTCCTTCAGCGAATCGCTCCGCGTCTACCGTACGCTCAACATTGAGAAGGGCACCGCGCTGGCGATGAACTGGATCGGGCGCGTATACGTCGCCCTCAATCAGCCGGACAGCGGCCTGAAGTACCACAACGACGCGCTGGCGCTGTATCAGCAGGTGCAGGATAAGATGGGCGTCGCCGAAACCCAGTATTACGCCGGCGAGGCCCAGGAGACCAAAGAGGCGTTGGATGACGCGTTGTCCGCCTACAAGTCGGCGCTCGCCGGCTTCACCGCGCTGAACGAGCTGCACTGGGCGGCGCGCGCTCACCGCCGCCTCGGCGCTACCTACGAGAAGCAAGGCAACCTCAGCCAATCGCAGACCGAGTACCAACAGGCCCTCGACGGCTTTACGACTACCAAAGACGACCTCTCCGCCGCGGATACCGCGGTAGACCTGGCCCGCGTCCAGTATAGCGCCGGCAACGCCGACGACGCGGTGGCCAGTTATAAGAAGGGCGAGTCGGTTTATAAAAAACTCAACGACAACGCCGGTCAGGGATACTGCGAGCTCCAGATGGGCATCATCGCCTACGACCGCTACGACTACAAGGGCTCCGAGAAGAACTTCGGCCTCGGCCTCCAGTTCTATACCGCGGCGGGCGACGACGCGGGCCAGAGCCGCGTCCTGATCCACCGCTCGACGCTGTTCGAGGCGGAGCTCCTCTTCGACCGGGCTATCGAGGACGCCAAGAAAGCGCAGGCGTTGGCCGAGAAGGCCGGCGAAGAAATGTACGTGGCGATGGCGCTGAACGCGCTGGGCCGGGCGGAGCGTCGCAAGGGCAACGCCGAAGCGGCACTCGCCGCTCATAGCCAGGCGTTGGAGAAGTACCGCGAGCTGCGCGACCAGGCCGGCATCGGCGAATCGCAGCGCCAACTCGCGCAGGCGCGGCTGGCCTCGGGCGATATCCGGACCGCCAACCGCGAATTCAACGAGGCTCTCCGCATCTTCAACGCGTTGAACGACGAGGCCGGCAAAGCGCGGGCGCTCGTCGGCCTGGGCGAAGTATTCCTCGCCCAGGGCGATACCGCGACCGCGGCCAAGTACTTCGGCGAAGCGGAAGCCATATATCGGAGCGGCAAGATATCCGCCGGCAAAGGCGACTTCTACTATAGCCTGGGTTTGACCCTCGCCGCCCAGGGCGACTACGCCGGCGCGGTCCAGCGGTACGACAGCGCGCTGGAGGTATTCCGCGCCACGCTCCGGCCGATGGCGGAGGGCGAAACGCTGCGGGCCAAGGGCCTCGCGCAGGCCGAGCTGGGCCAGTACGACGTCGCGGCCAAGTCTTTGGGCGAGGCCGTAAGCGTTCAGAAGAAAATACAAAACACGCCCGCCGTAGCGCGGCTCTACGTCGACCTCGGCCAGCTCGCGCTACGGCAGGGAGAGCTCTCGAACGCCGAGAAGAACTTCGCCACCGCGCTCGATGCGGCGATGCCCCTCAGCGACAAGGGCTTCACCGCGGAGATTAAAAACCACCTCGGCTTCACCAACGAACTTATCGGCGTATCCAAGATAAGCGCCCGCGTCGCCGACGAGGACCCGACTTACTTCCAGCAGGCGAAGACGATGTACAATGAAGCGCTGACCTCGTACCGCTCCCTCGACGATAAAGCCGGCGTCGCGACGTCGTTGAACCACCTCGGCTCGGCGCAGGCGCGGCTCGGCGAAATGGAAGCGGCGAAGACTAGCCACACCGAAGCCCTCGCCCTCTGGCGGGAGGTCCGCGACCAGGAGGAAGTAGCGCGTTCGCTCGTCTACCTCGGCGCCGTCAACTACGAGTTGGGCGATTATAAGGAATCCAATAAAGTATTGACCGAAGCGCTCCGCATCTGGCGCCGCGAAGGGATGAAGAACGAAGAGGGGATAACGCTGCGGATGATCGGGAAGGCGCTGGGCGCGCAGGAGAATTACCGCAGCGCGCTGAAGTATTGCGACGACGCGCTGTCCCTCTTGACGGAGGCCAAGAATCAGGCGGAAGTCGGCGAGACGAACTACGACGCCGGCGTCTACTACCAGGCGCTGAAGGAATACGGCGAGGCCGACGCGTCCTACAACAAGGCCAAGCAAGCGTTCGCCGCGGCCGAGGACGAGGAGGGTCAGGCGCGGTGCCTGCGCGAAGTGGGCGACGTGTATATGGCGCAGCGCCAATACGACAAGGCCAAGACCAGCTACACGCAGGCCGTCGAAGCGTATAAACCCCTCAAGAAATACACCGCCGATTTGGCCTACTGCTACCGCGCGCTGGGCGACGCCGAGTTCAACACCGCCAACCTGGCCGCGGCCGCCGCGGCCTATAAGAACGCGTACAGCACGTACTCCGGCCTGGACGATAAGGGGAATATCGCGCTGTCGGCCAACAAGCAAGGTTTGGTCGAAGCCGGCTTCGGTAAGTTCGAGGCCGCCGAGGCCAAGTACAAAGAGGCGCTGAGCATGTACCAGGGCCTGCGGGATGACCGCGGCCGGGCCGACGCGCTGTTCAACATCGGCGAAGTTAAAGAAAATACCCAGCAGTTAAACGAGGCTATCAAGACGTACGAGGAGGCTTTGGCGCTCTACAAGTCGGTCGGCGCCCAGCTTGAGGTGGCGAATACGCTGAACAAGTTGGGCCTTATCTACAACCAGACCGGCGACCCCGAGAAAGGCCGTTCGTACCTCGACCAATCGCAACAGCTCTTGCGTTCCATAAGGGCGGGCCGTTAGCGCCCGGAGACCGATGGCGGTTACCGACAGCTACATTTTCGGCATCGTAGCCAACTGGAAGCAGAAGGACGCCGTCAACGGCGTATCCTCGTGTTTGCAGGCGCTGGATAAGCGCGGCCAGCGGTACGTCATCGAGGAGCGGACCGCGGTGTGGGGGAATCTGAAGGGCGACCGCGTCGCCATAGCCGACATGGGGAAGGCGTGCGACCTCGTCATCTCGTTCGGCGGCGACGGGACGTTGCTTTCGGTGGGACGGTTGGTGGCGGCCAACGAGGTGCCGGTTCTGGCCGTGAACCTGGGCGGCCTCGGTTTCCTCTCCGAGATGGACATCAGCTTGATGGAGACCGCGGTCGACGCCATCCTGACGGACCGCTTCCTCGTCGAAAGCCGGATGTTGCTTTCCATCCGGCTCGAGCGCTCGGGCGGCGAAGTGGAGCGCGACATACTGGCGGTCAACGACCTCGTCGTGGGGCCCAAGGCTATTTCCCGCATCGTAATCGTGAACGCCTACATCCACCGCGAGCGCCTCTTCTCGTATCGGGGCGACGGTATCATCGCCGCTACGCCCACCGGCTCCACGGCTTATTCGCTGTCCGCCGGCGGGCCCATCGTTGACCCGCGCGTGGACGTGCTGATGCTGACGCCGATATGCGCCCACTCGCTCACCGTGAGGCCCCTTATTATCCCGCCCAATCTCGAGGTGGGCATCGAGCTCCGCACGCGGGGCAAAGAGGAGACGGTGATGACGGTGGACGGCCAGGCGACGTACACCCTCGGCGAGGACGACCGCGTCTACGTCACGCGTGCCAAGAAGCGCCTCCGCCTCATACGTCTGGAGGAGAAAGACTTCTACAAACTTCTACAGGAGAAATTGGGCTGGGGGATCCAGGAGTACGTCCCCAAGCCGCGCGGCGAGGGATAGTTAAAACCGCCGCAGCGAATACTCCGATGGCCGGCTACCCGCCGGCCATTGTCCTTTCCGTCAGCCGTATCCGCTCCAGGTTCTCCGGGTCGTCCGGGTTAAGCTTGTAGGCGCGGCGGTACTCCTTGAGCGCGGCCTCGTACGACCCTACCGAGAAATAATACGAACCCATATACGTGTGGGCCACCGGGTCGTCGGGGTCGACGAACAGCGCCCGCCGGAAGTGGGGCTCGGCCTCGCCGTAGCGGCGGAGTTGTGCCAGGGCGTAACCGAGGCGCAACTCCGCGTCCTCATAGTCGCGGTGGAGGCTGAGCGCGATGCCGAACTCGGACGCGGCCTCCGACCAACGCTTGGAGCGTTCCAACCCCACGCCGCGATTATAATGCTCGCCCGCGCGTTCGATGGCGGCCGTGACCTCCCGGTAGCGCTCGGGCGACGGCACGTCCGGCAAGAGGGATTTGTCGAAATAGGGATGGTAGCGCCGCGCGACGTAGCCGTCGTACGGCCGCCCGACCTCGAAGACGCGGAAGGCGTACGTTTCGCGGATAAGGCGGAAGCGCGTCAACGACTCGGCGTGGAATTGCATCTTCATACCGACGGCGTCGGCCGGCGGGTCGGGGGTAGCGGCGAAGTACCGGTCGCCCGGGGGTTGGTACACCAGGAAGACGGGGGCGTTGAAGACGACGTACGATATGCGCCACCGGCGACACAGCTCATAGAAGTCGTCCTCGGGGCCCATATACGCGCGCGAGGTTTCGACGATCTTGGTCCTTATTTCGGGCACCTCGTACATGGGGTGGAGCGCCACCGGCCTTTCGCCCCAGTACATTACCGACGCGCTCAGGCCGAATTGGCCCAGTACGGCCGAACCCTCGGGCGTGTGGTCTTTTAACCAGAAGAATATTCCGCTGTCTATCTTGCCGTAGTCCCATAGCGGGTCTTCCTCTTCCGGTAAAAGCTCGAGCGTGCGCCGCAGGAATGTGGGGCGGTTGTAATTCGCCGCCCAGTAGAATTGGAACGCTAACAGCGCCGCCACCAAAGCCGCGGCCGCGGCCTTGGCCCACGGCCGGCGGGCCCTCGCCGCCGGGAGCGTCGCCCATAACGCCGCCCAGGGCGCGAAGAATATCGTCAGCCGGACCAGGAGCCAATATAAAAAAGCCGTGGCGACGGTCATCGCCGCCGGGAAGAACGGCGTTCCTTCGACCGGCGTTTTCCTCCGGCGTAAGTACTTCCCGCACGACCGGAAGAAGACCGCCGTCGCCACCAACAGGAGGGGGCCGTATTCGAGCAGGGCGCGCTTCAGCGTCGTAGTATCGTACGGGCCCATCCAGAATATGCGCGCGTCGACCGGCAGCCGCGCCGGGTCGTCGGGGTGGACGCCCGCCAGCCGCAGCTTGGACCAGATGAGCGCGTACGCGTGGCCGTAGGCGCCGGACCCGACGGCCAGCAGCGACAAGGCCACCAGCGCCGCCGCGCCGCCGGCCAGCGCCAACCGCCAGCGGACGGTCGCAGGCCGCCGCACCAGGCCCCACGCCGCAAGAGCCGCCGCCGCGGCGACGGTGGGCGACCAGAGGACGCCCTTCGCGAAGAGCGGTTTGTTGAGGACCGCCGCGGCCGCCGTCCCCACGAGGAACGCCATCCCGACGTGGCCGAACAAGCCGCGCCGGCCGAGGAACGCCGCGAGGAATACGACGACCAGGAGCACGTTGGCGTAGAACTGGGCCATATGCCAACAGCTCAATGCGTAGAGTACGGCCGCGGCCAGGGCGGCGGAGGCCGCGACCCTTTTACGGCGCCCTTCGGGCCTTCCCTCCAGAAGCAGCCAAACCAACGCCGACGCGGCCAGCAGCGCCGGCGTCGCGAAATCCTCGCGCATGTAATAACCCGCGGCCCGGATAAACGTCGTAAGGCACGTGGCGTAGAGGGCGGTGGCGGCCCACGCCGGCCACGGCCGCCGGAACATAACCCAGAAAAGAAGAAACGCCGCGGGGACGTACGCCGCGGCGTAGAAGGCCATGAAGTACCGGAGGTACGCGTAGCGGTCGGTCGGGCCGAACACGCCGCTCCACAGCCTGTAGCTCAGGCCGGTGGCGTAGTCCGGCAGCGGCATTATCATCTCGTCGCGCGGAAAGCCCTCCGGCCACTGGACCATCGGGTCCGAGCGCGGCAGCGCCTCGCCCTTCATTATCATTTCGGCGTACCGGAACCGGACCAGCGACTCCGAGTACATCTCGTTGGTTTCGGGGGTGTGTTTTAAGACGAGGTCGACGCGGGCGGCGGCCACGGCGACGAGGGCGAGCGCGGTCGCGGCGACGACTACGCCCGGCCGGCGCGCGGCCGCGGCCCAGAGCGAACGGGCCCGCGAAACGACGGTGGAGGGGAACGCCGCCATAGGATTAAAAAAAGCCCCCGCCGCCGGGGGCTTACCGCGGCCGCTACGACTTGCGGCCCGAGGTTCGAATGAGGTCCAGCGCGATCACCTGCCGCTGGATCTGGTTCGTCCCTTCGTAGAGCTGCGTGATTTTAGCGTCGCGGAATAACTTCTCGATGGGGTACTCGCGCATGTAGCCGTAGCCGCCGAATATCTGGAGGGCGTCGGCGGTCACTTCGACGGCGACGTCCGAGGCGAAAGTCTTGCAGATGGAAGAGCTGCGGCTGACGTCGCGGGCGCCGGCGTCTATCGTGCGCGCCGCGGCGTACGTGAGCGCGCGCGCCGCTTCGACCTTCGTCGCCATATCGGCCAGCATGAACTGCAAGCCCTGAAAGCTCGAGATGGGCTGGCCGAACTGGCGGCGCTCCTTGGCGTAGGCTACGGCGAGGTCGAGCGCCCCCTGGGCGATGCCCACGGCCTGCGCGGCGACGCCGGGCCGCGTCCGGTCGAAGGTCCGCATCGCCGTGATGAAACCGGTGCCCTCTTTGCCGAGCAGATTTTCGGCCGGGACCTTGCAGTCGGCGAATACCAGCTCCCGCGTCGCCGACGCGCGGATGCCGAGTTTGTCCTCTTTTTTGCCGAACGTGAAGCCGGGGGTGCCCTTCTCGACAACGAGCGCGCTCAGGCCGCGGGCGCCGCGCGCCGGGTTGGTGCTCACGACGACGACGTATATTTCCGCCTCGCCGCCGTTGGTTATCCATTGCTTGGTCCCGTCGAGGACGTAATGGTCGCCGTCGCGGCGGGCCCGCGTCCGCACCGCCGACGGGTCCGAGCCGGCGTCCGCTTCGGTCAGGGCGAACGCCGCGAGCGCTTTGCCCGCGGCGACGCGCGGCAGAAACCTCTTTTTCTGCTCGTCGGTCCCCGCGATCAAAATGGGCTCGGCGGCGAGCGCGGTCCCCAGCAGCGCGAGCGCGATGCCGGCGCACGCCCGCGACAGCTCCTCGGCGACGATGCACAGCTCGAAGTTGCCCATGCCCAGGCCGTCGTATTCTTCCGGGACGAAAACGCGGAAGAGGTCCGCCTGGGCGAAAACCTCGACCATTTCCCACGGGAACTCGTCGTGCCGGTCGTAGTGCTCGGCCTTGGGCGCGACGGTGTTGCGCGCGATGTCGCGGGTCAGCCTCTGCAGCTCGCGTTGCTCTTCGGTTAACAAGTAGTCCATCGGGTTAGGTTGCCTTGGTTTCTTTTCCGCGGGGCGCGCGTTGGCGCTTCTTCGACCGGAGGAGTTGCAGCGTTTTGTGCGCCGCCCTCATTTCGGCGTCTTTCTTGGAGCGGCCCCGGGCCTTGCCGTACACTTTACCTTTTATTTCGACGCCCACTACGAACTCGGCGTTGTGCTGCGGGCCCCGCCGGGTGAGGACGAGGTAGGTCGGGTTTTCGCCGAAACGCTCCAACACGACGCGCTGCAGCAGCGATTTGTAATTCTCGAGGTTGCCGCCCGCCACGATTTTCTGGACGCGTCCCTCGAGTTGATTGGTTATGAATTCCTTCGTCTCGTCGATGGTCGACGAGAGGTAGAGCGCGCCCACCAGCGCCTCGAACGTATCGGAGAGGATGGAGGGTTTACGCCGGCCGCGGCTCAGAACTTCGCCTTTGCCGAGGTGCATGAGCCGATTCAGGCCCAACTCGGTCGCGATTTCGGACAGCGTGGTCTGGCTTACGACGTCGCTCTTGATCTTCGTCATGTCCCCTTCGTTCATATCCGGGAAAGTGTTGTATAGGTATTCGACTACGACGAGACCTATGACGGAGTCGCCCAAGAACTCGAGCCGCTCGTAATCCTCGGTGTCTTGTTCGGACTCGTGGGCGAACGAGGTATGCGTCAACGCCTGGTCTATGAGCGAGAGGTCGGCGAGGTGGATGTCGTGCTCTTTGCAGAATTGCTTTAACTCCCGGAGGCGGTCTTCCGGGAGCTCGTCGTCGAAGAGGTAGCCTTCGAAAGGCTCCTGGCGACCGAGTAATTTTTTCACGAAATTCGACATAATTTATTAGCGGGGCCCGTTATACGCGCTTAAACGCTAAGGTTGCGTTTTGGCCCCCGAACGCGAAGGAGTTGGTAATAACGACTTTCACGTCCGCCTGGCGAGCTTCGTTGGGGACGTAGTCGAGGTCACATTCCGGGTCGGGATATTCGTAATTTATCGTCGGGTGGATAATGCCGTTTCTGATGGTCAGGACGGCGGCGACGCTCTCCACGCCGCCCGCGGCGCCGAGGAGGTGGCCGGTCATGGATTTGGTGGACGAGATGGCTACTTTATACGCGCGGTCGCCGAACACCTTCTTAATAGCTATAGTCTCGGCTACGTCGTTCAACGGCGTGGACGTGCCGTGGGCGTTTATGTAGTCGACGTCTTCGGGGTTCAGGCCGGCGTGTTCTATTGCCATCTTCATGGCGCGGGTGCTGCCTTCGCCTTCCGGGTCGGGCGCCGTAATGTGGTAGGCGTCGGCCGTTATGCCGTAACCGACTATCTCGGCGTATATGTCGGCGCCGCGTTTCTTGGCCCGGTCGTATTCTTCGAGTATAAGTATGCCGGAGCCTTCGCCCACGACGAAGCCGTCGCGTTCCCGGTCGAAGGGCCGCGAGGCGTGCTCGGGGTCGTCGTTGCGGGTGGAGAGCGCCTTCATCATGCAGAACCCCGCGAACCCCAGCGGCGTTATGGCGGCCTCGGTCCCGCCCGCGATCATGACGTCGGCGTCGCCGCGCTCGATTACGCGGTACGCGTCGCCGATGCTGTGGGCCGCGGTGGCGCACGCCGTGACGACGCAACTGTTGGGCCCTTTGGCGTTGAAATATATCGAGAGCTGGCCGGACGCCATGTTGGAGATGAGCATCGGAATAAGCAGCGGCGTTACCCGCCGGGGCCCTTTGTCGAGCAGCACCGCGTGCTGTTGCTCGATGACGCCGATGCCGCCGATGCCGGAGCCGACGATGATGCCGATACGCGTAGCGTCGAGGTCGTCTTGGCCTACTTTAAGGCCGGCGTCCTCCATCGCCATTACCGCGCCGGCGAGCGCGTATTGGACGAAGGTATCCATCCGCCGGAGGGCTTTGCGGTCTATGTACTTTTCGGGCTTGAAGTTCTTGACCTCGCAAGCCACCTGGCTCGAGAACCCGTCGGCGTCGAAATGGGTTACGGGTCCCGCGCCGCCCTTGCCGGCGACCAGGTTTTCCCAGTACTCCCCGACGTTATTCCCGTTAGGCGCCACTACGCCTAGGCCGGTTATTACGACCCGCCGTCCCGTCATAGTCGTTTCTCCTCGCGCGCTGTGGCTTAAAGACAGCGTTCGGCGCCGCGGCCCGGTCGGCCGAAGGCGCGCGCGCGACCGGCGCTACCTCTCCGTAGGCCCGGCCACGACCGCGGCACCCGGTCCGGTTACTCGCCTTTCTTGTTTACTATATAGTCGACCGCTTGCTGTACGGTCGTGATCTTCTCTGCCTCTTCGTCCGGTATCTGGATGTCGAATTCTTCTTCCAGCGCCATTACGAGCTCGACCGTGTCCAGCGAATCGGCACCCAGGTCCTCGATGAACGAAGCCTCCGGCGTAACCTGCTCCGGCGTTACGCCCAACTGCTCGACGATAATCTCTTTGACTTTTCCGGCAACGTCCGCCATTTTCGGGTTTCCTCCTGCGATAAATTATGATTAGTGCTGAAAGCCTTATATCCTGACTTCGCTTACATCATCATTCCGCCGTCAACGAAGATCAATTGGCCGGTGAGGTAGGCCGACGCCTCCGACGCCAGGAACGCGATTACTTCCGCCACGTCCTGCGGCGTACCGAACCGCCCCACCGGGATGAGCTTCTTATACTCCTCTTTGACCTCGTCGGCGAGGGCGGCGGTCATCTCGGTTTCGATGAAACCCGGCGCCACGGCGTTGACGTTGACGCCCCGGCCGGCGAGCTCTTTGGCCACTGTTTTGGTCAGCGCGATAAGGCCGCCCTTGGCCGCGGCGTAGTTCGCCTGGCCGACGTTGCCCATCACGCCGATGACCGAAGACATATTGATAATCTTGCCCGAGCGCTGCTTGAACATAATCCGGCCCGCCGCCCGGCAAAAATGGAACGCGCCGTAGAGGTTGACTTTAAGGACGCGGTCGAAGTCGGCGTCGCTCATCCGGATCGACAGGGCGTCGCGGGCGATGCCGGCGTTGTTGACCAGTACGTCGAGCGAGCCGAATTCGCGGGCGACTCCCGATACGAAGCCGTTCACCGCTTCGGGGTCGGCGACGTCGACGACGTATCCGCGGGCCGGCACGTCGTACTCCTGCGCCAGCGCCGTCGCGGCCTCGTCCACCTCGTCGGCCAGGACGTCGCACAGCGCTACCGCGGCGCCGCCGCCCGCCAGCCGCGCGGCGACGGCACGGCCTATCCCGCGCGCCGCGCCCGTCACCACCGCTACTTTATTTTCAAATTCCGGCGTAAGTCCGCCTCCCTGTTCATTCCCTTTCAAAGCGCGAATTCCCGGAACGCCTCGGCCGCGGCGGCCAGACTCGCCTCGTCGCCGACGTTGAAGATGCGGGCGTCGCGGTTCACTTTTTTAAACATACCGGTCAGGACGCGGCCGTGGCCGAACTCGACCACCGTATCTACGTCCCCCGCCGTCATCCGCTCCAACGTTTCGCTCCACCGCACCGGCCGCGATATCTGCTTATACAGCAGGTCCCTTATGACCTCCGGTTGGCCGGCCGCCTTGCCGGAGGCGTTGGCGACGAAAACCCCCGCCGGCGTTTGTATCATAAACTCCCTCAGCGCTTCCTTCATGCGCTCCGCCGCGGCGGCCACGAGCGGCGAGTGGAACGCGCCCGAGACCTTCAGCGGTACGAACTTGCCGCCCCGCTCCCCGGCGAGCTCGCCCGCGCGCGCGACGCCGGCCTCGCTCCCCGACACGACCACTTGCCCGGGCGTGTTGTAGTTTGCCGGCACCACGACCCCCGCGGCCGAGGCATCCTCGCATATCCCCTCCACCGCCGCGTCGTCCAGGCGCATTACCGCGGCCATCGTCCCGGCGTTTTGGGCGCACGCGTCGGCGATGAATTGGCCGCGCCGGCTGACCAGCGCCGCGGCGTCGTCGAACGACAGCGCGCCGGCGGCGTAGAGCGCGGTGTACTCGCCGAGGCTGTGGCCGGCGTAGAAGTCCGCGGCCAGCGGGCACCGCTCGCCGAAGAGGTCGAAGCAGGCGGCCGAAAGCGCGAAGATAGCCGGCTGCGCGTTCTCGGTCGCCACCAGCGTTTCCTCCGGCCCCGTAAGCGTTATGGCCTTGAGGTCGCGGCCCAGCACCGCCGAGACCCGGCCGAAGTATTCGCTGACCAGCGGCTCGCGCTCGAACAGCTCGGCGCCCATGCCGACTTCGGCCGAACCCTGTCCCGGAAATAAGAATGCTATTGCCATACGTCGGATTTTTACGCCGCCGGCCGGGCCGGGCTTATTCCCATCGCACTAAATTCGCCGCCCACGTGAACCCGGCGCCGAAGGCGACGTTCAACGCCAGGTCGCCCGCTTTGACGCGGCCTTGCTCCACCGCTTCCGACAGCGCGATGGGGACGGACGCCGCGGAGGTATTGCCGTACTTGTCCAGGTTTACGAAAACTTTCTCGTGCGGGATGCCGAGCTTGTCGGCCACGACGCTCATAATTCGCCAGTTGGCCTGGTGCGGCACAAGGATGTCGACGTCTTCGCCGGTATAACCCGCTTCGTCGAGGACGTATCGCCCCGCCTCGACCATTGACCGCACGGCGTGTTTGAAAACCTCCCGCCCGGCCATTTTAATGTAATGCAGCCGCGCGTCGAGCGACTCGTGGGTCGGAGGTTGGCGCGAGCCGCCCCCCGGCATCTCCAGCAAATATCCCAGCGAGCCGTCCGCTCTCATATAGGTCGCGAGGATGCCGCCGTCGCCCTTCGCCGGCCCGAGCACCGCGGCGCCGGCGCCGTCCCCGAACAGGACGCACGTGTTGCGGTCCGTCATGTCCATGAGCTTGCTCAGCGTCTCGACGCCGATAACAAGGATGTTTTCGTAGCGGCCGGTCGCGATGAATTGGGCGGCGATATTACAGCCGTAGATGAACGCCGAACATCCCGCCGACAAGTCGAACGCGCCGGCGTTCTTCGCGCCGATTTTATCCTGAACGATGCAGGCGGTGCTGGGGAAGAAAAAGTCGGGCGTAACGGTTCCCAGGAGGATGAGGTCCAATTCTTCCGGCGGTACGCCCGCCGCCTCGAGCGCGTTCTGCGCCGCGGGGACGGCGAGGTCCGAAGCCGCCTGGTCGTCGGTTACGATGTGGCGCTCGTGGACGCCGGTGCGCTCGACGATCCATTCGTCGCTGGTATCGACTATCTTCTCCAGGTCGAAGTTCGTCAATACCTTCTCGGGGGCGTACCGGCCTACGCCGAGGAAAGCCGCCCGTGGGCCTTTACTCGCCATCGGCGGGCCCCCCGAGCTTGTCGGTTATCTTCTCGGTCGCGCCGAACTGAACGTATTTCTCAGCTACGAGGATAGCGTTCATAATCGCTTTGGGTGACGACTTGCCGTGGCATATAATTACGCCGCCGTTAACGCCTAAAAGAGGCGCGCCGCCGTACTCGGCATAATCCCATCGCTTCTTGACGCGCCGCAGGGCCGCGCGCGAAAGGCCGGCGCCGATCCGCACCAGGAGGTCGCGCTTGACCTCGCTCCTGAGGCCCGAGAAGACGATGGCCGGTACCGATTCGGCGAATTTAAGCAGGACGTTACCGGTAAAGCCGTCGCAAGCCACCACGTCCGCTTTGCCGTTAAGTATGTCGCCCCCCTCGACGTAGCCGATATAGTTCACGGGCGCTTGCGAGAGCAGGCGATGAGCTTCAAAAATTGCTTCCGAGCCTTTGGCCGCCTCTTCGCCGATGGAGAGTAAGCCGACGCGCGGCCTTTCGATCCCGAAAATGCATTGGGCGTAGACTTCGCCCATTATGGCGAACTGGTGCAGGTGGACGCCTTTGGAGAAGACGTTGGCGCCGACGTCGAGGACGACGCAGTGGCCTTCCCGCGTGGGGAACAGCGCCGCGACGGCGGGACGGCGTACGCCGGGCGCGCGCCCCATGGCGATGAGCGACGCCATGGCCGCGGCGCCGGTGTTGCCCGCCGAGACGAAGGCTGCGCCCCGCCCCTCCCGCACGCAGAGCGCGCCCACTCGTATGGAGGAGTCCTTTTTTTTGCGGAGGGCTTCCGACGGCTTTTCGTCCATGCCGATTACCTCGGAAGCCGGCAAGATTTCGATGCGGCCGCCGGGAACGGAGTATTTCCGCAATTCCTTCGCGAGCCGCTTCGGATTGCCCACCAGCAATATTTCGAGGTCGGGCGATTCTTTAAGCGCCTTGACGCAACCGGCGGCCTCGTTTGCCGGGGCCGCGTCGCTGCCCATCCCGTCAACGACGATTTTCATGGCGTGATGCGGTACTTGCTTTTACGAAAGAAAGCCCGCCTAAGCGGGTCTTTTAAGTTGCGTGGAGGCCGTGGGGGCGCCGTCATTCCTCTTTGGGTTTAATGACTTCTTCGCCGTTGTAGTGGCCGCATTCCGGACACACGTGATGCGGCAGCCGCGCCTCGCCGCAATTGGGACATAATACCGGCTTCGGCACTTCTACGCCGTCGTGGCTGCGGCGGTTCCCCCGCCGCGAACGTGATGTTTTTCTTTTCGGGACGCCCATAACGTTATACCTTCATCGGTTAAAGTTTATCGCCGATTATACGCGATAACGTTATCGCTGTCAAGGAAAATCGAGGAAGGTGGTTTCCTAACCCGACTTCCGGCTTGGAGTTACGTCGATTCCGGCGCGGCTGTTTCGACCTCGAAGCGAGCCGGTTTGTATAGTAATGGTTCCCCAAACGTTAATTGACCGGGACCCCGCAAAGATGTTATTATTAATGAAATATGAACGGTTGTGGGCCGCGTCAATTGGACAAATACTGCCGGCGCGCGCTTGAGGGAGGCGCGTCGTGGGCCCGGCCGGTACCGGCATCGTACGTCGTTACGGCGGCGTGGGTTCGCTACAAGTGCCGGTTCGGCTGTAGCGGTTACGGTACCCGGCACTTGTGCCCGCCGGATACGCCGACGGCGGCCGAGACCGAGGCCGTCGTGCGCTGTTACGATAGGGCTATACTCGTAACGTACGAAGCCGCGGGCTCGAGCAAACGCCGCGCGGTGCGTAAGAAGGTGCACCGGGACCTGCTCGCGCTCGAGCGCGAGATTTTCCTGGACGGTTTCCACAAGGCCCTGGCTTTCGTAGCCGGACCCTGCAACCTGTGCCGAACGTGCGACGTTTCCAAACCCTGCAAACTCCCCGGGGAGCCCCGGCCGGCGATGGAGGCTTGCGGGATAGACGTATTCGCGACCTTCGCCAACGCCGGCGTCAAGCTGGACGTCGTCCGCAGCGAGTCGGATCCCTATAAATTATGCGCCATGATATTGGTCGCGTGATTACGAATTAAACAGGTTAATATGAAAAGCATATTGCTGAAGATTGTAAAGGTAACCGGCGTTTTCCTGGCCGCGGGCGCTTTCGGCGCCGGCTGGGAATTGTTCCTGAACAACTACCTTCACCTTACCGAGCCGTTGGCCGGTTGGTATTGGTTCTGGTCCTTCTTTCACCGGGCCAAATTTTACACGCTGCTCGGCGCCGTGGCCGCGGCCTTGACGTCGCTCGCCGCGGCGGTCCTGTGGGCCGTGCGGCGGCGGCGCGCGGAAAAGACAACCGGCCGGTCGTTGGCGCGGGTCGCGTACGCCGGAGCGTTCGCGGCGCCGCTGGCGGCGACGCCCCTCTGGATCGTTTTGGCCACGGTACGGTTGGAGCTGCCGGACTGGGTGGCCTTCGTAATCGACCCCGGGTGGCTGGCGGTAACGTTCGCGCTGACGTTCGGCATATATCGATTGGCCGGTAAGTGGAGCCGCGCCGGGCGGCACGTCGTCCGGGCCCTGGCGGCCGTCGGCTACGCCGCCGCGGCGGCGTACGTCGTCGCCGGCGCGATTTCGGCCGCAACGAGGCCCGCGCCCGCGCCCGGCCTCCCCGACGTCGTCATAATAACGCTCGACGCCTGGCGGGCCGACAAGTTGGGCCCGCGGGCGGAAGGACCTTCGCTGACGCCCAACATCGACCGCTTCGCCAAGAACGCGTACGTCTTCTCTTACTGCCGTTCGCAGGCGAGCTGGACGTCGCCGGCGCTGGGGACCCTCCACACCGGCCAGTTTCCCATGGTCCACTACAACACCGCGGACCGGCCGCTCGGCACGTCGCAGCCGACGTTGGCCGAAATTCTGCGCGACGCCGGGTACGATACCCGGGCGGTGGTCGCCAACCGCCTCTGCCACCGGAGTTCGGGGATGGCGCGCGGCTTCGACGACTACCTGTACTGGGACCAGAACGGACTGGTCCGCAAGTCGGGGTATTACGAGACCTATTTTTATTACCTCGAGAACAGGATCTTCGAGAAGCGGAACACGCGCGTCGGCGTCAAGGACGACCACACGACGGTCATTACGGACCACCTGGTGCGGATACTGAGCGAGAAGCGGCGGCGGCCTCTCTTCCTGTGGACCCATTACCTCGACCCCCACTGTCCGTACAGCCCGCCGCCGGAGTACGTGGCTCCCGAGGACCGGCGCCTTATAGACAGGTACGCCCACGGTGATAAGACGAAGGCGGACGTGCTCGAGCGTATGTACGACGGCGAGATCCGCTACGTCGACGACGAGTTGGGCCGCGTCTTCGCGGTGATGCCGGAGAACGCGCTGGTCATGATCTCCAGCGACCACGGCGAGGAGTTCTGGGAACACGGCAGGTATGACCACGGCAAGACGCTGTACGAGGAGGTTATACGCATACCGTTGGTGGTGCGGTATCCGGAAGGCGACGCCGGCGTTTCGGACGCGCCGGTGGGTCTGGTCGACTTCGCGCCGTCCATATTAACTTACCTCGGCATGGACGTGCCGCCGTCCATGCAAGGCCGCGATATCCGCGTCGCCGCCCCGGGGGGCGGGAGGGGCGAGGGGGACGTACCCGCGTTCGCCGGCTCGAGCATGCTCAAGGGCCAAAGGCGGTATTGCGTCATCTATAAAGGCCGGAAGCTCATCATAGGCCATTGGGACGATTGGTCCAAGGCGGAGTACTTCAACCTGGTGGCCGACGCCGGCGAACAGGACCCGATCGGCCTCTTCGACCCGTCGCGCGTAAAGCTCGAGGGGTTGCTCAAAGGATGGATGGAGGGCAACATCAAGTTCTCGAAGCACTTCGAACGGGCGGGCGTGAGCAACGCCGTTCGCGACCAGATGCGCGCGGTCGGGTACATCGACTGACGTGGGCGCGTGCGAGCCGTACGTAGCGTTCGCCAGGCGGGTGGCCGCGGAGGCCGGGGCCCTGATCGCCGATAACTTCCTGGGTTCGTTCGGCGTCGACCGCAAGGGCGCCACCAACCTCGTCACCGACGTCGACCGCCGCGCCGAGGCTTTAATCGTGGACGCCATATGCGGCGAATACCCGGCGCACGCCGTCGTCGCCGAGGAAGGCTCGAGCCGGGAGGGGCGAAGCGGTTGGCGGTGGTACGTCGACCCGCTGGACGGGACCAACAATTTCGCCCACGGCTATCCTATGGTGGCGGTCTCGCTGGCGCTGCAGCGCGACGGCGAGACGGTCGCGGGCGTGGTCTACGACGCGCTGCGCCGCGAGACGTTTTGGGCGGAACGCGGCGGCGGCGCGGAATGCGAGGCGGGACCCCTTAACGTGTCGGGGGCGGAGACGCTTGTCGACGCGCTGGTCGCGACCGGCTTCCCGTACGACAAACACGAATCGGCCGTGGACAACGTCGCGAACTCCGGCCGCGTTACCAAGCGCGTTATGGGTATCCGGCGGGGCGGCGCGGCGGCGCTGGATTTGGCGTACGTGGCCGCGGGGCGGCTGGACGGCTTCTGGGAGTTGAAACTATCACCCTGGGATACCGCGGCGGGCGTACTTCTCGTCGCCGAGGCGGGAGGGCGAGTGAGCCGCATCGACGGCTCGGCGTACGTCCCGGGCGACTTAGACGTGGTGGCGACTAACGGCCGCATTCACGAAACGTTGTGCGGCCTGTTGAAAGTCGAGGAGTGACGGACGTGGTTAAAAAGAAGGCGAACCCGGCGTACGTACGCGCGGCGATATACGGCGCGTTGTTCGTAATTATAATCGGCTATTTAATCTGGAAGGGTGGTTGTTAGGTGAAGGCGAAGGGCACCCTTATATTGACGTTGACCCTGGTCGCGGCGCCGGCAGTTACGGTCGCGCTGACGCTCGAGGAGGCGTACGAAAACATCGAACGCGGTACGGTGGCGGAGCAGTGCGAGGCCGCGGAATACCTCGGCGTCGCGGGCGACGAGGCGGCGATCGATTCTCTCATAGTCGCGTTATCGGACGAGAACCCCGAGCTCAGGCAATGTGCGGCCATGGCGCTCGGCGAGCTGGGCTCGAGCCGCGCGGTTCCGGCCCTGGCCCGGGCGCTGCGCGACCGCGACCGCGCCGTCCAGTGGTTCGCCGCTACGTCGCTGGCCAAGCTCGGCGAGCCGGCCGTAAAGGCGCTCCTGGCGGAGTTGCGGTCGGATGACGAGGACGCCGTGGCGGGCGTGGCCATCGCCCTCGGCCGCATGCGGGAGCCGCGGGCGGTAGGGCCGCTGCTCGAGCTGTTGTCGTCGCCGGACCTATACGTGCGGGAACAGGCTATCGAGGCGCTGGTATCTATCGGCAAGCCGTCGGTGGGGCCGTTGGTCAAAACGCTCGGTTCGGCCGAGCCAGTTGCGAAAAAGGGCGCCATAGTGGCGTTGGGCCGGCTGGCGGACGTGGAAGCGGCGGAGGCGCTGGTGAAATTGCTCGGCGAGCGGGACCTGGTCGCGCGGCACTACGCGATGGTGGCGCTCCGCGGCATGGGCCCGGAGGTTTACGACGTTTTGGAAGACGCGCTGGCCTCGCGGAACCCGTCCGTCCAGAAAGCGGCTTGCGAGATATTGGGCTTCGCGCGAGACGCCCGGGCCATCGAACCCGTCGCCGCGCTGCTCGACGCCGACGACGAGACGGTTCGGTGGACCGCGGCCAAGACGCTGGGGGCCATCGACGGGAAGTACGCCGTCGCGAACCTGATCCGGGCGCTGCAGGACCCCAGCCCCCGGGTGCGCGAGGTAACGGTCCTCGCGCTGGGTAGGATAGGCCACTTCGACGCCGTACCGGCCTTGACCGCCGTCGCCGAGAACGACCCCGACGACGCGGTGCGGGCCGCCGCAACCGACGCGCTGGCCGCTATCGGCGGCCGCAAGTAGCGCCGCGATGGAAATCCAGGGCGACGACTATTGTTTCGGCTGCGGCGCGGCGAATCCGGAGGGTTTGCGGCTCCGGTTCGACGTCGACGAGGGGCGGCGCTCGGCGGAGGCGACGTTCAAACCCCGCCCCGAGCACCAGGGGTACACCGGCGTAACGCACGGCGGCATAATCGCGACCTTGCTCGACGAGGCGATGTTGAAGCTGTGTTGGGAGCTCGGCATCCCCGCCGTCACGGCGAGGTTGGAGGTGGAGTTGAAGAGGCCGGTGCCGGTGGGCGAGGAGTTGCGCGTTCGGGGTTGGATCGCCGAGGACAAGGGAAGGGTGCTCAAGACCGAGGCGGAGATTACGAATTCGTCGGGGGAACTGGTGGCTCGCGGCCGGAGCACGGCGGTCGTCAAAGGGCCGCGCCGGCGGCGCGAGCGGCCTTCGGATTAAAGGTGAAAATTTTAGGGCTGGAAACTTCCTGCGACGAAACGGCCGCGGGCATCGTCGTCGACGGCGTCCGTTTGATTTCCAACGTCGTCGCGAGCCAGGCGGGCCTTCACGCGCCGTACGGCGGCGTCGTACCCGAGCTGGCGTCGCGCGAGCACGAGGTCAATCTGCTTCCGGTAGTGCAAGAGGCGCTCGAGCCGGTGGGGGGTCTGCGCGGCGTGGACGCGCTGGCGGTAACGGTGGGGCCGGGTTTGCAGGGCTCGCTGCTGGTGGGGATGACGTTCGCCAAGGCGGTGGCGTACGCCGCCGGCCTGCCGGCGTACGCGGTGAACCACCTGGAGGGTCACGTCGCGGCGCTGCGGTTGATGGACGAGCCGCCCGAGCCGCCGTTCGTGGCGCTTTTGGCCACCGGCGGCCACACCGCGCTCTACGACGTGGTCGGCTGGGGAGAATACCGCCTGCTCGGCGAAACGCGCGACGACGCGGCCGGGGAGGCTTTCGACAAGGTGGCCCGCTTGCTCGGGATGCCGTATCCCGGCGGGCCGCCCCTGGAACGCGCCGCGGCCGAGGGCTCGCCGACGTTCGAATTCCCGCGGCCTATGTTAGGGCGCGGCTTGGATTTCTCGTTCGCCGGCCTGAAGACCGCGGTATCCTTGAAGGTGAAGGAGTTGGGCGAGGAGGAGACGGCGCGCCTGCGCGCGGACCTGGCGGCCTCGTTCCAGGAGGCGGCGGTCGACGTCCTGGCGGCGAAGGCGCTCCACGCTTGCGCGGAATCCGGTAGGAAGGCGCTCGCGGTCGTGGGCGGCGTAGCGGCCAACCGGCGGCTACGGGAGAGGGTGGCGGCCGGCGACGTCGAACCTTATTGGCCCCCGACCGAGCTCTGCGGCGACAACGGCGCGATGGTGGCGGCGGCGGGTTCTCTCGCCGCGGCCCGGGGCGAACTTCTCGACGCCGAGGCGGACCCGGCGCCCTCCGCCGTTATCGGTTAAGAAAAAGGGAGAATTATCTTGCGTTATAAATGGTTTATCCGTTATAATGCCGCGTAGTAGTGGGAGCCTAATACGCCAATGGTAATCTGGGATTTTATAGCTCGGATAGTAAGTTACCCTGTCTACTTCCACACCGAGACGGCTTTCGCCGTATTATTGGCGGTAGTCATCATCGGCCTCGTTTATTTCTTTTTTAAATTCAACCGAGACGTTTTCCGAACTACCGACATCGTTTGGGTGGCCGACGCCGCGGCCGTCCTGTTCATCGTAGTATTTTCGTTGCTGGTGAGGAGTTTCCTCGCTTCGGCGATACTGGTCGTTGCGTTCCTGGCGGCGGTTACGGCGGAGGTCGTCTATTTAACGCGCCGCGGCACGAGCACCATTGCTTTACGGAAAGACGCCAAATTCGGCGTAATGCCGTTCTTATTGGGCGGGACGGTCGAGGAAGATTGGCGTCTCGGCTACGGCCTGGCGGACGTATTGTCGCGCTGCCTGTCGGCGTACGACGTGGCGGTTATGGACCCGTTTCGCGCGGCGACGGGATACCTACGGCGGGGCGTGGTATCCGAGGCCGAGGTTATCGAGTGGGGCGAGGCGCTGGAGGTAGATTACTTAATAATAGGGCGGGTGCGGCGAGTGGGGCGGAACATCCAGGTACGCTACAGGATCGCGGGGATGTTCGAGCGGCGCGATTGGCGGCGGCCGCGCGTGCTCGTAGCCGGCGACCGGCCCTTCGAGGCGGCGCGGGCCATACTCAACGACGTAGTGGGGTTGTGCAATTTGCGGGTCAAGAACGACGCGGCGCTCACCTACTATTCGGGACCGACGGATTCGCCGATCTCCTGGAGAAACTATTCCGACGGCCGCCGGTACCACATCTTGGGAACGACCGGCGATTTGGAACGGGCGCAAGAAGCCTACGGCCGGGCGCTGGCGGAGGACGAAAATTTCACGCTCGCCGCCGTCGGTACGGTCGAGCTCTTGTTGCAGCTCGCGCGCCGGCACGTACGCGACGAGGATAAGTTCCTCTCGTTTCTCGAGGAGGCGTACCGGGTGGCGCTGCGGGCCGTGCGGCAGCATCCCGAGCTCTACGAGACGCAGAACGTGATGGGCGAGGTTTTCGTCTTCCTGTCGGGAGGCCGGGACGAGGACCTCTTCCGTCGCGCGCAGACGCGCTTCCTGGAGGCGGTGCGGCTCAACCCCAATTCGGCGCGGTCGTGGTACAACCTGGCGTTGATATCGAAGTACAGCGTGCCGGAGGAGGACGTGGGGTACGCCGACTTCCTCGGCAAGGCTATTTCGGCCGACCCGTCGTACATCACGGCGCGCCTGGCGTTGGGCCGGTACCTCGACGAGAAGAACGACCACGAGGGCGCGCGGCGCCAATACCGATTGGCGTTGACCTACAATCCCCGGAATACGTCGGCCCTGACCGAACTCGGTTACTTCTACCTTAAGCGCGGCGACGCCAAAAAGGCGGTCGAGATCCTCGAACGCAGCAAGGAAGTCGACGAATCCAACGCCACGACGCGATATTACCTCGGCATCGCCCAATTCAGGATGGGTGACCTGGGCCGCGCCGAGGAAGAGCTCTGGGCGGCGCTGGCTTTCAGGCCCCAGGTGCCGAAGTATTACCACGCGTTGGCGCGGGTGCTGGAAGACGCCGAGAAGTACGTGGAGGCGATGACGGTCTGGGAGGAAGCGCTGAAGCGGGTACGCGACGAGGCCGACGCCCAGAAGGTCCGGGGACACATCAACCGCCTCGCCGACAAGGCGAGGGAGCAGGCGTAACGCCGCCGACCCTACGGCGGGGAATTAAACTTGATTTTTAGGGATTTTTATCTTAGTATGTAGGTCCCTGCGGTGCAGGTGATGGGGCCTAGAAGATTAGAGCTTACGACCGTTGTTTAGGGAGTCGGCCCTTGAGCGTCGGGCAAGCCGCTTTAAGCGGAAGTCCAAACCTCAAAAAGCAGACGCCCACTTTAAGCAGCTGTTCCAATCTCAACCTCACACGGCATCGACGGGGAAGAAGAGGGCCCGCAAGGGCCCCCTTTATTATTTTAAAACCCGGGCCGCGCCCGGCCCGGGCAAATCCCCCGTTATTAAACCCAAAAAAAAGCGACGCGACCGGGATAAGGCCGGCGGGTATATCTTTTCCGGCAGCCCGCGGTCCGTCGTCGGCGTCGCCCGTCAGGGAACGGCGCTAACGCGCTGCGGGAGGGCCGAACAGTATTTCGAGTTCGTCCCGGATGTTTTTCCAACGCCGGAAAAGCGCCGTCATAATGGCTCGCCGCACCTGGAGGTCCTCCATATCCACGACGCGGGATTCACCCCGTCGTTTTTCGCCGGCTTCCGCCGGCATCGCGCTTTTCGTATTGGCAACCGTTACCATACGCGGCCTCCGGTCCTTTCGTTTTTACGTATTTATAAGTAACGGTTATGCCAATTTACGTCATCGTAGCGCGACGTCCCGCTGCCGCTGCGCAACGTTCCGCAGGCCGGCGACCCGGACCACGAGGACTACGAATATCCCCGCAGCTTCCCGGGCGGCCGGGTGGCCCGGGAGTCCATACCGGAGGCGGTACAATTCTACGAGTCGGGCGAGCCGCTTAAAACAGCCGTTCCAATCTTATCCTCACGGGGCGCCGACCGGAAAGAAGAGGGCCCGCAAGGGCCCCCTTTATTAAAAAAGCCCGGGTAAGCGTACCCGGGCTTTCGTAATTATGCGTGGCGTTTTATAGGTAAAACCGCGGCGCCACCCATATAGCCCACCCCGTAAAATCTTCGCGCAGCGGGCCTCTCTGGGGGGCATCGCCGTGTTGGGCCCAGTTGCCCAGGGTGGCTTCTGCGGTCCAGTACGTCAGGTAGCCCTCGACCGTGAGGCCGTTGAAAATGCCAAACTCCGCGCCTACCTTAATCTCCGGCCCGTAGCATACGTCGCGCGTCCAGGCGGTTCCGCTCGCCATGACGCCGAAGGAAGTAATGTCCTGCGCGGTGTCGTATTCCGTGATGAAGGCGACGAAGCCCAGGCCCATCTCGGGTCGGAAACGGCCGTCCCAGAACCCCGGCGCGAGGAAAGTCCCGTCGAGGCGGATCGGCACGATGTGGGTAGTGAGTTTCAAATCGCGCTTGTATTGGTCTCCGGAGTAGGTTACGTCGTGCTCGGTCCGGATATTGGCGACGTTGGCGTCGAAGCGGAAGTAATTGCCGAGCGTCACGCCGTAACCGATAGCGAAGCCCATACCCGGAGAGATCTCGCCCATCTCGCCTTCGTGGCCTACCTTCCGCTCGGGCCCGTCCATATCCTTCGCCCACTCGTCCGCGCGCGGCATTTCCATCCGCGGAATTCCCAGAGCGCCGCTAATGCTGCCCCGGACGAAAGAGTCCTCAGCGCCGTACGCCGCCCCGGCCGCGACGACGCAAATCACTAGCAACCACTTGCTCATACGACCTCCTCCTATCGTTACGGGTTTTAGGAAGTATGATAACATCCACGGTTATCCTAACACAAAGGCTGCTAGCGGGGGGGGAAAAATGCCGGGGCGACGGTTCGCGCCGGCGTCGAAATTCGTTTGCTTCAATTCGCGGGAGCGTTTATAATCGGGACGTGGCCGAGGCCTTGTTTGAAAAAGAGGACGACTCCCGGGCGCCGCTCGCGGTCAGGATGCGGCCCCGTGCGCTGGACGAGTTCGTAGGCCAGCAGGACGTGCTCGGCCCGAGTACCTTCCTGCGCCGCGCCATAGAGGAGGACCGCCTCCAATCGCTCGTCCTCTACGGCCCGCCGGGGACCGGCAAGACCACGTTGGCCCACATCATCTCGAGCGTAACGGGCGCGGCGTTCGAGGCCCTCAACGCCGTCACCGACGGCCTGCCCGAGCTCCGCGCCGTCGTCGCGCGGGCCAAACAGCGGCGCGCGCTCGAGGGTCGGCGCACCCTCCTCTTCATCGACGAGCTCCACCGCTTCAACAAGACCCAGCAGGACGGCCTGTTGCCCCACGTCGAGGCCGGCCTGTTCGTCATGGTGGGCGCGACGGTCCACAACCCCTACTTCGCGCTCACCCCCCCGCTGCGCTCGCGCAGCCGCGTCGTCCGCTTCCACGCGCTGAGCGACGACGACTTGGGCGTCGTCGCCGACCGCGTGCTGGCCGACGGCGAGCGGGGCCTGGGCGAACTTAACCTGAAGCTGGCCGACGACGCCCGCCGCCATATCTTCCGCGCCGCGGAGGGCGACGCCCGCCGGGTCCTCAACGCGCTCGAGGCGTCGGCGCTGCTGGTGGGCGAGGGGGGCGAGATAACGCTCGACGTCGCGACGGAGGCGACGGGAGGCCGCGACTACCTCTACGACCGCGACGAGGCCGGCCACTACGAGGCCATCTCGGCCTTCATCAAGTCCATGCGCGGCTCCGACCCGGACGCCGCCCTCTACTGGCTGGCGCGGATGCTGGCGGGCGGCGAGGACCCGCGCTTCGTCGCGCGGCGGATGGTCATCTTCGCCTCCGAGGACGTGGGCCTGGCGGACGCCAAGGCCGCGCTGCTGGCGCAGGCCGCCTTCCGCGCCGCCGAGACCATCGGCGACGCCGAGATGCCGCTCATCCTGGGCCACGTCACTATCTACCTCGCGACCGCGCCCAAGTCCAACACGGCGACGAGGGCGATAGGGAAGGCTATGAGAGAGGTCGAGGAGGGGCCGCGGCGAGAGGTCCCGCTGCCGCTACGCAACGTCCCGCGGGCCGGCGACCCGGACCACGAGGACTACAAATATCCCCACAGCTTCCCGGGCGGCTGGGTGGAGCAGGAGTATATGCCCGAGCCGGTCCGATTTTACGAACCGGGCGAGCGCGGCGACGAGGCGCGGATTAAAAAGTATTTGGCGTGGATAAATGAAATGAAGAAAAAAATGAAAGGTAACCGTTAGGAGGAAATCGTGGCCGAGCTGACGTTCTCAGAGATGCTGCGCCTGGGCGGCGTGCCGACTTATATCTCGGTTCTGGCGGGGATATTTATCGTGGCGCTTACCATAATGGGTTATTTTACCGTCGCGCCGTACGCCCGCAAGCGGCCCCATGCGCCGCTCGTCAAGAGGTGGGCGTGGGCCATCCTCGTATGCGGCCTCGTCTGCGCGTTCAACGGCGGCGTCGGGACCGTCACCGGCCTGGTCAACGTCCACCGCGCCGCGGCCGCGGCCGGCTCCGACGCCGGCGCCGTTATGGCCCAGGGCGTCTTCGAGGTCCTCTTCAACGTGGCCTTCGGCTTTATGTTCGCCTGGCTGGCGGTCTTCGGCTTCGCGACGATGCGGCTGGTCGCGTCCAAGGAAGGGAACCACTAATAAATGCCGTTATACGAACGGGGCCGGCCCGCAGGCCGGCCTTTTTTTTGCGCTCCGCCCGACATTATAAACCCTCCCGCCGGGGGAGAGTCAAGGGGTAAAATGACGAAGGCCGCCCGGAGGGCGGCGCGACGTCGAATTCCCGTATGGCAAGGCCGGGGCCTCAGGGCGTCGAGTATTCTTCGGGCGGCTTCACGGCTTCGGGGGCCGCCGTCTCCATGGCGCGGTCGAACCAGATGAGGACTTCCGCGGAGCCCTCCTCGGCGACGGCCATCTCCTGCTCGATGTGATCCGTCACCTTGAGCGCCTGGATGACGATGCGGTGGGAGCCCGGCTCGAGCTCGAGCTCGATGGCGCGAACCTCCTCCACGTCGCCGAAGCGCAGCTGCTCGCGCGCCGCCGGCTTGCGGTCGACAAAGACGGTCACGTCGACGTTCTCGGCCGTGAGGTCGCGGTTCTTGACGTATAGCGTGTAGGTGTATCCCTCTTCCTCGGCGGCCTCGGCCGCGAAAGGTATCCCCAGCGCCGCCGCCAGCACTACTATCGTAATCCCTTTCATAACAGCACCTCCACGTTCGATATTGTATACCTTCCGGCGGCGGATTGCAAATGATTATAACAGGCCACGACGAAAAGCCAAGCGGGGCTTTACTTTTTTTCGGTTGTTTTTGACGCCTGTGGGGTGTAAAATATTGGGGTCGCAAAGGAGGGTTAATTATGAAGAGAGGGATACTGCTCGCGGCGGCCGCCGCGTTGCTCGCGGCCGGGTTGGCGAACGCCGAAGGCGAGGAGAACGGCAACGGCGGCAGGCGGTTCGCGGCGACTGCCCGTTTCGAGCAGATCTGGCCCGCCGCCGGCTTCGACTATACCTTCGCGAAGCGGGTTTCGATCGGGCCGGTGGTGAAGTACGACGGCGGCAAGTTCGTCGCGGCGGCCGAGTCGCGCGTCTACATCCGGGCCGACCACAGCAAGGCCGGCTTCCAGCCCTACTTCCTCGCGGAGGCCGGCTGGCAGACGGGCTCGGACCCGCCTGGGCCCACACCGCGCGGATGGTACTGGGGGTATTGGTATTCCTCCCGGGACGGCGCCGACGCCGCCGACGATGACGACGCTCCCTTCCCCTACCGCTATTACGCGTTCGCGGGGCCGGGGTTGGACCTGCGCGCGAAGGGCGTCAACTTCGTCCCGTTTGTGGAGATGGGGCCGCGGCAGGAGTTCCGCGAGGGCAACGAGGGCACCTATCTCTACTGGGCGCTCGGCCTCCGCTACACCTGGTGAGCCGAGCTTATCCACGCACGACAACCCCGGCGCCTTCGAAGGGTGCCGGGGTTTTAACGTGCGAAACCCTCCCGCGGGGGGGAGGGGGAGGAAGGAAAAGGGAATTAAAATTAAACGGTTTATTACCCCCTTATCCTCAGTTTTAAGGGAGTTTCTAAAGAATAAATTCTCCTATTAGGTCATCTTTTTCACTCCATAATACGCTTTTAATTTCGTAATTATCTAAAGCTTCGACTACATTGGATACGGGCTTTGAATTAGTATCGTTGATAATCGCGTAAGCTACCGATTCCGGAATACGTGCCCTTCTTGTGTCTAACCAAGCGAATACCATAGATTCCGCCCGTTCCCGAGTAGGTTTATTCATAGTCTGGATAAACCGTTCTGGGAATTCGCGCGATTTCGCGATAACGAAATCGAAAAGGTGGTCGTAACCGCTTATACCGGAGAATTTAACCTTTGGTATATATCTTACTTCGTTTTCGTCAAACCAATTTTGAACGTCTTCAAAGAAGAGGCTAGGAACCGTCGGAACACTCATATAAAACAAATCGTTTACTGCTAGGATTGCTTGTACAAGGTTGTGTTTTTGGTACGCAAAATTACTTTTCGTCGCTAAAGCCGTGATTTCATCATTTATTAATTTCACACCGAAACCGTTTAAAGTTAGTTCAAGGAAGATTTGCCGTTTCGGTGTTGTTAATTCGCAACCCGAAATACTTAAATCGCGTATAGTATAACCGTCGTCCGTTAATTCGTATTTATCCGCCCCCTTTTTTTTAACGTATATTTGTAAGTAATCGTTATGGCGGTCTAAATATGGCGTAGTGATTTCGACCCAATTATTTTCGAGTGCTCTCAATTGGGTTTTATCGTTTACCCATTTTATATAATCGTTTAATAATATCTGTATTTCTTCTATCACGTAAATAGCCCCTTTGTTATATTAGGTTTTCCGGTAATATTGCAATAGTCCATAAAATCTTCAAGAGTTTGGAATACGTCCGTCGGTTCGCGGAAATCCCCTTTGGGTATAGGGTATGCCCATTTATCTCCATAACCTTCGCGGTAGATATGTAAGTGAGGGGCAGGGACTTCTTCGCCATCTGGATTCCGGTGTGGTTTACTCCCTATATCCAACCTTAGGAGTATTATTACTTGCTGTACCCTGTTTTGGTAGGTGACTTTATTTAAATCTATACGGCCTCGGGAAATATCTAATAAAAACTCTTCCCTCGCATCTATTGATATAAGCGGTACACTTATTTTTTCTCCGTGTAAGGGGAAAGTCCACGTTATCGAATTATCGCTACACCTTTTTTCTACGTCGATAAACGCTTGTGCTTCCCTTTGCGCGATTTTTATTTCCGCCATTCGGAAAACCTCCCTTGAATATATTGATAACTTATATATCCGGCCCCGTCAACTCTTTATTTCCCTATTGGGTTCCCGTTTTCGTAGGGCCTGACCTTTAGGGCCGGCCGACGGCGTCGTCATTTTTCCCCAAACGGCCTATCCCTAATCGCGAAGGCGAAGTGGCGGACCGTTCGGTAGTGCTTTCGTAGGGCCTGACCTTTAGGTCTGGCGGCGTTCAAGAAATAATAGCATCGCTTCGATGTATAAGGTATAATGGTGTAGCGTTACAGGAGGCCCACGTGAAGATAAAAATAATAGTGCACGAGGCGGAAGAGGGCGGCTATTGGGCCGAAGTGCCGGGCTTGCCGGGTTGCTTCTCCCAAGGGGAGACCCGGGAGGAGCTTATGGCCAACGTCCGCGAAGCCATCGAGGGATATCTCCTCGTGGCAAACGTCGAAGCCGGGGCGGAGGCGGGTGCCGAGGTAATCGAGCTCGCGGTATGAAGGCCCTCCGCGGCAAGGAGGTAGTGCGGCTTTTGGAGCGCTACGGTTGGGGGGTGGCGCGCGTTCACGGCAGCCATTACATTATGAAAAAAGAAGGCGAGCCGCGAGTTATAACGGTCCCCGTCCACGGCAATAGAACGCTCAAGCTCGGGATGCAGAAAGCGATTATAAAAATGGCGGGTATTCCCGAAGCCGATGTGAAATGATTCGCAGCTTTATCGCTAGTAATTCGAAACCGGCCTTAGGCCGGCCTTTTTTTATGTTACCGGCCATTTCGTCGTTATTTCCCAAACGGCCTGTCCCTGATCGCGAAGGCGAAGTGGCGAACCGTCCGGCCTCCCCGCGACGGCGACACGTTGCGGTACGCCACCGCGGCCCAGCGCGGCCCGGTTACGGTGAACTCCCGCCGCAAGGCCGCGCCGCCCTTCCGCGTCATCGCGCGCAGGACGTGGCGCCCCGTGGCGACCCGGACGTCGTACCGCCGCCAGCTGCGGCCGTAACCGGCGTAGAACGCCCCCGCCGCCACCGTCACGCCGTCCACCGTGACCTTTATGTCTATGGGGTTGACGTCGACGCTCTGGTTGGCGACGTACAGCGTTAATTTATGGAACGGTACGTCGCGCGCAAATGCCCCGGCCGCGAAGGCCAGGGCCGCAAGTCCTATACAGAGCAGTTTTATCCGCATGATTTCGGGGGCGGCGGTTCCCGCCCTTACGGCTTCAAACTCGCGAACAGCTTCTCCTCCCAGTCGTCCTCGGGCGGCGGCGGCCTGCGCTTTCGTAGGGCCTGACCTTTAGGTCTGGCCGCCGCTTTTCGTGGGTGCGGCTGGAAGTACGGCCCTACTTGTTGCCTACCATAACCGAGTATAATATGTCCGGTACCGAACATACGAACGATCCCGAATTGGCGTATGAAGTCGGGTCGTCGGTTAAACGGCGGCGAACCGGATTAGCTAAAATGTACCGTGCGACTAATAACGAATCTTCGTCTTCGCGGAGTACGCGGTCGTAATAACCTCGTTGCCATAACGGCTCTCCCGCCGAACGTTTATGCCGGTAGGAACTCGTCTGTTTGAATACGCGAACGAACTCGCGGAGGTCGCTGGTCGCGCCCCCTTCAAGTAGGACGTGGGCGTGCTCAGGCATGAAACAATAACATAGCACGTCGAAACCGTAACCGCCGGCGGTTTCGGAAAGGGCCCGGATGGTTTCTGTGCCCGTCCACTCGTCCGCGAAAAAAGGCTGTTCCATATACGCGGTTAACGTTATGAAATACCGATACGGCCCGCGGTATTCGAACCCCGATAGCCGGGGGGAGGCGCGCCGTGTTCCGTATTTTGGGCCTCGTGGGCTGGTCATGTTGTAATTAGCTAAACTCTAAAATATTGGGGTACATATTTTTATTTTCATTGGCGGCCGCACCTGAAGGTACGGCCCTACGCGTTACGGCTTCAAACTCGCGAACAGCTTCTCCTCCCAGTCGTCCTCGGGCGGCGGCGACCGGCGGCGATACGAGACGAAGGCGAAGATGAACGTCCCCAGCAGGACGTAGCCGATTATCCCCTCCGCGATGACTAAGAACATCACGTCCGGGCGGTCCTCCTTGGGAAGGATTTCGCCGGAGCCGAGCGTCGTCAGCGTATTGCCGCTGAAGTAAACGTAGTGGTACCAGCTTAGCTCGCGCTCGCCGAGCTGGTACTCGACGCCGGGCTCCGGGTAGCGATACAGCAGCGCGAAGCCCCCCAGCACGACGACGACGATGAAGACGAAGAGGCGCACCAGGCCGGAGGCCGATTGGCCGTGCCCCCCGGACAGCCACAGGAGGGACTCCGCCGCCCACGTCCCCCACCGGCCGTTGAGGCGGTCGCTGACGCGGCGGTAGAACAGCTGCTCGGGGTAGAGGCGGCGCGCCGCCTGCTGCAGGTCCGCGGCTATGAGGAGGCGCCGGGCGTACGCGATCCCGCGCTCGGTATACCGCGTCGCCTCCCGCGACTCCTCGCACCGCCGGGCCTCCCGCCAGATGGCGCGGAACCTCTTGCGGAGGTCGCGGGGGACGTTGCCCTCGGCGGCCGCGGCCGCCACCTCCTCCAGCAGCTTCTTGAGGTCGCCCTTCCAGTCCCGGCATTCGTAATCGTTGGATGCCATCGCTTATGCCTCTTCGGCCGGCTCTTCCGCCGCCTCTTCGGTGGCGGCGTTTTCGTAGGGGACGACCTTTAGGTCTGTCCGCCGCGTTTCATAATCTAAGCCAAGCTGGAATCGTAGCGCTATTGTTTGTCGGGGGGAGCCCCGGCGGATGCGGGGCGGCGCAGGCCCAACTCCTCGCAGAACGCGGCGAACTCGCGATTGTCGCGCGCTACTAGTTCGTCGGGCGAAAGCCCCTCATCTTCGGCGGCGTGCCTTTCGCGGATGCTGTGCCACATTTCGTCTAATTCTTCGAAGTCCATCATTTCTCCCATCGTTCTTCGGCCAATTCCTCCGGCGATAATATAATCGGGGTATGGAAGCCGAGAACGGTGTTTGCCGCCCGGACGAGCTCGCGCCGGCTTACGCGGACGATGTGACGGAAGTTGTAGCTTACCAGGAAGTCCAGCGCGTAGTAACTGGCGAACGCGACGTGGAGGGCGTCGTTGCGGTACTTAGCCGGGAAGATCCCGCGCGAGATGTATTCTCCCGCCAGAATCACGATGTCTTCCGTTTCGTCGAGCGGTAACGGATTCACATCCGCGATTACGCGTTGCAAACGTTTCCGGATTTCTTGCGGTGCGTTTCTTACCTCCCGGCCCACGACCGGCGAGATATAGAATTCGAAGTCGTCCGCCCGGTTTAGCAATTTACGCGCCGCCGTCCTGTAATAAGCGGGTTCGGCGTCGAATACGGCGCCCCAGACGGAAGTTTCGACGTATACTTTCCTTTTCCGCATCGTTTTTATTATACCAGAACTTTTATGGACCGTAAAGGCCGGCAGCGCCGTCGTTGCTTTTACCTAAACGGCCTATCCGCGAACGCGAGATGACGGACCGTCCGGCGACGTTTTCGTAGCGCCTGACCTTTAGGTCTGTCCGCCGCGTTATGGGATAAGGGGCTTAAAGCCCTGGTTAACCGGCGGCCGCACCTGAAGGTACGGTCCTACGTTTTGCCTTCGGCGTCTTCCGCGGTGACGGTTTCCGGCGGCGGCTCCGGTCGGCAGACCTTGAGGAACTTGCAGGTGCCGCAGCGCGCCGGGTCCTCGGTGCGGACGAACTGCTCCTCCGCCAGCGGCTCGTTGTTCTCCGCGTCGTCGAGCAGCGCGCGCATGTCGTCGAACGACGCCCGCATCCGCGTGAGCGTCGACTCCAAGTCCTCGGGCCGGACCGGGAACTCGCGCGCGTCGTCGTGATAGAGGTTGTACTCCCGGGCGACGACGCCGGCGGGGTCCGCGCGCCAGCGGTGGCTGGCGTACAGCGCGTAGCAGCTCAGCTGCAGCGACGTGTCCTCCGTCATCCGCTTGCCGGTCTTCCAGTCGTAGATGATGACGCGGTCGTCCTCTCCCTTGTACGCGCAGTCCAATTTGACCCACACCTTGACGCCGTCGACGAAGAAGTGGGCCCACTCCTCGGCCTCGAGCCACGCCTGACGCGGCAGCTCGCACAGCCGCTCGAACACCGCCGAGCCGTAGAAGGTTCGCAGGCATCGCTCGACGTGCTGGGCGGCGTCCCGCCAGTCGTCTTCGCCGCGGGTGGTGCCGTACTCGTGTTCGAACAGGGCGCAGCTCTTGGGGCGCTGGCGGTAGCGGCCGTGCCAGCTCGAGACGTACTCCTGGCGCATCCGCTTGAGCGTGACGTCGACGACGCGGTCCGTGCCCAGGCCGGGTTGGCCCCAGCGCAGGTTCTGGATGGTGTGGTCGATGCAGTTGTGAACCATCTGGCCTATCCACGCCGGCAGCGTCGCGAGGTTCTTGAGGACGTATATCTCGCGGGTGCGCGGCGGCGCGTTGGCCGACCAGCCGCCCCAGAAACCGTAATACTCAAAATAGTACTTGCGCGGGCACCGGCGCAGAACGCCGTGGCGCGATTTCGACCAGGAGAAATTGTTCTTCAGGCCGGCCATAACGTCAATATTGTAATAAGCGCGCGCGTCGGGCGCAAGCCATTTCCGGCGCCTCAATTGTTATTAAACCAAACCCGGCGGGGAGGGGTCGTAATAGCCGAGGGCGCGGCCGCGAGAATGCTTTCATACGTTCGTTTCGCTTGACTTAATGGGCGGCCCGCGTCCGGTGGTTTGCCCGGAAAGGAGTAACGGTATGAAGGCGTATTTCGTAGCGATTTTATGCTTGGCCCTGGTGCCCGCGGCGGCGCTCGCTTTTACGGATTACGTAGACGAGTACGTCGACGAGGTGACCGACGAGCTGAACGAGTGGGGCATCCCGGTGGGCGGCGAGGCCGGCGACCCGGCAACCCCGGGCGACCCGGAAGCCCCCGGCGGTGCAACCCCACCGGAAACCCCGGAGGGCGTCACCCCGCCCGATACTCCGGCTGCGCCGGAGGGCCCCGCGAAAAAAGTTAAGAAGGATTACGCTCCCTACGGCGGCGAAGGAACGACGTTGTTTATAACCTCCTCGCCGACGGCCGCGCCGGTTAAAATAGACGGCCGCGACGTCGGGTCTACGCCCACCTATTTCACGGATATCTCGCCGGGCCGGCACGCCGTTACGGTCGGCAAAGTCTCCGACGAGGTAGAGCTCAGGGCGGGAGGCGTGACCCACCTCGACGTTACGTACGTGGATACGCCCGAAGAAGACGCCGACGGCCGGGCCATGGCCGGTAATTACGTTGATAATCGCGATAACTGCTTCGAGCTCCACATCGGCAAATAACGGATGGTTTTGGTTCTTTCGAACCGACTTCTAACCCTCGGGCGCGCTCGTTGGAGCGCGCCTTTTATTTTGCCATAGGGCGCCATTTATGTTATAAATTAACTATAAAATGCGGGCGTAATTCAGGGGTAGAATACAAGCTTCCCAAGCTTGGTGTCGAGGGTTCGAATCCCTTCGCCCGCTCATTCTGGGCGTCGGCCGGCGCGGCCCGGCGCCCGTTTTATAAACGGCTATGAAGAAGTTTACCGGCGAATACGACGAGATACTGCGAGGCGTGCTACTTTTAGTACTGCTCGCGCTGCTCGTCTGGCGCTACCTGACCGCCGTGAGCGACGTGTTGACGCCGCTTTTCCTGGCGCTGCTCATCGTCGTCGTGGCGTTCGGGATGCGCATCAAGTGGGCGCGGGGCGTCGGCTATTTCGTCGCGGCCCTGGCGGTCGTCTGGTTCTTCTCGCTCATATGGAAACTATTGTTCCCGTTCGTGGCCGCGTTCGTCATCGCGTACCTGTTGTCGCCCATCGTGGCGGCGCTCGACGAGCGCGGCGTCCCCCGCGGCCTCTCGGCCTTCGTCCTGGTATTGCTCGCGCTGATGGCCGTCGCCGCGGCGCTCCTCATGATCGTACCGCCTGTAATCGGCCAGATAACCAACTTGGTGGCGTCGCTGAATAATCTGCCCGGGCAAATGGAGACGTTTTTCGGAAACGCCAACGATTGGTTCTCGACGCTGGAGGAGTACGAGCCGTCGCCGTACGCCAAGCCGATTATCGACAACCTAATCTTGCGCGCCCAGGACCTCTTCGCCGCTCTCTTCGAGCGGGTGCTCGCCTTCGTCACGTCGCTTTCTCAGCTCGCGACCCACATCGTCAACATCATCATAACGCCCATCATCACCTTCTACCTCCTCCGCGACATGCCGAAGATTAAGCGCTGGGTGAAGGGCCGGGTGCCGCGCCGCTACGTCGACGGGGCCGTCGAGACGTACCGCGAAATAGACCGCGTCCTGGCGGGGTTCATCCGGGGTCAGTTCATCGTCTCCGCGGTGGAGGCCTCGTTCGTCACCGTGGGCCTTACCGTCATCGGCGTCGAGTACGCGTTGCTTTTGGGGATATTCGCCGGTTTCGCCAACATGGTGCCGTACGTCGGGACGTACATCGGCGCCATTCCGGCGCTGGTCGTTATCCTGTTGGGGCCGGACCCGGGTCGGCGGCTCGTTCTGGCGCTTGTCCTGTACGTGGTGGTGAACGTCTTCGACGGGTACATCCTGGCGCCGCGGATAGTGGGGCGCCGCGTCGGCCTGCACCCCGTCGTCACGATGGTCGCGATGCTGGTGGGCGCGAAGTTCTTCGGCGTGGTGGGCTTTTTGGCCGCGGTCCCGGTAACGGCGACGTTGAAGATATTGGCCCAGAAGCTCGAACGGCGTTACCTGGAGGGGCCTTATTACAAGCGGCCTCCCGAGGCCGAGGACCCCGGCGGCCCCCCGTAGCGGGGGCCTTTTTCGTAACGCCTTGATTGACATAGGACTTCAGTTTTCATACTATAGAATTTCGCGAGGTCACAAGTAATATGGATGACGAGTTGCGAGGACTTATACGCGCGGATTTCGACCGGCTCCTCAAGCGCGAGCGCCTCGACGTCTCGGCCGCGGTCGAGCGCCTTATATTGATCCAGACGGTGGAGGGCCACGCGCACAACGGCCACGGCGCGTTCCGGCCGCGCCGCTTCGTCGACGTCACCACCGCGGACGTCGTCCGCGCGCTGCGGCTCGACGCCGCGAAGGTCAAGCGCGCCCGGCAGAAGTTGATAGACGACGTCTTCGGGTGGGTCGAGCGCGCCGTTGCCGGCGAAGACGCGACGGCGCTGGCGGACGCCGACGGCAAGCCGCTTTTTTCCGTGCCGTTCCTTGCCGATTTCACCGTCGAGCCCGCGGCCGTCCTGCGCGGCATATACGTCGGCGGCAAGCGCGACAACTCGGACGTGCGGGCCGGGGTGGAGGCCGAGACCGGCATCACCATCGGCGGCGGCTCCTGCTACGTCGTGGACGCCGACGTCATGCGCGAGATGGACCTCGACAGCGAGAAGCTGTCCCACGGAGCGCACGAAGACGAGATAGAGGAGTTCCGCAAAAACGGCCTCATCGTCGAGCTGCCGCCGGAAGAGGTGGACGACGACCGGTACCGGTACCTGTACATCCGCGACCGGGCCGGCCCCGGGCACTCGGACGACGCGGCCTTCGTGCTGGCGGGCGCGATTTGGGGCGTGGACTGCGCGTTGGGGGTCTTCCTGGCCGACGCCGTCGATACCATCGAGAAGTATTCGGAGAAGTATACCGACCAGGACGACGAGCTGAGCGCGGCCGCCGCGGCCGGCGACGCCTACGAGCCGTCGTGGGAGCGCGACCTGAAGGACCTGACGTTCCTTTCCGCCGTACCCGAGGACGACGACGACCTCGTGCCGGACTCGTCGCTGCGGTATTTCCTGCGGGTGGACGTGGACGCCAGCCGGTGCGCCCTTCAGAACCATCTCGACTTCATCGCCGGCCGCCCCACCGTGCCGATGATCGTGGGCTTCGACCGGGTTCTGAGCGTGAAGTTCTACCGGTGGGCGCGCGAGCGGCTGGTGGAGTACGAGGCGCGGCTCGAGGCGCCGGCGGGCGCCGCGACGACGCTGCGGTCCGTCGCCGGCGTGGTGGACCGGAAATTCCTTACGGTGAACGTGAACGACCCGCCCGAGAAGGTAGTGGAAGCGTTCGCGAACTCGAGCGCCGAAGTGGCGGTGGTCGTGGACGACGACGGCGCGGTGGTGGGGACCGTTCGCGCCGCGGACCTGCTGCGGTTTTTATGGGGGCGGCGCGAGCGATGATCGCGCGCGACGAGCTCGGCCGCAACCGCCTCTTCCGCGAGTTCTCGGGCCAGGAACTCGACATGGTCCGCATCGTCGTCGACGAGGGGACGTACAACGACGGCCAGTTGATCATCAAGGAGGGCGCCGCGGGCGAGAGGCTCTACCTTATAGACGCCGGCAAATGCTCCGTCACGACGCAAATATCCGGCGCCGGGACCGAGGAGATAAAACTCCTGGGCGAGGGCGATTTCTTCGGCGAAATGTCGCTCATCGAGGCCGCGCCGATTTCGGCGACGGTGTACGCCCGCGGCAGCTGCCGGCTGTTGTGGCTCGAGCGCAAGGCGTTCGACCGCTTGACCGCCGAGGATATGCCGGTGGCCAATAAACTGCTCAAGGCGATAATACTAAACTTTTGCGAGCGAGCCCGCGAGACGACGGCTAAGATCGAGGGCTACTATAAGATGAGCCAATTTTAAACTCGAGCCATGGAAGGCCGCCTTAAGATACTGTCCGAGTGCGAACTCTTTAAGACGCTGCCGCCCGAAGCGTTGGAGACGGCGGCGGCGCGTTGTACCGAGGGCGAGGCCGAAGCGGGGAAGGCGCTCGTCGTCGAGGGGAAGCCGGCCGACGGCCTTTACGTTATCGTCGAAGGCAACGTCGACTATATTAAGAGGGTGGACGAGAAGCGGGGGTTGGTGCTGCTGCGGTGGCAGCCGGGAGACGTCGTGGGTCTGGACGGCCTGATGGACGGCAAGGAGCATTACGTTTCGGCCGTGGCCGCGACGCCGGTGAAGTACTTGCATCTCTCGGTCGAAGATTTTTGGGCGGTGTGCGCCGCGGACCCGCTTTACGAACACCGTTTGTTCGGGCAAACGTTGCTTATCCAGAGCGCCGGCCTTCGCCAGACGACGGTCCGCCTGCGCGAGTTCCTGGCCAAGATAATCAAGTAGCCGGGCGCGGCGCACGGCCGGGTCGGCGTCACAACGTATCGCGTTCACCTTGGCCCTCTTCAGGGGCCAAGTCCTTTATTAAGATTTTCCCGGGCGACGGCGTACGCGCGCCGTGGCGGCCGGCCCGGGCGCCGTTAAAACCGAGATGAAGTCGACCGAGAAAAACAACGGCGGCGAAAGCGAAGAGCTCGAGCCCAGGCGCCGGATGCGCGCCGCGGCGAAAAAGCCCTTCGGCCGCGACTACGCGGAGGCGATACTCATCGCCGTGGTCGTGGCGTTCGTGCTGCGCGCTTTCGTCGTCCAGGCTTTCAAGATACCTTCGGGTTCCATGAAACGGACCCTGCTGGTGGGCGACTACGTAGTGGTGGAGAAAGTGAGCTACCGCTTCCGAGCGCCGGCCCGCGGCGACGTCGTCGTCTTCAAATATCCCCACCAGGACAACGAGATGACGGTCGGCAAGTGGTTTCGCGAGACGTACGAGCTCGTCGTCCACCGCCGCCGCGTCCCGCGGCGCGATTACGTGAAGCGCGTTATCGGCGTTCCGGGCGACGTCGTGTTGGGGAACGGGGCCTACGTGTACGTTAACGGCCAACCGCTCCGCGAGCCGTACCTGTACGACGCGGCGTCCTACGAATTCGGGCCGTTCAAGGTCCCGCCGGACGCGTACTTCGTGATGGGCGACAACCGCGCCGAGAGCCGCGACAGCCGGTACTGGGGTTTCGTGCCGCGCGACCTCATAAAGGGGCGGACCGCGCTCGTGTACTGGTCGTGGTGCCCGGACTACTGCCCCAAGCACCGCGCGCGCGTCTCCCGCCTTTACCGAACGCGGCTCGCCGGAACCGAAGGGGGCGAAGAGCCGACGAGGCCGGAGTACATCTGCGACGCCGGCGGCGAAATACTGATAGACGGCGAGGACGTCCGCCTGACGAAGTGGTACGAGTTCTGGCGCCACGTGCGGTGGGGAAGGGTGTTATCGGCGGTGGAGTGATTTCGGCGCGGGAAGTCTTTTACGCGCGGGTCGTAGGCGTTGGGCAAAATAATTAGAAATATTTGGCCTGTTTTAATATCGTTGGCGGTCGCGGCCTCGCCGGCCGGCGCCACGGTTCTCCAGGACCCCGACGAGGGTGAGGTGGGCGATTTTTTTGTATACTTCGTGCGACCCGGCGACGAGGAATTTTCGTTGGAGGGGGAGGAGGCCGCGGCGTGGGTAGAGAAGGTCCGGGCGGAACGCGGCCTTACCGCGCCGCTGGAGGCCGTGACCGCGGGCGAGGCCCGCGCCGAGCTGGAGGAGCCGCCGCTCGGGCCGGACGAGGTGCGCTTCGTGGTGGACGAAGAGACGGGGTGGATTGAATATCTTATAAAAGAGGACACGGTGTCGCTGTACCGCGACGCGACCGTCTCGTACGGCGAAACGACGCTGACCGCGGACCGGGTGCGGTTCTTCTCGGGCCGCGACCTCGTCGTCGCGGAGGGGTACTGCGAGCTGACCGACCCCACCCAGACCATGCTCGGCGTGCGGATGTCGTACGACCTCGAGACCGGGAAAGGCGTCATCCTGGAGGGCGACGCCGAGTCGGCCCAGGGCTACTACCGCGGCCGGCGCATCAAGAAGATAGAAGAGAAGACCATCGCGGCGCAGCGCGGCTCGTTCACCACCTGCGACCTGGGCGAGCCGCACTACCGCTTCTGGTCGCCCAGGCTCAAAATCTACGTGGAGGACAAGGTGGTAGCGCGGCCCGCGGTCCTCTTCATGGGCGAGGTCCCGATAGCGGCGGCGCCTTTCTACTTCTTCTCCCTCCGCAAAGACCGCCACTCCGGCTTCCTGGCGCCGTACATCCGTTATGCTAAACGGGATAAACTTACGGTCAATAACGGTTTCTATTGGGTCATCAATGACTTCTCCGACGCCACTTTCCTGTTGGACTATAACGCCACAAAGGGGTGGCGCAAGGGCGCGAACCTGGTTTACCTCTACGGCAGCCGCTCCACCGTCAACAACTTCTACGCCAGCCACATGCGCCAGCGCGATGAGGCCGTCGAGTGGTGGAAAATATATTCCTCCCACCGCCAGGACTTCACCGACAACGCCGCGGCGCTGCTGCGCCTCGACCTCCGCAACAGCACCGCGTACGACGATTACTTCGACGAAGATTTCGAGATCCGGACCGAGCAGAACCTCCAGTCGTTCGCCAACGTCTCGCAGAACTGGACCGACTACCAGCTTTCGGTCGACGCGCGTTTCACGAAAGAGAAGACCGAGGAGGGCGGAAGCTCGTCGCAGTTGGGGATACTCCAGGCCGAGCCGCCCCACGAGACCGAGCCCTACGGCGGCACCATCCAGCGGACCAGGGACCCGTTCCCCCGCGTCAACTTCTACGCCACGCGCAAAGAGCTGGCCGAGACGCGCTTCTACTACCAGTACAACGCGAGCTGGGTAAACTACTACGATTTCGAGGAGGCGGGCTCGGTGCTCAAGGAGGGCTCGGCGGACCTCTCGACGTCGCGGCCGCTGACCCTATTCCGCTACCTTAGGCTGGACCCGGGCGCCGCCGGCCACGGCTACTGGTTCGACCGCGACAGGTTCGGCCGCAACAACCGCTTCCTCGGCACCTGGGACGCCGCGGTCAGCGCCTCGACCAAGGTCTACGGCATCTTCGAGCGCGGCGAAACCGTCTTCCGCCACATCGTCAACCCCGCCGTTTCGCACAGCTACCGGCCCGACATCGACCAGTCGTGGATGGTCGACGGCGGCGCGGTCTACCCCGAGCAGAGCATGCTCTCGTTCGCGCTGCGGCAATCGTTCGACATCAAGTTCCCCGAAGAGGAAGAAGCGGAGGCGGACGAGGCCGGCGGCGAGGGCCCGGCGCGCTCGTGGGAGGACGTGTACCGGCCCAAGCGCGGCGGCGTGGAAGCCCCGCGCGGCGGATCCATCCCGCGGCTGCGTAAGGCGTCGACGTTGGGGAAGGTGGTCAACCTCGCGACGTGGGACACCTCCGCCACCTACAACCTGGGGCCGCTCAGTTACCCGGGCGAACGGCCGTTCAGCAACCTCGTCAACACCGTAGAGATTTCGCCCAACTTCCGCGATTGGTATTTCTTGTCCCACCAGCTACAGCTCACCAACGATATGTACGACTTCACGTTGCTCGACCTCGACGCTACGACGACGATATCGTTTACGACCGGGCCGCTGGGGCGGGAGGAAGGCGAGCTCGACCAGTCGTGGCGCGACGCCACGGACGCCTACGGGGAACCGCGCACGCCGGAGGACGAGGACCTCGACCCCAACGTCTACAACATCGATACCATAACGGGCCGGCGTTACGAGGCCGGCGAGGGGATGGGCCGGGGTTGGAACTTCTCGCTCACGCACGACTACACCTGGTCCGAGGGCGGCTTCGACCTCCACACGTTGAAGGGGGCCTTCTCCTTCGACCTCACCAAGAAGTGGCGGATGGGCTACGACGCCTACTACGACATCGCCGAGCGAGAGGTTATCAGCGAACACTACCGCGTATACCGCAACCTCCACCGCTGGGAGGCCGAGGTGCGTATTTCGTTGGAACGCGGAGACGTTATCTACTGGTTCCAGATACGCTTGATAGACATCCCCGAGATAGAATTCTATACGACGCAAACGCGGACGTTCTGAGAGCCGCTGAAACGCCGAAAAATAACTTGACTTTCCGGCATATTGTGTTATATATACGGCTAAGTACGCTGAGAGGAAGTTTTTGCGATGATGATACGTAAATTGGCATACCACCCGGAGCTCCTTCCGCGGATAACGCGGGAGGGTGTTTCCTTTTCCGGGTGGGTTACTATGCCTGCTGCCCGGTGGCGAGGTGTAATTCTTTGAGATTAAAGTAGTTGCGCTCAACGGTTACGCCGACCCACCGACCCGACTCGGTGGGTTTTCGATTTTATTTTTTAACGGCAACGACTCCGCCACGGAGATAGTATGATATGAGCGATAAAAAGACAGCGTTAACGCACGACCCGAAAGGAGGGTCGGAGATGGCGGCCG
>CBFCYS010000003.1:0-43564 GCA_965602215.1 uncultured bacterium
GGACCAGGAGACCGCCGACGCCCAGCGCGCGTTATTCGCCGAGCTCTTCGGCCGGGAAACGACGTACTTGCAGGGTTTCGTGGCGGCGGAGATGCCGCCCGTGGACGTCGACGCGCTTCGACGCCGGGTAAAGGCGATAAAGGGCAAAAGCTGGCCTTTCACGGTCAACTTCTACCCGGACCTCGACGAGCGGGAGCTGGAGCCGTTTTACGAAAGCCCGCGCCGCAATTTCCGCAACGAGTGTTTTTCGCGTTGGCTCCGGGCGGACGTGTTCCCGGACGGGACCGTATCACCGTGCCTCGGCCTCGACGTCGGCAACGTGCGGGAAAAACCTTTCAGCGAAATCTGGAACGGCCCGGCGTTCCGGCGGTTCCGCGCCGAGCTCGCAGGCCGCGGCCTATTCCCGGGATGCAGCCGGTGCTGCGGCCTGTTCAGCGACTAAAAAACGAACCTTATTTTAAATGGTAAAACCGACGGCGTCCCGGACTTCTCGTCGGCGGCGGTCCCGGGAGAGTGCAGGATTATACGGTAAGGGGGGGCTCGAGAGGCCGAGCCCGGCGCACGGTCGGCGGCGTTACGGCGGATGCCAAGAAAAAGGCGCCCATCGCGGGCGCCCTGCGTGCGTCAACGTCTTCCGTCAATCGAGGGCCGGCTCCGGCATTCCCAACCGGACGAGGCCAAGGTTCAAAAATCCGTTTACTATTTTCAACAGATCCAGATGGTCGTCGATATTGAGGGCTTTCGCCATCTCCCGGATGGTTAAACCCTTGTCGGCGAGCCCCAGGATGTCCTTCTCGACGCCGGAGAACTCGTAGTCGCCCCGTAGTAGTTCGGACCAGGGTCTGGTCTCCTTGCGGACGACAAGGTCCACCGACGGTATCCTCTTGCCGAACCGCTTGTAGTCGTCGACCCGCTTGGTCGACTCCATCACGATCTCGGTAACGGATATCGAAACCGTAATGTCCTCGTCCAAACGGTAAGGCGCGAGCTCGTACGTGAACGTCCCGTCCTCGATGAGGAACATATCGAAAAGCTTTATTTTTATCTTACGTTGAATGAACTCCACCAGCGTCTCGCGGTCGATGACCCCCCGGTACAATAGGAACGTGCCGAAGCGGGGGCGGTCGGAGCCCAGGACTTCGTATTCCGCCAACGCGGCCTTGAGCTGGGCCCGCGTAATAACGCCGGCGTTTACGAGGTCCTCGCCCAACGGCGCGTACCGCTTGTTGGAATCGGCGTAGATGACGAAGCCGTCGGCGAAGTACGTCCGGTACCAAATACCGTGCTCGTCATCCACCGTCAAAACGCACGTTCGCCTTCCCAACTGCGCTATCTGGAAGAGGTCAACCAGCGTCAAGTCTCGTATGTTCCCTATAACCGCCATAAAACAGGACCGCCTTAGTTGGTATGAATAAAACGCTATTGGCGATTATAACAACCTCCCCGGCGGCGGTCAAGAAATCATGGCCCGCCGCGGGTGTTGCCGGTAAGGCTTGACCGGCGTGCCGATATCGGTTATATTCTCAAGGCAAACGCTCTTTTAGGAAGCTCCTCGAGCGGAGGATAAGAAATGCAGAAGACGAAACCGGCTCTTTCGACCCGGGCCGGCGCGTTGCCCGCGTCGCCCATACGTAAATTAATACCGCTGGCGGACGCCGCCAAGAAACGCGGCGTCCATGTCTACCACCTTAATATAGGCCAACCGGACCTACCGTCGCCGGAGGCGTTCCTGAAAGCCCTCGGCGAGTATCCGGCCAAGGTCGTCGCGTACGGCCGCTCGGAAGGCGAGGTGGCGCTCCGCGAAGCCTACCGCGAATATTACGGCCGCTTCGGCATCGAGCTGTCGCCGGACGAGATCCTGGTTACGACCGGCGGCTCCGAGGCGCTGCTATTCGCTTTCTTCTGCGTGGCCGGCGTCGACGAAGAAATCCTGGTTTTCGAACCGTTCTACACCAACTACAACGGCTTCGCCGCCGTCGTCGGCGTCACGCTCAAGCCGCTGGCGACGGAGCCGCTCGCCGGCTACCGCCTGCCTCCGCGCGAGGTCGTCGAGGCCGCCGTCGGCCCAAAGACCCGGGCCATTGCCATTTGCAACCCCAACAACCCCACCGGCACCGTCTACGGCGAAGACGAGCTCAATATGGTCGCCGAGGTGGCCGAAAAGCACGACCTCTTTATAATCGCCGACGAGGTCTACCGCGAGTTCGTTTACGACGGCCTGAGCCATACGTCGATGTTGAGCATGCCGGCCGTCGCCGACAGGGTAATAGTTACGGACAGCCTCTCCAAACGGTTCAACGTATGCGGCGCGCGCATCGGCTGCCTGGTTTCGCGCAACGCCGACGTCGTCGCGGCCGCCCTCAAGCTGGGCCAGGCGCGGCTGTCGCCGCCGGTGGTGGAAGAGTTCGCCGCCGCCGCCGCCCTTAAACTGCCGCCCGAGGAGTACGTCCAACCTATGATAGAACACTTCAGACGACGGCGCGACATCGTCTACGACGCGGTGGCGAAGATGCCGGGGGTAGTGGGTTATAAGCCGGCGGGGGCTTTCTACATGGTGCCCGAGTTCCCGGTGGACGACGCCGAGAAGTTCGTCTCGTGGATGTTGACCGACTTCGACCTCGACGGCGCGACGACGATGTTGGCCCCGGCCGACGGCTTCTACTCGACGCCGGGACTGGGTCTGCGCGAGGCCCGCATCGCGTACGTCTTGGGCGAGGACGAGCTGGCCCTCGCTATGGTTTGCCTGACCGAAGGGTTGAACCAGTACCCCGGGCGGATCGCTTAAGTGGCCCAGCGCAGACAATGCACGGCGGAGGGGACTACGTTCGGCGACGAAAAAATAAATTCCCGTCAAAAAGCCGTCCTGGCCGCTCGGGAAGCGTACGAATTGAAAGCCCGCGACATCGTAATTTTGGACGTCCGGGCTTTTCCGGCGTTGGCGGAATATTTCGTTATTTGCACGGGCGAAACGAAACGGCATCTACGGGGCATCGCGGACCGGGTGGAGGAAGGGGCCGGCGAACAGGGTTGCGGCGTACACCACGCCGAAGGCTACGCGCTCGGGCGGTGGGTCCTGATGGACCTCAACAACGTCGTCGTCCATATCTTCGACCCGGAGACACGCGAATTCTACGAGCTGGAGCGCCTGTGGGGCGACGCGCCCCAGGTGGCGTACGAGCCGGAAGCGCCGTAGATGGAAGAAGAACTCCGAACACTCCTACGCAACGCCCTCGCCGGGCTCGGCGCCGAGGCCGCCGACGAAGCGGCCGACTTCGCCGTTCCCCCCGACCCGAAACACGGCGACTTAACGACGAACGCCGCGTTGGCGCTCGCCAAAGAGCTGGGAGCCGACCCGCGTACGTTGGCCCGGGACGTGGCCGAAGAGCTGCGTAAAGCGCCGGCCGCGGCCGCCGTAGAGGTGGCCGGGCCGGGCTTCGTCAACGTCCGCCTGGCCGACGCCGTGATATTCGATTCGCTGCGCGACGCGCTGGCGCGGGGGGACGACTACGGCCGCGGCGACGAAGGCCGCGGCGCCCGGGTGCAAGTCGAGTTCGTCTCCGCCAATCCCACCGGCCCGCTGAACGCCGTCAACGCGCGGGCCGCCGCGTACGGCGACGCCCTCGCCCGCCTCCTCGAGTTTACGGGATACGCCGTCGAACGCGAGTTCTACGTCTGCAACGTCGGCACCCAAATAGACCTGCTGGGGCAATCGGTGCGCGCCCGCCTTGCCGAACTGCGCGGCGAGGAAGCGGAAATCCCCGAAGGCGGTTATCGCGGCGAATACGTCGTCGACCTCGCCCGCCGGCTGCAAGAAAATGGCAAGATTTCCGACGGCGACGACGCGGGTAAAATCGCCGCCGCCGCGGCCGACGAAATCATCGCCGGGCAGAAGGCGGACCTGGCTGACTTCGGCGTGAACTTCGACGTATGGTTCTGCGAGGATTCGCTGTACCCCGCCGACGTCGACGCGGCGCGGCGCCTGCTCAAGGAGCGCGGCGCGGTATACGAGAAAGACGGCGCGTTGTGGCTCAAGACGACGGCCGCGGGCGACGACGAGGACCGCGTCATCGTCCGCGCCGACGGCCGGCCCACGTACTTCATGGCCGACATAGCCTATCACCTCAATAAACACGAACGGGGTTTCGCGAAGGCGATAGACGTGCTGGGGCCGGACCACCACGGCCACGTTAAAAAGTTGCACGCCATGGCGGAACTACTGGGGATGCCCGCCGGCTGGCTCGAGGTCATCATATCGCAACAGGTCAACCTGCTCGAGGGCGGCGAAAAGGTTAAAATGTCGAAGCGCGCCGGCAGCCTCGTCACGATGCGCGAAGTTCTGGATAACATCGGCGTCGACGCGGCGCGGTTCTTCTTTTTGATGAGGACGGCGACCTCCCACCTCGACTTCGACCTCGAGCTGGCGCGTACGCAGTCGCCGGAGAACCCGGTCTACTACGCGCAGTATTGCCACGCCCGCGTCGAGAGCATCAAGCGCGAGGCCGGCGCCGAGGCGGCCCAGTCCCCGCCCGAAGAAGCCGACCTGGCGGCGCTGGACCAGGCCGAAGAAAGGGTGTTGGCCCGGGCGATATGGGAATTCCCCAAAGTCGTCGCCGCCGCCGCGGCGCGCCGCGAGCCCCACCGCCTTACGGCTTACGCCACCGCCCTCGCTTCCTTGTTTCATAATTATTACCACCCTCACCGCATTCTACAGGCGCCGAGCGAAGCCGCCGCACGCGCCCGCCTCGTCCTCACGCGCGCCGTAGGCCGGACGATGAAAAACGCGCTCCGCCTGTTGGGCGTGAGCGCGCCGTCGCAGATGTAGCAGCGGAACTCGATTAACGAGAACTTCCCGGCCCGCGTTAGGACGCGGGTTTTAAATTCGCCCGCGGCTCGGCGAAGACGACGTCGCCGCCGCGGTGGGTAACGCGACCCGCCGGCCCTTTGGCGCGCCGCACGTGGCGCCGCTCCACGACGACCACCGGGACCACGCCGGCGTGTTTGTCCGACGAATAGAACGCCGCGAGCGCCGCGGCCTCCTCGAGCGTACGCCGCGGCACCGCCTTATTCTTATCCGGCCGACGTATTATAACGTGAGAGCCGTGCGCCTGCTCGGCGTGGAGCCAGAGGTCGTGCGGCCGCGCGTACTTGAACGTCAGCTCGTCGTTTTCGGCCGCGCTCCTGCCGACCAGAATCAGCAGGCCTTCGGAGGATAAAAACCGGCGGCCCGGGCCGGCCCTGGCCGCGGGTTCGCGCTTCGAACTATCTCCCTCCCTGGTCTTCCCCAGCCACGGCTCGAGCCCGGCCAAATCCGTTGCGGCCCGCACCTTTTCCAATTCGTCTCGCACGCGCGCGAGCTCCTCGTCGACGGCCTTAAGGCGCGCCGCCACGGCCTCGACGCCCCGTTTGGCCTTTTTGTACCGGGTAAAGAGCCGTTCCGCGTTAGCCACCGGCGGAAGCTCCGGCCTCAACTCGATTTCGATATTCCCTTCGCCGTACGGGTCCGGCAACGTCACCTTAGTCGCGCCCCTCCGCACCGCCGCCAGGTTGTACTTGAGCGCTTCCCCCATACGCCGATACCGGTCGTATTCGGCATATTCGTCGCGGTTGCGCTCGAGCGCCTTCCGCTGGCGCTCTAGCCTCCTAACGTTGGCAAGTAAACGGCGCTCCAACGCCTTGCCCGCGGCGATAAATTTCCCGGCGCGTTCGTTCTCGGCGTACGCGAACGCCGCCGCGGCGTTCGCGTTCTCGAAAGGTCGAACTTCGTCGAAGCAAACGGCGTCGAAGATGTCACAGGGGAAAGGACGCCATACGCCGTCCGCCGACACGGCTACCGGCCGGACGCCGTCGGCCGACACGGCCCGGGCGAATACGCCGAGCCGCCGAGCCGCGGCCTCCGCGTCGCCGTCGCCGACGATCGCCCGCGCCGCCCACGGCGACATGTACGCGACCTCCCGCGTGAGCGCCCGGGCGTCGCGAGCCGCCGCGTACGCTGATACGTCGCCGGCGGAAAGGCTTTCGGCCGGCGCCCGCTGCCGACCCGTCGGCCAGGGGTATTTCTCGCCGGCCGCGAGGGGCCGCCCGGATAAAACGGCGGCCACGGCGTCGTCCTCCAGGACGAACAGGCCGCCGGCCCGCCCGAAGAACTCAGCCACCAACCGCCGCCGGCCGCCTCCCACGGCGAAGTCGAAGACGACGAGGCGGTCGTCCTGCCACTGCTCCGCGGCGACGAGCTCGGCGTCCTCCAGGCCCGCACGGACGCGCTCGCCGCGGCGCTTGCCCGGGGCGCCGCCGAAAAATATCGCGCCGCCGTCCCGCGGGACCAACGTGAGCGCGCCCCGCCGGCCGTCCCGGGTTCTGAGCTCCAACGCGAAGACACCGGGCGCGGGCCGGTACGCGGACAACGCCGTCGCGCCGGCGAGAACGGGGCCCAACTCGGCCAACAGTACTTTCAGCGTCAGCTCGTCCACCATAAATTCGAAACCGGCGCGCCGTTTAGCCTTGACTTTCGCGGGCCGCGTGCCGATAATTGCGTTGCAATGGAAGCGTTATTCGACGCCTTGGACGTCTTTACGTACGGCGCGGCCATAATCGGCGGCCTGCTAGCCGTACTGTGGATTTATAATAGCACGATTAAGGAACGGCGGGGGATATTACGGCGCGCCCGCAGGGTACGCGACCCGGCTTTGGAACGCCTCATTAACCAGGGCGCTTTTCTGCAACGGCTCGGCTTCAGCGTCGCCGCCGTGGTCACCGGGATAGGGATTCTGTGTTTCGCGCGCGGGTACCATAATAAGTACCACGTCGACATCTCCTCCGCATACGTAATTTTAGCGGGAGTGCTAATAATGTTAGGAACTATAGGCGCTCTGGTCTCTTATATATTCCGACGTAAGGAGTAATAATATGAAACGGACCCGAACGTTAGCCGTCGCGTCGCTCATCTGCGCCGTGGCCCTGTTTGCGGCCTGCGGCAAGAAAGACGCCGAGGGCGTAAAGTGGCTTACCTCAATGGACGAGGGCAAGGAACGAGCGGTGGACGAAAGCAAAACCCTCGTCGTGTACTATAGCGCCGACTGGAGTAAAATGTCGGAGCAGTTCGAGTACGACGTATTGGATAACGCCGAAGTCCAGAAGAAGCTCGCCGGCTTCGTCGCGGTCCATATCGACTCCGACGTGGACGAGGACACCCCCAAAACGTACGGCGTGGGCGCTTACCCGACGACGATATTCTACACGCCCCAGGGCGAGGAGATAACGCGCGTCGTCGGCGCCGTTACGTCGGAAGAATTTTCGAAGCTGGTAGACGACGTCATCGCGGGCCGGGTCGAGACGGTGCGCGAACTCCTGGCGAGGGAAGAGGCGAACGCCGACGACTTGAAGTTGGCGTACGAGGTCGGTACGATGTACGTGGAGACGGGCCGGTACGAAAAGGCGCGGCCTCGCTTCGAGAAAATCGTCGCCCAGGACCCCGAAAACGAGAGCGGCCTCGCCCCGGGCGCGCTGACCCAGATAGGCTTTATTGACCTGACGGCGCAACGGGCGGACGACGCCGTGGCCATTTTCGCAGAAGTCGTCGAAAAGTACCCCGACGCGCCCGAAACCCCCAAATGCTACGTGTATATGGGGGATGCCTACCAACTGCTGGACAACGCCGAAAACGCCGCCGAGGCGTACCGTAAGGTCGTGGCCGATTACGCCGGCACTCCCGAAGCCGACGAAGCCCAGACGAAACTCGGCAAACTGACGATGTTCGAGGATACGGTGGAGGCGTTTACGCAGGGGCCGGAAGCGCGCGAACCGGAATAACCCTTCGACGCCGCCTACTTAAAAGCCGACCGGACGGTCGGCTTTTTATATTTTAGTCTCTGAAACCCTCTCGGGCCACGGCGAGGACGGCTCGCGTAATATAAAATAGCGCGGGTTCAGCGCGACGCCGTCTTTCAACACTTCATAATGGAGATGCGTACAGCTCGAGCGGCCGGTGCTGCCCACGTAGGCGATAATCTGGCCCCGTTTAACGCGCGTGCCGGCGCGGACCGCGTTCCTCATATTGTGCCCGTAGCGGGTAACGTAGCCGTTGCCGTGGTCGATCTCGACCGTTAGGCCGTAGTGTTCCTCCAGGCCGGCGGCGGTCACCACGCCCCCGGCCGCGGCGACTATAGGCGTTCCGCGCGGCGCGGACAGGTCCAACCCCCGGTGCATCTCGACGCGGCCCGTAAACGGCGAAACGGTGTTGCCGAAGCCGCGATACAACCAACCCTTGCACGGAAGAACGGAGGGGACGCCGGCGAGCGAACCGGGGTCCTCGTCGAAGCGCCGCCGCACGAGCGCCAGGTTCTTTTCCAACCGCGCGACGCGCCCCTCGATATCCGGGAGCGAATTATCGCCCTCCGGCTCCCCCTCCGGCAACAACGCTTCCGGCGAGCGGACCTCGTTCAAACGATGGCCGTTTACCAACGCGTCGTACTGCCCCGAGACGTCGTCTACTTTGGTATTCAGCTCGCCTATGCCCTTCTCCATCACCTTGAGCTTATAACTCTCTTCGCGGTCTCGACGTTCGTACGTTACCAACTGCGAAAGCTTGATAATGTTCTTCCAGTAATCCGAAACCATCAGGCCCGCGAATACCAATACCGCGCCGCTCGCAATCAGCAGCGAGACCAGCACGAAGCCGTGGACGAATAAGTTCCGGCTCCGGCCGCCGCCGTGCGGCACTACCATAACGTTTACGCGCCGTCGGGGCGCTTTGCTCGGTTTAGGTTTTTTTTCTTTACGTGTCACAGCGTCGAGTATGTTACCGAAAAATCGCCGTCCCGTCAAGGCCTATCGGCGCGGGGGGTAAAGCGGCCGCCCCTGGCGCGAAGGCGTAATACGCCCACGAAGGCCGAGAGTATCTCGCCCGGCGACAAGTTGGATTCGCCCCGCCGCCGGTTTACGAATTCGGTGGGTACGTCCGCGAAACGGAACCCCCTCCGGTAGAGTTGGTACGCGACTTCGCTCAACACGACGTACCCCGAAGCGTCGACGGCGCCCGCGTCGAGCGCCTCCACCGCGGCCCGGCTATAGCACCGGTAGCCGTTGGTGTAGTCGGTTATGGGTATCCGCAAGAAGAACCGGGCGTAGCTGTTGGCAAGCTTACTGAAGAACCGCCTGGCGCGCGGCCAGTTTACGATCCGCGAGGCCGGCAGGTACCGCGAGCCGACGACGACGTCCGCCCCCCGCGCCGCTTCCAAAAAGAGCGGGAGCTCGCCCGGGCGGTGCGAATAATCGGCGTCCATCTCGAAAAAATAGTCGTACCCGCCGCCCGACCCCCAGGCGAAACCGGCCAGGACCGCGCCGCCACGGCCGCCCTTTCCCTCCCGGCGTAAGACGTGCAACCTCCCCGGGTAGCGCCGCCCCACCTCCTCCGCTTCCGCGGCGGTGCCGTCGGGCGAATTGTCGTCCACTACCAACACGTCCGGCCTTTCCGGCCGGGACAGCAGCTCCTCGCACAATGCGCCGACGTTGTCGCGCTCGTTGTAGGTCGGAATAACGACTAGTATCTTTGGTGGCATAATGTAGCGCGCGCCGGACACCCCGGGCGGAGCGTACGGCCGCGGGGCGCCTCTTAACAATTTTTCATGAAATCGTCGAATACGCCGACGACGTACGCCGCGTCATCGTCGGTAATATTCTGGTGGCAGCCGATATAAAACCCGCGCGAGCCCACGTACTCCGCACCCGGGAAGTCGCCCTCCCGATAACCCATCCACGCGTACGCCGGCTGTTGGGTGGGTATGCAGCCGAAGGCCGGCCTGGTCTCGACGCCGTGTTGCTCCAGGCACTTCGTAAGCTCGAACCGTTTGAAGGGGGCCTCCGGGCGGATTACGATCGGATAACAGAGGGGGCTTATCTCTTCGTCCGGGCCCGGGCGGAAGAGGGTGAGGTAATCCTCGTACCGGGCCAAATGCTCGTTGAAGTACTCGAGGCGAGAGCGCCGCGCCCGTACGATGTCGTCCATCTTCGCGACTTGCTCCAGGCCGAGCCCCGCCTCCATCTCGTTCATCTTGCTGGAGAACCCCACCCGCTCGAAGTGGAAGCGGATGTCGGTATCTTCGCCGTACTTGTAGCGGAGGGGGCAGTAGCTCGAGTCGACGTTCAGGACGCAGACCTTACAGTCGCACGCGCGGCCGTGGGCCCGCAGGCTGCGGCACAGGCGCGCCAGCTCGGCGTCGTCGGTTATTACCATCCCCCCCTCGCCGGTGGTCAATATGTGCGCGACGTAGAACGAGTACGTCGCCATAGCGCCGAAGGTCCCGACGAGACGGCCGCGATACCGCGCGCCGTGGGCCTCGGCGGCGTCTTCGATTAGCGTCAAATCGTGGCGGACCGCCAGGTCCTCGAGCTCGGCCAGCGGCGCCGGCCTGCCGAAGTTGTGCACCGCCAGTATCGCCCGCGTACGCGGCGTAACGGCGGCCTCGACCGCGGCCGGGTCCAAATTGTAACTGGCGGGGTCGACGTCGGCGAACCGGGGCACGAGGCCCGCGTGCAAGACGGCGTTCGCCACCGAAATGAACGTCACCGCGGGCACGATAACCTCGTCGCCGCGTTTCGCCCCGCGCTCGAGAAGCGCCGCCACGGCGACCGCGTCGGCGTCGGTCCCGCTCGAGACCGCGACGCCGTACTTCAGGCCGTGGTATGCCGCGAACGCCTCCTCGAATTCCTGGACGAACTTGCCGCCCGATATCCGCCCTCGATCAAGCGCTTCCATAACCCGTTTTTTGCCGTCTTCGCCCACGGCCACCGTGCCTACCGTAATACGGCGTTCCGGAGCCGGCTTTTTTTCTTCAACCATAAGCAGTAACCCACGTGTCGAAAGTTAGGCCCCACGCCTCGGCCTTATTCGCCCCGGCGTCCGTTGCCGAAATAACAAGGCCGGTCAATGCTTCCTTCGAACGCACCTCGACGTGGGAACCGTTTTAATTGACGGTCCGTTTACCGGGTGTTATAATGATACCACAAAAAAACTTTATGATGCGAGACAAAATAAGAGCCTACCTCGCCCTCGGCTCGAACGTGGGCGACCGCTTCGCCAACCTCGACGCCGGCGAGTCCGCGGTGGCGAGCGCTCGGGGAATATACCTCGACCGCGCTTCGCCTACGTACGAATCTCCGGCCGCCGGGCCGGGGAAGCAACCCGATTTCCTCAACCGCGTCCTCGACGTCGAAATCTGGCTCAGCCCGCGCGAACTACTCGAGACGTGCCTGCAAATCGAACGGGACCTGGGCCGCAAGGGGACGGACCGGTCAGGCCCCCGCGTCATCGACATCGATATCCTGTTGTTCGGCGACTTGATAGTCGACGAACCGGACCTGAAAATCCCCCACGAAGCTTTAAAGGACAGGCCTTTTTTCCTGAAGCCGTTAATGGACGTCGTCAACGACGTTATGATACCGGGTGAAGGGGTCTTTACGAGCAGCCTGTTGGCCGCGCTCGCGCCCTACGAACTCACGTTGTACGAGAAAAAATACTGACGCCTCGTGGCCGAAATTACCGCCAACGATATCGTCAAGCTGAAGCACGAAGGCAAACCTATCGTCTGCCTTACGGCGTACGATTTCCCCACCGCGGCGACGGTGGAGGAAGCCGGCGTGGACCTCATCCTCGTCGGCGATACGCTGGGGATGGTAGTCCAGGGCCACGACACAACGCTCAAGGTCACCGTCGACGATCTGGTATACCACCTCTCGATGGTCCGCCGCGCGATTAAGCGCCCGTTGTTGGTCGGGGATATGCCGTTTATGTCTTTTCAGGAAAGCGACGAAAAGACGATGGCCAACGTGGGGAGAATGGTCAAAGACGGCGGCGCCGAAGCTATCAAACTCGAGGGCGCCCAACCCGAGACGTTGGCTCGAATCCGGAAAATAATCGGCGCCGGCGTCCCGGTGATGGGCCACCTCGGCTATACGCCGCAGAGCGTACATTACTTTGGACGGCGTATCGTCCGGGGTAAAACGGTGACCCAGGCCAAGGTCCTCCTGGAGAGCGCCCTCGCCCTCCAGGAGGTCGGATGCTTCGCAATAGTCCTCGAGATGGTCCCGTGGCAACTCGCCGGCCTGATATCCCGGGCGCTGCATATCCCCACCATCGGTATCGGTTCCGGCGCCGATTGCGACGGCCAAATCCTGGTCCTGCACGACCTCGTCGGCTTTTACCGCGGGTACAGCCCGAAGTTCGTGCGGAAGCTGGCGGACGTAACGGGCGCCATGCGCGCCGCGGTCGAAGAATACGGCGAGCTGGTCCGCGAGCGCCGATACCCATCGCAGGAAGAATCCGTGGCTTTGGCCGAAGACGTGTGGGAAGAGGTATCCCGTCTCGAAAAGCCCTCCGGGGATTAGGCCGTGGAAATCGTAAAATCACCCCTCGAAATGCGAGCCACGGCGGAGGGGTTTCGCCGTAAAGACCTCAGCCTCGGCCTGGTGCCGACTATGGGGTACTTCCACGAAGGACACCTCTCGCTTATGCGGCGGGCGCGCGCCGATTGCCGACAGGTCGTGGTGAGTCTCTTCGTAAACCCGACGCAATTCGGCCCGAACGAAGACCTCGAGCGCTACCCGCGCGACTTCGAGCGGGACCGCGAGCTCGCCGCGGCGGAAGGCGTCGACATAATATTCGCCCCGGCGGCGGAAGATATATACCCGGAAGGCTACGCCGCGTACGTCGACGTCGAACGTCTGACGGACGGGTTATGCGGCGCCCGCAGGCCGGGCCACTTCCGCGGCGTCGCGACGGTCGTGGCGAAGCTCTTCAACATCTGCCGGCCTACCGCGGCTTATTTCGGCCAAAAGGACTACCAGCAGGCGCAAATCATCAAAAGGCTGGCCGCCGACCTGGACTTCGACGTTGAGATAGAGATACTCCCCATCGTACGGGAGGCCGACGGCCTGGCGATGTCGTCGCGCAATAAGTACCTATCGCCGGAGGAACGGCGCCGGGCTACGTGCCTTTTTCGGGCGTTGGCCCGGGCGCAGGAGCTCTTCTCCGCCGGGGAAACGAGGCCGCCGAAATTCGTTGGCGAGATGACGGCCGTCATCTCGGCGCAGCCGTCGGTACGCGTCGACTACGCCGAGGTGGTCCACCCCCGAGAGCTGACGCCGGTGACGACGGTGGAAAAGGGAGCCGTGGCCGCCGTCGCCGCTTTCGTTAACGAAACCCGGCTCATCGACAACACCATACTCGGCGAAGAAGACCTCCGAGCTGAGGTGAACGCGTTATGCTAAGGCGGTTCCTGGTAGTTAAAATATACCGAGCGACTATTACGGCGACTGAGTTATCGTACGAGGGCAGCCTGGGGATAGACGAGGACCTCATGGACGCCGCCGGCTTATTGCCGGGCGAGATGGTGCACGTATTCAACATCAATAACGGCCATCGCCTCGAGACGTACACCATACCGCTGCCGCGCGGCTCGAAAGACATAACGCTGTACGGCGCCGCGGCGCGCCTGGGCCAGGTGGGCGACCGCCTTATCATCCTGGCTTACGGCCTGGCGGAAGAGCCCCCCGTACCCCGTAAAATTGAACTGGACGAAAATAACGACGTCGTATCGTCGCGTAAATAAACCGGTGGGTAGGAGGACTACGAACGTACAAATAAAAACGGCAGTCGGAAGGGCGGTCGTAATCGCGAGCGTAACGCTCGCGGCCGCCGCGGCTTACGGCGTGCTGGAGGACGAGGCATTTGCGCTCGGCCGTAAAATGTTCGACCGCGGCCTGTACAAAGCCGCCTACCGCGACTTCGACGACTACCTCGACCAAAACCCCGCGGGCGAGTGGGCCGACGAGGCTCAGTTTTACCTGGGCCGATCGCTTCACGAGATGGGGAGTTACAAGGAAGCGATAGCGGAATATAAAAGGGTTATTAATAACTACCCCACGTCTCCCTTCGTCGCGCCGGCGCTCATCAACAAAGCCGATTGCTACGCCGGCCTCGGCCAATACGACCAGGCGATAGGGACTTACAAACGCGCTCTCGCCTCAACCCAGAACCCCGCCGACCTGGTTCGGGCCTATCTCAAATTAGGGGAAATTTATTTCATCGTTGGGGACGCGGCGCGGGCCGAAGAAACGTACGAGGAATCACTTCGTAAATTCTCGAGTCAGGATACCGCGGGAGCCGTACATTTCCGGTTGGCGCTGCTGTACTTCTTGGACGGCGATACCGAACGGAGCGCGACCCATTTCGCCGCCGCGCGGAAAGCGGATGACGTCGACGCCGTCGCCGTAGCAGAAGCGCACGGTCGCATGCTGCTCGCGGCGGGCTTCCCCGAAGAGGCCGCGGCCGTCTTCGAACGCTGCCTCGTCGAGGCGCGGGAAGATACGGCCCGGTACGACCTGGCGCGCGCGGTGAGCTACGTCGCCGCGGGCGACGCAGGCCGGGGAGCGGAATTGCTCGAAGAAACGCTGGCCGTTAAACGCCCCGACGGCCTCAACGCCGCGGCCGAGGCGGAAATCCTGTACGTACTGGCTTTGGCCCGGTTGGAGAACGGCGACCGCGGCGTGGCGCGCGAAATCTTTCTCGACCTAATCGAATCCGCTCCGGACAGCCCCAACGCCGCGCCGGCGAAACTATGGGCCGGGCGCCTGGCGCTCGAGGAAGGCGACGTCGACGCGGCTACTACGCTATTCAACGAGCTGGTAGCGGGCGACGAACGCGCGGATCGCGCGGAGTATTGGCTCGGGTGGTGTTACTTCGTATCGAAGCGCTACGCCGAAGCGCAGGCGACGTTCGAGACCCTGGCCGCGGAAACGGCCGACGCCGAGTTGGCCCCGTATGCTTGGTACTGGAGAGCCGAGGCCGCCGCCCAGGCGGGTAATACCGCGGAGGCGCGTAACGCCCTGGCGGCGTTCGCCGCCGACTTCCCCGACCACTCCCTGGCCGACAACGCGTTATTCCGGCTCGGCAAATTGCAACTCGCCGCGGGCAAAGGCGAAGCCGGGCGCAAGACGTTGGCCCGGCTCGCCGATCGCTACGCCGACCGCGACCTGGCCGACGCCGCCGCGTACCTTTACGCCGTCAGCTTACTCGACGAAAAAAACCGCGGAGCCGCGTCGGACGCGTTCTGGGACCTGGTCCGGGAATTCCCGGCAAGCCCGTACGCGCCGCGCGGTTTATATAATCTCGCCGGAGCCGAATTTACGGAACACGAATTCGCGGCCGCGGCCGAGACGTTGGCGGCGCTGCTGAGCCACTACCCGCACGCGAATATCGCCGACGACGCGCTCTTCACGTTGGGCGAGTGCTTCCTCAACCAGCGGCGTTACGAACGGGCCAAAGAGAAATACGCCGAACTCGTCGAAAAATACCCCCGCTCGCCGCGGGTGGACGAAGCCCGCTACGAGATAGAGCTCTGCAACTTTAAACAGGGTAAATACAAGTCGCAGATCGAGCTGGCTAAATCGTACATCGCGATGTACCCCCGCAGCACCCTTAACGGCGAACTCCTGATCCTGTTGGGCGAGCATTACTACCACCACCGCGATTACGACCAGGCGGAGAAGTACCTCGCCGCGGTGGGAGAAGTCGAAACCGACGATAAAACCGTAACCTCCGCCCGGACGAGGCTGGCCGAAGTGCACCTGGCCCGCGGCGACACGTCGAAGGCTATAGCCGAATACATAACCGTCGCCGCGACGACCCGGGACGACGACGCTGCTATCTCCGCGCTTTACAAGGCCGCCGAGATCTACAGCCGCGCGGGAGACAAGAGCTCCGCCATAGAAACGTACGGCGAAATCGTGAGCCGCTTCGGCCAAACGCGAGCGACCGCCAAAGCCCAATTTAATATCGGCGAAAACCTCCGCGCCGCCAAGTTGTACAAGGAATCCAATACCGCCCTCGCGGCGATGGCGCGGGATTGGCCGGCGAGCGAATTCACCGCCCGGGCCGAACTCTGCATGGGCCTGAACCTGTTGGACGCCGGCTCCTCGGCCGAGGCGCTCGGGCATTTCGACGCCGCGGCCGCCGCCGGAGATCGCGCCGTCGCGGCCCAATCCTATTATTACCTCGGCGTGTGCCACCGCGACCTGGGCGACGACGCCGCAAGCCGCAACAATTTCACGAAAGTATTGACCAATTACCGCGACTTCCCGGAATGGGTCCGCAAAGCCAACATGGAGCTCAGGCGTTGACGCGCGCCGCGCGGATATTCGCCGCGGCCTTGACGCCGGCCGCAGCGGCGGCCGCCGCCGAGACGGCGCCTTTTCGGTTCGCCGACGCCGACTTGAGGTTGGCCTGGGAAGAGAGCGCCGCGAGCTTCGTAACGCCCTCCTTCGACGACTACGTTGCGGCGCGCAATCAGGCGTTCATAGAAGCGGTGCCGGAGCTGTTTGACGGGGGGGCGAGCGGCGCGCCGCGAACCGGTAAAAACGAACGCCCCGGCTCGAGGTCGCTAACCGAAATCGAAGCGAGCGGTGGTTCCGGGCGAAGGTTGGAACTCGCGGCCTTCCAGGGATGGGAAATTAATTTCGTAGACGCCGCCGCCTCGTTCCGCGATAAACGAGCGGCCAGCGGCGACGGCGCTTACGTTAAAAACTACATGCGCGCCGACGCCGAAGTGGCTTTCTCCGACCAGGCCGGCACTACCGTCGGTTTCGCCGCCAATTACGAAGGCAACGCCGAAAAGCTGCGCCCCGAGGAAATCCGCGCCGCCGGCGAAGCGGGCGACAACATAGCCCGCAGCGGCGGGGGTTCGGCCGGCTTCCGGAGCAACTTGTGGGGTAAGGCCAAATTCGCCACTAAAGTCTCGGGCACTTTCACCGGCGGCGAATACCGCGAACGAAACGTCGTCGACCAGGTAATAACGTCGGACTCAAGCTACGACTTTTTCTGGTTGGGCGAAAACCTATCGCGCGGCCTTTTTACCATAAGCCAAGAAAATTACGACCTGGACGGAAACGGCCAAGGATTCCTCACCGGCAAGCTGAGTTTGGAGAACGACTTCCCCATCGCCGATCGGTTGTACCTGCTGGGCGGCTTCGGCGCTTACCTGTTCCGCAGCGACCGACCGGAGTTTCGCTTCTACCCGCAGGGCCGCCTGCTGCTGCGCCTTACGTCGCGATGGGGGTATTTCGTAAACTACAGGCCGCAAATGAACGTCCCGAGCTTCCGGACTCTGTACGTACACCGCGATTACGCCGTGCCCACCGACTTCCGCCCGGTCGAGGATAAACACTTCGCCGTGCGGACGGGATTGAGTTATCACTTCCAAAGCTTGGGTCGTATAACGGCCGCGGCGTACGAGGAGCGTTTCCGCCGGACTTACGCCGCCGCGGATTCGTACTTCGGCGCCATCGGGTACTACGACCCCGGCCGGGCTCGCATTCGCGGCGTCGACGCGTCCTACCGCATAACGCTGGCCCGCGTAGAACATTACGCCGGCGCGGCGTACCGGACCGTACGATTATACCAAGCCCCGGGAAACCGCTTCCCGTACCTGCCGACGTACGACGGGACGGCCGGCATTACTTTAAATTTCGGCCGCGGCCATTCGGCGTCCGTGGAGGGAACGTTCCTGGGTGAACGCTACGCGACGCCGACCGCAGCCGAACCCCTCGCCGCGGCGTGGGTCCCCAACGCCAACGTAGTCATAAGGATTCGGCCCGGCATATCGGTCACGACCGCGGCCGAAAACATCACAGACGAAAGGTATTACGAAGCCGCCGGCGTGTTGGCGCCGGGAAGGTCCTTCCGCGTCGGCGCGAACTTCGTTTTTTAAACCAAGATGACAATAGATATTAAAGAAGCCAGAGAACTGACGCCACGCCAAATCGTGGAAGAGCTCGACAAATACGTCGTGGGCCAAGGTGCCGCAAAAAAAGCCGTAGCCATCGCCTTACGCAACCGTTGGCGCCGGCGTCAACTACCGCCCGAGATCGCCGAAGACATCGCTCCCAAAAACATTATTATGATAGGCCCCACCGGCGTCGGTAAAACCGAAATTGCGCGGCGGCTGGCCCGCCTGGCCAACGCGCCGATCGTCAAGGTAGAAGCGTCGAAATTCACCGAAGTAGGCTACGTTGGGCGCGACGTGGATGCCATCATCCGCGACCTGGCCGACGTCGCCGTGGCCGCCGTCCGCGAAGAGTTCGTAGCCGAAGTGGAGGAGCGGGCCGCGGAGCTTTCCGAGGAGCGCTTGCTCGACGTACTACTGCCGCCCCCCGTAGCCACGGGCGAACCCCGCGCCACGCCGGAACCCCGGGGGACGGCGGCGCGCGGCGCGCCCATCCCGGTAGGGCCCTCCCCCGAGCTCGAGCAGAAGAAAGAGGCCGAACGGCGCAAGTACGAACGCGCGCGCGACGTTCTGAAGCAGAAGTTGCGCGACGGCGAGCTCGACGACCGGACCGTCGAAATCGAGGTCGACGCCAAAATATCGCCCACCGTCGAAGTCTTCACCGGCCAGGGTTTCGAAGAGATGGACATGAACCTCGGCGAGGTATTCAACCAATTCCTGCCCCGAAAGACCGCCACCCGCAAGGTGACGGCGGCCGAGGCGCTGGACATCCTAACCGAAGAAGAAGCGGCCAAATTAGTAGATATGGATAAAGCCGTCAACCTCGGCCTGGAGCGTATGGAGCAGTCGGGCATCGTCTTCGTGGACGAGCTCGACAAGATCGTCGGGCCCAAGTCCGCCATCGGCCCGGACGTATCCCGCGAAGGCGTGCAACGCGACCTGTTGCCCATCGTCGAGGGTTGTTCCGTTAACACCAAGTACGGCATGGTGCGTACCGACCACATCCTCTTCATCGCCGCGGGCGCTTTCCACGCCGCCAAGCCGTCGGACCTCGTGCCGGAGCTGCAGGGGCGTTTCCCCATACGCGTCGAACTGAAGAATTTAACGGCCGACGACTTCTATAAGATCCTAACGCAACCCAAGACCGCCCTCGTAAAACAATACCGGGCGCTGCTGTCGACGGAGGGCGTCGACCTCCACTTCGAGGACGCCGCCCTGCGCAAGATAGCCGAGATATCACAAACGCTCAACGAGAAGTTGGAAAATATAGGCGCACGTCGGCTCCACACCGTGATGGAGACGCTGCTGGAGGACCTCTCCTTCGACGCGCCCGAAAAGAAGATTTTACGCGCCGCCGTCGACGTAGAGTACGTCGACCGGAAGCTCGCGGCGTTGGCGGCCGACGAGGACCTCGCCAAGTATATCCTCTAAGCCGGAGAAAGGACCCCGGCAATTAAATCGTTCGGGAGTAGCGGAATGAGAAGGTGTATAATCGCCGTACTCGCACTCGGCGTGCTTGCGACGCCTTGGGCCGGGGCTAAAAACTGGACCAAGGAGCTCGACAGCAAAGACGCCGAGAAGAGGGCCCGGGCGGCCCAGGAGCTGGTGGCGAAAGCCGCCGCCGAAGGATTATCGGAAGATGAGATCGAAGCGCTGGCGGCCGCGATAGCCGACCCTTCGGACGACGTCCAGAGGCGGGCGATAGAGGCGTTGGCGGCCAATACTAAAATCGCCCCGGCGCAGGAATATGCCCCCTACTTCGCCAACCGGGGCGATAACTTCGTAGCCTTCCTCCTGTGGTACTCCGTTTATAAAACTTACTCCCGCTTCCAAGGCCTATGCGCCGGCGAAGCCGCAGGCGATATGAACGAAGAAACGACGCAGGCCAAGAAAGAGGCCGAAAGGGCGTTCGCGAATACGCTCGATCCGGAACGACAAGACTGGGCCCAACCGTACTACGAGGCGTTGATGGAATGAACGCAAAGCGCAGAGAACCGGTGGAGGCGTCGTTCTGGCACGCCGTAAGCGAAGGCCGCGTGAAATGCGACCTCTGCCCCCAACGTTGCGTGATACGCGACGGCGAGCGGGGCGAGTGCAACCTGCGTGAGAACCGGGGAGGTTCGCTTTACGCCTCGGCCTACGGCGAGCTCGCCTCGACCGCCATCGACCCCATCGAAAAAAAGCCCATATATCACTTCCACCCCGGCGACTACGTATTGTCGACCGGCCCCAACGGATGCAACCTGCGTTGCCACGGCTGCCAGAATTACCAGATATCCCAGGACAAAGCGGCCACCCACTACCTCTCCGCCGAAGCGTTAGCCCAGTTGGCCGTGGCCCACGAATCGCCCGGAATCGCGTACACCTACACCGAGCCGCTCGTCTGGTGGGAATACGTTCGCGATTCCTGCCGGGCGGCGCGCGACCGCGGCCTGTACAACGTCGCCGTGACCAACGGTTTCCTGGAAGAGGAGCCGGCCCGCGAGATAGCCGCGCACCTCGACGCCGCGAACGTCGATATCAAATCGCTGTCCGACGAATTCTACCGCGACTACTGCGGCGGGAAATTGGAACCCGTTCTGCGCACCGCGGTTATCTTCAAAGAAAAACTCCACCTCGAGATCACCCACCTCCTGGTAACCGGTTTGAACGACCGCGAAGAAGACGTCTCTTTTTTCGTAAAATGGGTACTCGAGAACCTGGGTCCCGATACGCCGGTGCATTTCTCCCGCTACTTCCCCCACTACGAAATGGACGCGCCGCCCACGCCGACCCACCACCTCCTCCGCGCCAAGGAAATCGCGGAACGCGACCTCTACTACGTGTACCTGGGCAACGTCGCCGGCATCGGCGGGACCGATACCAACTGCCCCCAGTGCGGAAACATCCTCGTCGACCGCAAAGGCTACCGCGCCGTAGTCGTGGGCCTTGAAGACGGGAAATGTAACAATTGCGGGCGGCCCAGCGAGATAGTATTATAGCCGGGGCGCTCGGCAGCGACGGGATGATATGAGGCTAACTATTTTAGCGTTAGCGGCCGCGCTCGTCGTCGCCACCGCGAGCTGCACGTCGCCGTGGCGCGTAACGACCAGCGACTACAATCGCTTCGCCATCCGGGCCCAGGAAGAGGGACTCTGGCGCGAGGCGGAGTACCGTCTCCGCCAGGCGCTGGCCGACGACCCCGACGACGCGCGCATCCACAACAACCTGGGGGTAGCGCTGGAAGCGCAGGCCAAGCTGGAAGAGGCGTACGACGAATACCGTAAGGCGGTGGCGCTGGACCCGGCGAACGAAACCTACCGGCGGAATCTTCGCGAGTTCACCGACGCGCACCTGTGGGAATATACGCCCCCCGACGACGAAGAGACCGCCCCGGAAGAGGAGAACTGACGGCGTATGAAATCGTACCTTCAGAAAGTCCTTGCGAACGCGCCGTGCGACTACGCGGAGTTCCGATACCAGGAATTTACGTCCACGCTGCTCGCCTTCGACGGCGACGGCTTGAAGGACGTAGCGCTGAACAGCGGCCGCGGCGGCTTCGTACGGGCGTTGGTTAACGGCCAATTCGGCGTCGCTTCGTTCGAAGACCTGGACCGCGCGCCCGAGTATCTCGAAAAAGCCATACGCCTGGCGAAAATCAAGGCCGGAACCTTTAGCGGATTCGCGCCGGCGGAAGTCAACGTCGACGACGTAGAAGTCGAAGTGCCGCGACCGGCGCACCTCGTCGACCTCGACGAAAAGGTCGCGGTCGTTTCCAAGTACAACGAAATCTTGCTGAGTCACGACCGCATCCCGTCCACCGAGACGCGGTATCGCGACTTCTACGACCACCGCGTTTACGCCAACACCGAAGGTGCGGTGGTATCCGTAAAGACGCCGCGCCTCGGCCTCGCGCTCAGGCCCATAGCCAGCGAAGGCGGCGTAGTCCAAGTGGGCATCCACAACTGCGGCGGCATAGTCGGCTTCGACCACGTGCTGGGGCGCGAAGCGGAAGTGGAAGAGCTGGCCGCGCACGCCGCGACGTTGCTCGACGCGGAACCGGTAACCGGAGGCACGTACGACGTTATCACCGACCCGATACTAACCGGCATCTTCGCCCACGAGGCGTTCGGCCACACCGCGGAGGCCGACGACGTCGCCCGGGACGAAAAGTTGCGCGAGATAATGACGCCGGGAAACCGCTTCGGCTCGGACGTCCTCTCCATCGTCGACGACGGCACGTACGAAGGCCACTACGGCTACGTCCCGTACGACGACGAGGGAATTAGCGGCCGAAAAAAATACCTCATCCGAAACGGCGTATTGACGGGCCTGCTGCACGACCGCGAGACGGCGACGCGTATGGACGTTCAACCCACCGGCAACGCCCGGGCGCTCGACTATCGCTTCCCGCCGTTGGTCCGGATGACCGCCACCTATATCGAACCCGGCGAGATAAGCTTCGACGAAATGCTGGCTTCAGTGCCGCGAGGTATATACGCCCGCCGGGCGAAGGGCGGCACCGGCGGCGAGACCTTCACTTTCACCGCCGAGGACGGCTACCTGATAGAGAACGGCAAGTTGACGAAACATCTCCGCGACCTCAAATTGCAGGGCAACCTCTTTCGCACCCTGGAGAACATCGTCGCGGTGGCCAACGATTTCATCATGCCGGAAGAAGGCGCGGGCGGCTGCGGCAAGGGCGGCCAATCACCGCTGCCCGTCTCCTGCGGCGGCCCGCACATGCTGGTCAAAAACGTCCAGATAGGAGGGCGATAAGGGTGGTCGTAGAAGAAATACTGGAATTGGCCGGGCGTAAAGCCGATCGGGCGGAAGTGATCTTCAGCGAACACGAGACCACCAGCGTGAAGTTCAAGGCCGGCGAACTGCACCAGACGGCGATAGTAAACGGCCGCGGCGTCGGCTTGCGCGCTTTCGTCGGCGGCCGCGTAGGATACGCCAGCACCACCGACCTCGGCGACGTTAATGCCGTAGTAGAAAACGCGCTGGCCGCGGCGAAGTTCGGCCGGGAAGCGCCGTACGAACTCCCCGACGGGACCGCCGCGTACGGCGACGTTAAAACGTTCGACGACGCCGCCGCGAAGGTAACGCCCGAGGTAATGGTCAAACTGGGCGAACAAGCGGTAGATATGGTAATGAGCGCCGACAGCCGTTACGTCGTGGACGTCGAAGTAGATCGTTCCGTCGGACGGACGCGCATCGCCAATACCGCCGGCCTGGACCTCTCGCAAGATGGTACCAGCTACGATTTCGCCGTCATAGTACAGCGCACCGCCGAGGACGACCTGTTCTACCATTACGATTATGACGCCTCAACGTCGCGGGATTTCGACGAGATGGCTATTCCCCGGCGGCTGCTGGAAACGCTGAAATGGGCGGACAACGTCGTCGATATGCAGACCGGGAAGATGGACCTGATATTCGACCCGGGTGAGGTGCCGACGCTGCTATCCCCGGTACTTATTTGCGCCAACGGCGCGCACGTCGTCGACAACTCGTCGGCGCTCGCCGGGCGGCTGGGCGAAGCGGTGGCCGACCCGCGTTTCACGGTAATCGACGACGCGACCGACCCGTTCGGCTATATGGCGGGCGCCTTCGACGGCGAGGGTACGCCGGCCCGGCGCACCGCCGTCATCGAGAGCGGCGTACTCCAGACGTACCTGACGGACCTCGCGACGGCGTGGCGGCTCGGCGCCGTTCCCACCGGTCACGCTCGCCGCACGCTGGCGCAGCCGCCCAGCCCGGGCTCCTCGAACGTCATCGTAGGGGCCGGCGAGAAAACCGCCGCCGAGCTCGTAGCTAGCGTCAAAAACGGGATACGGTTGATCCATTCCGCGGGCGGCAGTATGGGTAACCTCCGCAGCGGCGAGCTGAGCGCGACCGCCGCGTACGCGCTCAAGATAGAGAACGGCGAAGTGGTAGGCCGCGTCAAAGACTGCATCTTCAGCGGCAACGTATTCGAAATGTTGAAACAACGACTGCGCGCTGTCTCGAGCGACGTCCGGCGCGCCCGCGGCTGCTACCTCGCGCCCACCGTCGTCGTGGCCGACCAAACGATAACGGCGAAAGGCTAACGCCCGCCGCCGCCGCCGCATGCCACCCTTCCGGGTGGCGCTTTTATACCGCCGATAATGGAAGAACCCGACGAAAACGGAACCGGCCGAAGTAGGGTCGCCGCGAACGCCGCGTACCTTCTGGCGACGAACGGCTACCGCATCCTCCTCAACATGGCGATATTCTTCGTCATCGCCCGCGTCCTCGGCGCGGAGGAGTTGGGGCGGTACGCCTTCGCGCTCTCGTACGCGACGCTCTTCTCGGTAGCCGTACACCTCGGCCTGAACGACCTCATCATCCGCCAGGTCGCCGTTAACAAGGACGACGGCCCGCTCTACTTCACCGTGGCCGTCGCCGTCAAGCTCGTCATGGGCGTACTGGTCACGGCCGCGACGGCGGTAACCATCGGCGTGAGCGGCAAACCCACCGCGGTGCAGGAGCTCGTCCTGGCCGCGGCGCTTATGACGAGCTTCGTCGCCGGCGTGGAAACCGTCGTGGTGGCTTTCTTCTACGCGTACGAGCGGATGTCGTACGTGCTGGTGCTGGGCGTCCTCAAAGTTACGTTGAACGCCGTCGTCGGCATCGGCGCCGCGCTCGCCGGCTTCGGCGCCCGCGGAATATTGTGGGGGTTCCTGGCGGTCGAGGCGCTGGTCGCGGCGTTCGCTTTCTTTTGGGTGCGGCGGCGGCTGGGCATACGCTTCACGCGGCCGCCGGCTCGAGCCTTCACTTCCCTCCTCTGGCGGAGCCTCCCCTTCGGCCTTAACGGCGTCTTCATTACCATCTACATGCAGCTCCACTACTCGCTTCTGTCCTTCTTCGTCGGAGACGCCGCCACCGGCATTTACGCCGCGGCGGCCAAGCTGGTCACGTTCCTGTGCTTTATACCGTCGGCGCTGACGCAGGCCCTCTACCCGTACCTATCGCGGCTTGCGGCCGACGCGAACGCCGACCCGGGCAAGGCCGCCGCCCGGTCCATACGCTACCTAGCCCTGTTATCGTTCCCGGCGGCAATATATATATTCCTGCGCGCGGGCGCCATAATCGACCTGGCATACGGCGCCGGGTACGGCGAGGCCTCGCGTCTCCTCGCGGTCCTGGCGCTTACGCTGCCGTTCGTCTTCGCCTCCTACCCGGCGGCGGTGGCCCTCAACGCCGTACGCAAAGAACGCGCCAATACCGCAGTGGCGGCCGGCGGCGCCGCCGTCAACGTCGCCGCCAACCTTATCATGGTCCCGTTGTGGGGGCCGCTCGGGGCCGCGGTGGCCTTCCTCGCGACGGAGTTATCCCAGGGCGTAGCGCGCCTGGCGCTGCTGCGCGTCTGGCTCGGCCGCCTCCGCCTCCTCAATACCCTCGCCCGGATCGTCCCGGCCGCGGCCGCTATGGCGCTCGCGACGTACGTCACGCGCGCGCTGCCGCTCTACGCCGAGATACCGGTACTCGCCGTCGTCTACGCCGGCTGCGCGTTCTTAACGGGCGCGGTTAGCCGCGACGACGTCGCCGTCCTGCTGCGCCGGCATCCGCGGCGCCGACAATCGCTATAAAAAGGGAATAACGAGCCGCCGCGCTTCGGCGGCCGTTTCCGAGCCGAGGGCAACGAACGCTCGGCTCGAGCGAGGATGGACCACGCCGCCGTCGGCGCGAACGTGCTCCGTCTTGAGCGTTATCCAAAAAGCTACCGCGAGCTCGAGCGAATCCTCCAACGCCCGCCGCGCCGCCGCCGCCCACGGGTATAGCCGCGTCTCCTCCGCGGCGTCCGCGGCCATAATTATTTTATCCAATAACGTCAGGTCCGGGCGGCCCGTAACGTGGTAGCGGATGGCGGCGACGCCTTCCGCCGGCAGGCCCAACGCCGCGGCTACCGCGGCCCCCGCCGGCCCGTGCATCAAGCCCGGCCCCGCGGCCCGTTCCTCGTCGTCCGGAGGCCACCCCCGCCAATCGACGATCGCCCCCAGGGCCGAGGGCGTCAACGAACGGCCCACGTCGTGGAGGAGCGCCGCCCGCCGGGCCACGTCCGCCGCCGGGTAACGGTACCGCGCCGCCAACGCCGCCGCCAGCCGCGACGCCGCGTCGCTGTGCCGCCACCTCCCCGCCGGCATGACGCCGCGCAATGCCGCGCTCAAATCGTCGGCTCCGCTTAACGCCGCCACGAGGCCGTCGAAATCGGACCCGGCGCTCATCGGTAAATTCGGGAAGATAAAATGAAATCGAAGATCGCGGGCGGTACGAGGTAGCGGAACGGTTCGCCGGCGCGGACGCGGGCGCGTACCATAGTGGACGAAACGGGGATGGGCGTAACTTCCAGCGGCTCGAACCGGCCGTCGAGCTCGGCCGGGGGGTCGGCCAGGTCGTAGCCCGGGCGCGTCAACGCCACCAACCGCACTTCCTCGAGCAATCGCCGCCACTCCTTCCAGATCGGGACTTCGACGAGGTTATCCGCTCCCACCGCGACGGCTATCCGGGAAAAACCGGCATCGCGCAACGCCGCCACCGTATCCACGGTATACGAAACGCCGCCGCGCTCCACTTCCAGCGACGACGCGACGAAGCGGCGGTCGCCGGCCACGGCCAGCCGCACCATGTGAAGCCGCGTTTCCGCCTCCGTATGGCTCTCTCCCCGCTTGTGGGGAGGCGTCGCCGCGGGAATGAACAGCACCGCCGCCGGCCCCAACCTATAATAAACGTCGTCGGCCACGACGAGGTGGCCGATATGGGGCGGGTCGAACGTGCCGCCGAATATTACGACCGCCTTATCGCGGTCGAGCCTGGCTAGTTGGTCCTCCACGTAAACGGTTTTCGCGCCTTCGCTAGGGCTCCAATGCGGCGAGGCGTGACGCCGCGGCCGCGGCGAAGCGACTCTCGGGGAAACGACTTAAGAGCACGCGGTAATTTTGGGAGGCCGCTTCGGTTTCCCCCAAAGCGCCGTAGCACTCCGCCGCGAGGAAAGTAGCCTCGTCTAAACGTTCGTACGCCGGGTATTCGGCGGCGAGGTTTTCGAAGTAGACGATCGCCGCCCGACGCTCGCCGGTCTTTTTATAAAATTTCCCTATCGCCAGCAGTTTCGCGGCTTTCAACCGGCGCGCTTCTTCTATGCCCTCCTGCGCCTCCGGCACGAGCGGCGAGTTCTCGTATTCCTCGATCAAGGTAATAAATTCGTCCAGCGCTTCGTCGACGGCGGTTTGGTCCCGGTCGAGGGGCAACGCGGAGGCCAACCTGGACTCGGCCTTCATGTACTGCGCGTCGTCGCACCACTCGCTCGCCGGGTACCGGTCGATGATCTGCTCGAAGCGCACGAACGATTCTTCGTACAAACCCTGGTCGTAGTACGACAACGCGATGTAGTACAGCGCTTCGGGGGCCACGGCGCTGGAGCGCGTTATCATGCTCTCGAACATCACCCGCGCCCCGGGCTCGTCGCCGGCGTCCAGTTTGGCCAACCCCGCGGCACGCAGTTGCTCCACGCTCAACTCGGGGGGAACGTTCTTCGACCCGCAGCCGGCAATAACCAGCGCGGCGGCTAAAACGACGAAGATAGCGAGCCGACGTCCCATATTTATTTACTCGGCGGAAGCGGATACCGCGAAGAGGTAAATCAGCGCTCCCGTGATACCCGTAACCAACAGCGGTTCCACGAACGGATTCTGGCCCGCTTCGGGCCGCTGGGGTCCTATCTGTTCGATCCGCTCGTCGGCGAGCTTGCTTACAACGCCCTTCGGTACTACGTTTTCGAAATCGCCCTCGTATTCGCCCGCCCAGAATAGCTCGCCGCCAACGCCGTATATGCGGACGTGGGCGACGGTGTGGCCGACGCGCCTTACGTGGCCCCGTTCCGCTTTCGCGTTAACTACGCGGGACTCGATGAGGCGGTACTTGATGGCGGTTTCTTCGCCGGTCGCTTCGGGTAAAAGTTCCAAACCCCGGCTCGAGAGCTCCTGGGCCAAGACGTCCTGGAACCGGCTGTACAACCAGTCGTACTCCCCCTCGTCGAGGCTTTCGAGTACGAAGGGGCCGTTCTCGGGCTGCAACACGCGGTTCTCGCCCAGTTGGGAGGCGGCCACTTCCATAGAAGCGGCGAGCAATTCCCCGTCGCCCATGTACTCGTCCGGGACCGCGTACGTAACCTTCCCGCATGCAGCCGCCAAGAACGCCAGCCCCGCCAGCGCCGAAATCGGACCCAGATTGCGCCTAAACATCTCCATTACTTATTACCTCCGGGTTGATAACTAACCGCGTCAACCGCCCGAAGCGTTTAATTCGAGCGTATCAGCCGGCCGTAGCCGGGGACGGTCGAGGCGTCGAGATCGAACGAGCCGTCGCCGTCGTCATCTATGAATACGAATACTATGTATTGATTACCCACGCCGCCGGTGGTGAAATACTCCCAAGCCTCGAACGGTTTCGATTGCCACGTCGACGTATTGATATTCACGTCGGACCTCATACCCATCGGCGAACGGAGTACTTCGTCCGGCTCCCCGTAGCTTAAATATATCCGGCCCATATCGCTGTCGATGCCTTCGCGAAACGGCGTCGTATAGCGTTCCTGTACGTAGTAGTACCGCTGGTAAAACGCGTTTTTTACTTCATTAATGGGCGTGCTCGGGTCGGGGTCGCGCCGGGCCCAAAAATTTTCGACGAATATGGGCTTCTCTTCCGCGGGCAGGGCGTCGAACGCCGCCAACTCGGCGTCGCTCGCGACCAGCGACAGTTCGCGACGCTTTTGCCTCTCGTCCTCTAAAGAATACGGCATGAACTTCCCTTTGAGCTCAGCCAACTCCTTCCCCGTGGCGTGGTGGAATACCATGAATTTTTTTCCCGCCTGTAAAATTTCGTCGCCGTCGCGGCCCTCGAGACGCACCGACAATTCGTAACTCCCCGGCGGCACGCCCTTCAGGTCCAACATTTCGGCGCGTACGACGTCAGGCGCCGCGGCCTCCAACGCCCGCTCGACCTTCACGAACCGGCGGCCGTTGAGCTGTGATACGTCGTACGATAGTATAAAAATCCCCTTGCCCTCTTCCCCCATCGGTAACCCGTAAAGCTCGTAATATATTGGTAACGTTCCGTCGGCGTCGTTTACAAGTTTTGTGGGGTTGGGAACGACGTTCAGGCCGGCCTTTACGAATTCCCCCTCCACGTCCGCGTCCACCGGCGCTATGGAACTGGCCAATTCGATGCCCGAGGCGAAAGGGCCGTCCAGGGGCGCGGGGACGGTAACGTCGAACGTGCTTACGCGGGAACCGCTGCCCCCCAAGTCGCCCACGCCGATTTCGAAACGGTAGTCGCACGGCGACTTCCAATTGGCTCAGCGACAGCGGCGTCTTGACGTCGCCGCCCGCAGGTATGCTGGCCTTCTTCGCCTTAAACGAATTGGCCACCGCGGCACCGCCCTCGGCCGGCGTTATTTGTACGCCGACGTTGAAATTGTACGTCGTACCTTCCGCCGTCTCGACCCCTTCCAGCCGCTCGAGGGGAACGGCTACGTAGAATTCGACGACTACTTTTTCGGGCGCGCGGTGGTAGAAGAACGCGTAGTCGAAATAGAACCCGTCGTCGGCCTGAGCCGCGACCGCCGGGGCAAACAACGCCACGCTTACGGCGACCCAACGCCGCATATTCTCGAGCACCTCGCTTACCATAACTCGATGGTGATTATAAAATATCCCGGCCCGCTCCGCAACCCGTAAGTGTACGCGCCGGCCCCGGATGACTTTTAAAAACCCCGGGCCGCGAGGGCCCGGGGTTTTCTTCGCTTATAACGGCTTTATTAGAAGTCGTAGTTGAGGGTGGCCTTGAGGGAGTAACCGAGCCGGCCCAGGTTGGTGTACGCCAGGTCGGGGCGGAAGCCGCTGAATTTAAACCCTACGCCGCCGGTGTACTTGGCTTCGTCGTAGTTGACCTTGTAGCCCCCGCGGATAGCGACCATCTTCAACGGCCACCACTCGCCGCCGAAGTCGAGCGTCTCGTCGCCGTCGTTGGGGTGGGCGGCGTTAATGCTCATCGTCATGTTCTCTACGGGGTCGTACGCCACGCCTAAGCGGACGACGACCGGCAAGCTGAAGGATTCGAATTCTTCCTGCTGGCGTTCGCCTTCTTCGCGATTCCGTGGTAGCTCGGCGTAGGTCCCGCCGTACTGCATTTCCGGCCCCAGGTTCTGGAGCGCGATCGCCATGCGGAGGGTCCGGAAGCCGGTCATGTACTGCGTCCCCACGTCGAAAGCGACGCCCATCGCCGGGTCGACGCCTTCTACGTCGCTGAACCCCATACGGACCAGCTTGACCGTTCCGCCGACGGAGAAGCGGTCGGTCAGCCGCCTTCCCAAAGCTACACCGGCGGCCATGTCCATGGCGCTGAACGTATTGCCGGTGCCGTCGGGTTTTCCGACCGTGGTCTCGTCCATGGTGCCGTACATCAACGATTGGACCATGAATCCGACCGTGCCGAAGCCGAACCGCCGGGCGTACGCGCCGGCGACCATACGGGTATCGGCTATCCATTCGTTGTCGCTTACGCTTATACCCTGGTTCTCAACGTTGACCAGGCCGGCAGCGTTCCAGAATATGGCTTCCGGCCCTGACGCTATAGGATCGTACGCGTCGGCCATCGCCGCGGCACGAGCGCCAACTCCGACGTTCAGGAACTTGGCGCCGGAGGTGCCCTCTTTACCGGCGGCGAAAGCGCACGACGCGCAGACTATCGCCAAAGCCGCAAACGTTAGTAGTATCTTACGCATCTGTCGTTACCTCCTTTATTGGCTTTGGCGGCCGACCAAGATGGCGAATTTACCTATCTTTTCGCCGTAATCGGGCGCGTCAACGTGATAGACGTAGATACCGCTCGCCACTTGGACGCCGGCTTCCCCGGTAAGGTCCCAGGGCATGGCGCCGAAAGCGACGTCGTTATGTTCCAACGTTCGGACGAGGTCGCCCGCGATGGTGTAGATCCGGACGGTGCATTGCGACGGCAAGTTCATGAAGTAGATCTTGCCGAGGCGTACGCCGGAACCGGTCCACTCCTCCCAATCCGCGCTACCCTTATACGGGTTGGGAACGACGCGAATGTCGTCCATTAGGTTGCGGGCCAGCGGTAAAGGAATGACCTGCAGCGCGTTGACGTTCCTTCCGCCTGCAGTCGGCCTGTCGCCGCCCGGGTTCGCGAAATTACCGAAATCGTACCCTACTACGGCGTAGTAGTACCGCGTACCGTTGGCCAGGTCGCCCGTGACGACGCCGCTAGCGTCGACGCCGTCCACGAACTCGTAATAGCCGGACTGCTTGCGTAACCGCACCGAACCGCCCAGGCGCGTATCCGTCGGGAAAGAGCCGCCTATTTTTTCAAAAGCTACGGCCGGCGCGTCCAATAACTTAGGTTCGTTGGGTTGATCGCCGGTCGGGATCCGTTCGTTAAGGCGTTTATCCTTTTCGGGATAACTCTTAACCCGCCAACCCCAGGCGAAGAACCTTTTATCCGCATCCGGGTTTTCCGACCCCTTTTCACTGAGCTTATCGACCCAGAGGATGGGCTCCCAACCGGAGTCGAAGCCGACGTCGGAGCGCCATACGATGTAACCGTCGAAGTCACGGACGCCGGAACGGGGATCCGGATCGGTTTCGGTGTTTTTGCCCGGTTTGTAACGCGGGTTCCAGCGGATCGTTACCAGGTTGTCGCCGCGCACCGCGACTAAACGGGGCGACGTCGGTGGAGCCACTACTACCCAGTCGTCGAAGGTCCCCGGTAGGCCGTCCGGCCCCAGGAAGTCGGCGTACAGCGCGTCCGAGTTCGTACGCAGGCCGTTGAGGTCCGGACCCATTATAACGCCGGTCCACCAATGGAGGATCTGGTCAGGGTCCATCGAGAAGGGGCCGAAGGCCGGGTCGATACGCCAATCGTACGCGGTGTTAATCTCCTCGAACGTACCGACGTCGATCATGTAGCCGTACTTATAGGCATCGTTGTCGGGGTCGTTCTGGATGTCCCAGGAGTGCTGACTCGAGATCTCTATTAGCGTATCGTTACGCGTAGTCTGGCTCGTGCCGTCCATCCAGCCCATGACGCGAACGCCGCAGTAACCCGGCGTGTCGCGGGCCTCGCCGCCCTCGTCGTACATATAGGCCATCATGCGAGGGAAGCCGTTCAGTTCCTTATCAAGCGGCTTGGTAGCAGACGTGGAGGTGAAGTTAACGGCGTCGTATTCGTCCGGTATGCCGTCGCCGCCTTCCTTCCACTCCTTACCGACCTCCGTCGGGTTGGTGTAGTTGTCGTAGACGTCGTTGCCCTCGTAACCGACGAGGTCGTCGATGTAGTCCAACGAGCCGCCGATGTCCAGGTCGTGCGCCAGCGAGATGTAACAATCTTCGAGACGGCTCGAGTTTCTATTGGTGAGCCAGCACTCGAGGACTATCCAATCGTCGTGCCCCGGCGCGGACCAGCAGATGCCGTGGTACTCCAGCGTACAAGGGATTTCGCCTTCTTCGGTCGCATGGGAGTCGTCGCATATGGCGTAGGAGTCGAGATCTCCCGTCGTTTTTACGTGCGACGGCTTCGATGACCAGTTGGACTTATCGCTCATCAGCAGCTCACTCTCGGTAAGCGCCAGTTCGTGCCACTCCGGGTCTTTAGTGCCGCCGATGCCCATCTCGCCGATAACGTAGATATTACCGCTTATGAGGGTGCCGAACCACGTATAACCGGCGTAGACGTAGTGGACGCCGGAACCGCCGGGCCACTCGCCGTTGGTGTCGCTCGTGCTGTCGCCGATCATCTGTTGGTTCCAGATTTTCATCCAGAAGTTATTGACGTCCAGGTAATCGAACGTTCGTACGTCCATTACACCCGGACCGGCGCGATCACCTTTCATGGCCGCGGTTAAGAATAAAACCGCGCCTAAGGCGACCACACCCGCCAAAACGAGTCGTGGTATCGGCCCTATTTTCCTTGTAATCCTCAACTCTCCTCTCTCCTTTCTCGAAGAGATTCGACTAGGGGGGGCCGCCGGCCGCGGCGACCCCCCAACTTATTAGCTATTAGAGGAATCCTATGTCCAACCCGACGCGTAAGCGTAACGGGTCGCCATAGCATTCCATATCGTCGTACGGGCCGTCGGCATCGCCGTAGCGGTAGTACCACGGCAGCCAATCGGAACCCGCGCCGTCACCTTCGTCCTCGCCGAAGTTGAATACGTTCTCGCGGTTGAGGAGGTTGATGACTTCGCAGAACAAGCTGTAGTTCAGGCCCAAGTACGTTACCGAGTAATCGGCCTTCACGTTCCAACTCACCGTCCAGGGCATACGCTCGGAGTTAATATCGGGTTGCCCGACTCCCTCCGGCGGTTTGGAGTACGGCATACCTGAACCGTACGTGACCGTCGTGTTGGCGCCGAAGTTGTGGATGCTGAAATTGGTCCGATAATCCAGGGTGAGGTCGAGTTTATGGGTCTGGTCCCAATTCAGTAGGTTTTCGCGGTTGGGCGCGTTCCATCCGCGGTAGGCGTAGTTATAACCCTGCCAATACGAGGACGCGAGGCCTTTGGCCACGGAGAAAGTGTACCCCAGGTTGCCGGAGAAGTTCCTCGTCATCCGCTTATCGATGGTGATCTCCATGCCGCGCACGGAGCCGAAGTCGGCGTTTATGATATTGGTATAGTTAAAGCCCTGCGAGTAGTTGATACGCTCGGTGTCGATGAGGTCTCTGATGTCCTTGAAATACGCCGAAACCTTGGCCTTGAGGTCGTCGGTGAATAGGTGCTCGACGCCGATTTCGTACTGCACCGTCTTCTGCGGCGCAAGGTCCGGGTTACCCATAACGGGATACGCGCCGGTCAGTTGTGACTGCGTGCTCCGGTAGAGGTAAAGTAGCGGCGGTACCTGGAAGAAGTGGCCGTACGAGAAGTGGAGCTTATCGCGGTCCGAAATGGGATAGGATACGCCCACGCGCGGGCTCACCTGATAGGAGTTCTTCGCCTCGATCCGCGGCATCTCCCAGTAGCTGCGGTACTGCGACTCGGAGTTGACCTGTATCAACTCCTCGCCGGCGACCGGGCTGTGGGCGTAACCCCATCGGAAATCGAAGGGGTCTGCCGGGTACGACGCGTTGGGGTCGAAGACGTCAAACCGCAACCCGAGGTTAATGACCATACCCGAGTACTCCAGCTTGTCCTGGAGATAAGCGTGACTCTCGAATGGGTAGGTGTGGAAGATGTCGGTATAGACGTTGGCCGGATAGGCCTGGACCTGGTAGAAGTCGACGTCCTGGGTTTTCATCCCCACGCCGCCCTTAATAACGTTCATGGACAGCGTGCGGTTATCGCTGACGTTGGCAATTTCGTACTGGAAGTCGGCCCTGCCGTCGAAGTAATTCTGGTCCCGCGTCTCGTAGATGGGATAGTCGCCGGAAGTTACGAACCACCCGGTGGGGTCGGTCTTAACGCGGTTGAGGTTATAATCGGTCCAGTGTTTGCCGCCCGTAATAAGCGAACGGTTATTGTTGAAGGTCGCGCCGGTAACGCTGTAGTAGAAGCGGTCCGTAACGTTGTGGGTGAAGTTGGCGCTCAACCGTCTGGTGCCTTCTTTCCGGTAGTAGTAACCGTCGAGATTGTACTGGTACGCGTTCGTGAAAAGTTGGCGTTCCTCCCACGCCCGGCCGCCGCTCACAACCATACGTAAACGGCCGGTAGGCCGGATGGAAAGTTTGCCGTTGGCGTTCCATTGGATGGCGGGTTCCGGCAACGGGTAAACGCTCCAGTCGCGGGTGTAGTCGCCAGCGGCGAAGTAGCCAAGCTCGTCAACGCCGGGCCAAATCGGGCCCCCGAACGAGCCGCGGTACTTGGAGTACTTGGTCTCGCGGGTCGCGGTGTTCCAGGTGATAAGCGGGCTCGCGGGGTCCTCCAGGCCGGTCGACTCCAGCGCCTTGCTGGAATCCCAATTCCGCTTGGCCGTGTAGAGTTCCTGCGTTACGCCCACTTGGCCGGTGTACTTATCGCGGCCTTCTTTGGTTTGGATGTTGATAATCCCGGATTGCGCTTTACCGAATTCGGCGTCCCATCCCGCGGTGATGACGTTCATCTGCTCGATGGCGTCCACCGGGATCTGCATGCCGGCGCCGCCGACGATGGGGTTGGTAATGTTAACGCCGTCTACGATGTAGGCAATCTCGCTACCGCGGCCGCCGCGGATGTGGAGATTTAACGTCGAAGCGTCGCTGTTCTCATAAACGATACCGGGCGTCCGAACGAGCACATCGGCGAATTCATCGACGACCTGCGTCTTGATCTGTTCTTTGCCGATAATGCTCTCGGTATACGTCTCGGTCCACTTGATGAGAGGGGTTTCCGACGGGATGTAGACCGTACCCGTGGCCCCACCGGATTGCAGTTGGAACGAGGTATTGGTCCTCAAGCCGGCTATGACCTTAACGCCCGTCCGAACCTGTTCGTTAAAGCCTATGCGCGACGCTTTAACTTCGAAAGAACCGGACGGAATCGGCGTGATGACGTAATACCCGTCGGCGTTCGACGTCGCATAACGGTTCGCACCCTTCACTACGATTAAAACCCCGGGTACGGGCTCGCCGTTCTGGTCCGTCACCAAACCGGAGATCGTCCCGCTATCTACAGCACCTGCTATGCCCGCCGCCAGCAACGCTAACGTCGCTGCGACGAGGCTCCTTTTGAAATATTTTACGCGCACTTTGAGAGGACACCCCCTTTCGGAAGTTTAGGGAATGTTGGCGTCCAGCGCCGTTGTTGTCTCAATTCGTTTACGATCCGTATATCGTGCTTCTTTGTAACCCTCGTTCACCTCCTATGGGCCCTTCCATACAAAACCTCGTGGACGCCCGGCCGGATGTGCGATGCGGGCCGCACGCCTCATTTACGCTATCTGGCGAATTCCTTCGCACACCACGCTAACATCCCCCCCGAAACGTGTCAAGCGAAAAAAAAGCCCCGGCGCCTCTCTTCGTACCGAGCTGCTTACCAATAACAAAATGGGTAATACGTGATATATTAGTTGCCTTACGAGCGCGCCGGGATTAACCGCCCCGACGGTAACCATCCGGTAAAGCCGCGGCGGCTCGTCGCCCCGAACCTCACCCGGCGACCCGGCTTACTCGAACAGGGCCTTGACGCGACCCAGCGAGGCGGGCTCGACGTCCACTGTGGAGAGAGGGCAGTCGTAAACCCAGATGTATTCGTCGGGATTACCGCCCGAGGTACTTACGTAGAGGCGGTTGGCGTAGTAGGCGATGCCGTACGGGTACCGGACGCCGGCCTTAAGCGGCCAGGACTCCCGGATGGAACCCGCGGTCGTCATGCCGAAAACCCAATTCGTGCTGGAGTTGGCGTACCAGATAAAATTGTTGCGGTAGTCCCAGGCCAGGTCGTACGCGTAATTCGTCGTCGGCGCCCGCCACGACGATATCAGGCTGCCCTGTTTATTGGAGTGCCACCATATGCCGCTCAAATGGCTCTGGTAGAATCCCCTAAGCGTTCCGATTCGGGTCTTGTCGTTTTCGACGCACAGGCCGTACCGGTTGGAGCCGCCGCTCCACGCCCATGAGGCCGCCAACTTCCCGGTGGTTATGCGGACTTTCGCGACGTACCGGTACCCATAGTTGTTCAAGTGGAGATAACCCTCGCCCAGCGAGCCGTCGCCCTCGTAGCCCATACCCCGTACGTACGACTTCTCCAGGGGCGGTAACGGGACCGCCGTCGAACGCACGAAGGACCCGCTCGCCCGCCGGAGGACGACTATCGGATAGCCCCGGACGAGGTCGTAGTGGAAAGAATAGAGGTAATCGCGGTCCGCGGCCATGCCGTAATGGGTGCTTTTCCCCGCGTTGGGGAACGACGTTACCAACGACCCCATGGCACCGAAAGCCACGCTCGCGGCCATCGTCGCGGCTATTATCCCTATGGATTTCACCATCGGACATCCCCCTTTGGGTATTGCCACCGAGCGGTTAATCTACGATATCGAAAACCTCGCGCAAAGGTCCTCGCCGACGGTACGCGTTCCCGCGGCCGAAGAATCTTTAACCACCCAGGCCGCCCCTTATAAAACGTAATTACCCTCCTTCGAAGTTTATTATAACCAAACTGCTGCTATTGTCAACAAAATACGGTCGGTCGCGCCTTCTTCCCGCGCCGGAGAGGCCGCTAGTTGAATAGAGCCTTGACGCGACCCAACGACGTCGGCAAGACGGCGGGGTCCGACTCCCGGAAGTACTGTACGCGGTGGTTACGCATCTCGGCCGTATAGACGCGGCGGCCGTCCGACGAAACGGCGACGCCGTACGCATAATTGAATTCGCCCGGGCCATCCCCCTTCTTCCCCCACATCCCCAGAAACGAACCGGCCGGCGTGAAATATTGTATGCGGAAATTTGCCAGGTCCGCCACGAAGACGGTGCCGTCGGGCGCTACGGCGGCGTCCGTAAGAGACTGCATTTTACCTGGGGCGTTGCCGAGACTCCCCCATTTCCCGAGAAAAGAACCGGCGGGAGCAAAGTACTGTATCCGGTGGTTTTGGCTGTCGGCCACGTAAACGTTGCCGTTAGGAGCGACCGCTAAGCCGCGCGGCAAATCGAATTCGCCGTCGCCCTTACCCTCGGAACCCCATTTGCCCAGGAACGAGCCGGAAGAGGTAAAATACTGGACGCGAAAATTATCGGTATCGGCTATATACACGTTTCCGTTGGGCGCCAGCGCCAGGCCGCGCGGGATGTTAAACTCGCCGTCGCCGGTACCCTCCGAGCCCCATTGCCCGAGATAAGAACCGCTCGCCGTAAAATACTGCACGCGGCTGTTGCCGCCGTCGGCCACGTAGACGTTCCCGTCCGGCGTTACGGCGAGGTGGCGGGGGTTTTTGAACTGGCCTTCGAGGGAACCGAATTTACCCCATTTGCCCAATAACGAACCGTCAGCGGTGAAATATTGTATTCGGTTATTGCTGGTATCGGCCACGTAGACGTTCCCGCCCGGGGCGCAGGCCACGCTCCGCGGAAAGTAAAACTCCCCGTCGCCGCGCCCTTCGCTGCCCCAACCGCCTTCGTACACCCAGTCGCCGCAAGCCGCCGCGGCCGCAAACGCCGACACCATATAAACGATAGTTTTTTTCACGCCGCACTCATCCTCTCTCGGTTTTTCCGATTATCAAAACACCCGGGAAAGCCGGCGTCGCGCCGCCAAGCGGCTGCGCCCGCACCTTATTTTTTGCGGGCGAGGCCACGGACTCCCCACCTATATCGTAACCGGTACCGGCCACGATGTCAAGGCCGGCGTAAACCCCGTCCCGCGAAATAAGCCTTGATTTTCCTAAAGTCAGGTATTATATTGTGTAATATAAATTATGGCCGACTTGAACGCCAACGCCCTATTACTTAACGCCAGTTACGAGCCGATGGCCATAGTAGGCCTCCGGCGCGCCGTGGGGTTACTATATCTGGAGAAGGCCGAGACGATCGAGACCAACGGCATCGTGCTGCGGTCACCCAGCACCGAGTTCCCCGCGCCGTCGGTATTGCGCCTTATGCAATATATAAATCCGGCCCGGCGCCGGATTAAATTTAACCGTAAAAACGTTCTCCGCCGGGACGGTTTCCGTTGCCAGTACTGCGGCCGCCAACGGCCCGACCTGACCATTGACCACGTCATACCGGTCGCGGTCGGCGGCAAACACGTCTGGGAGAACGTCGTCGCGTGCTGCCAGCGGTGCAACAATCTCAAAGCGGACCGCACGCCGGAGGAGGCGCGGATGACGCTGCTCAGCCGGCCCAAAGAACCCGCCTTCCTCCCCTACCTTCAAAAGATCTACGCCGCGGACCTCGCCGGCAACGTTCACTGGCGAAAATACCTTTTCCTCGACTAAGGGGGATGCCGAGATGCGGAAAGTCAACGCCACGGCACTCGCGCTCGCCATTGCAGCCGCGGCCGTCCTAAGTTGCGGCCCTTATACGTTCAACCCCAACGTACCCGGTTACATCAAATCGGTAGCCATACCGCTTTTTAAAAACCCCCGGACGTTCAAGTACGGCGCCGAACGCGTGTTGACCGACTCCGTCATCGACGAGTTCGTGGCCGACGGCACCCTGGACGTCGCCGGCGAGGACGTCGCCGACTCCAAGCTCCAGGTAGAAATCGTAAATTATAAGAAAGAGGCCCTGAGCTACGACGTCCAGGAAGTCGTCAAAGAGTACAACCTGGCCATCGTCGTCTCAGGCACGTTTACCGACCTTATTAACAACCAGGTCCTGTGGCAGGAACCCTCGATGTACGAGTCGGTATCGTACTACGCCATAGGGCCCAATGCCGAGACCGAAGACGACGCGCTGGACCGCCTCGCCGAGGAGCTCGCCCGCAAGATAGTCAACCGAACGCTCCAGGGCTGGTAACCCGCCATGTCGGAAGAACGGCTGAAGACCTTAGCGCGCGACATCAAGGAAGGCCGGCTCGAGCCGGCCTATCTCTTCGAGGGCGACGACGAGTATAGAAAGCTCCGCGCGCTCGAGGCGTTGAAGAAGGTCGTCGTGGGCGAATCGCCGGCGGAGATGGCGTTCGAGCGGCTCGAGAGCGTCGCCGCGGCCGAAATGTGCGAACGCGCCCGCACCGCGCCGTTCTTCGTCGAGCGGCGGCTGCTCGTAGGGACCGGCGTCGGGAAGTACGGCGACGCCGACCTGGCCGCGTTGTCCGAGTACGCCGCGGACCCGTCCTCCTCCGCCGTCGTCGTCTTTTGGAACGAAGGAAAGCTGGACCGGCGCAAAAAACTGTTCAAGCTCTTCGACAAGCTGGGCGCCGTCTATACGTTCGAGCACCTGACGGGTAACGCTCGCCGCGCCCGCATCGCCGCGGAGGCGAAGCGGCTGGGCGTCAAGTTGTCGGACGAGGCCGCCGCGTATCTCGACTACGCGCTGGCGCCGGACCTCTTCACCGTCGTCCGCGAGCTGGAGAAGCTGGGCGCGTACGCCGCCGGCGAGGAACTCTCCGCCGACGCCGTAGTCGACGTCGTCGCGGCGAGCCGCGTCGAAAAAGCCTACGACATGGTCCGCTACGTCGGCGAGGGCAGGTTGGGGCCGGCGCTGGGGGCGCTGCGCCGCCTGATGCTGGGCGGCGAGCGGCCCGAGTCGCTAATCGGCCTGTTCGCGCGCCAGATCCGCTTTATCTGGCTCGCCAAGGAACTCTACGCCGCGGGCCTCGGCCCCTCCGAAATCGCGGCCCGGCTGAAGGTCCCGCCGCTGTACGTGGGCGAGTACGTCGAAGCCGCCCGACGGCTCGACGCCGAGCGTCTGGCCGAGCTGCACCACCTCCTGGCCGAGCTCGACCGCGGCGTCAAGACCGGCCGCGTGCCCGCCGCCCTCGCGCTGGAGCTCTTCGCCGCCCGTGCCGCCGCATAACAAAAAAGCCCCCCGCGGGGGCCGTTTCTCGTTTCACCGAAATATTATATTTTATTCCTTGGGCGCGGCCGCCTTATGCAACCGCCGCGCAAGGCGGGACTTCTTCCGCGCCGCGGCGCGTTTGTGAATTACGCCCTTCCGCGCGGCGACGTCGATGGCCTGTTGCGCGCGGCGGTAGGCCTCGCCCGCTTCTTCGGGCGGGCCGGCCTCGACGGCGACCACGGCTTTCTTTACCGCGGTACGCGTCGTGCTGCGAACCGCGCGGTTGCGGTCGCGCCGCTGCTCGGATTGCCGATGGCTTTTCTTCGCGTGTCTCTTCGTTCCCAAGGTTTCCTCCGTTTGAACGCGGATAATAACAAAAGCGCGCGCCAAAGTCAACCGCGAATTTATGCATCTTTTTAGTTGTGGCACCGGCATTCCTGCCGGTGGTTTCAAAATGGTGGCCGGGTCTAAAGACCCGGCCCTACGAAGACCCCTGGGTGGCACCGACATTCCTGTCGGTGATTCCGAGCGGTATTGTCCGGCCCCAAGATACCGGGAGGTACCCCCTCACCGGTTAGGTTTGATAAATAACTACACCTATTATATTATAATGGCTGAAAGGTGAGCGTGAAAAGATGCTAACCCCCAAAGACGTAGACGTATCGTACCGCTACCTCCGCCGCAAGTGTGAGCTCGAGCCGGAGGTCGCCGTCGTCCTCGGCTCCGGCCTGCCGCGCCCCGCGTTCGACGTCGTGTGCGAAGTCCCCTTCGCCGAGGTGCCCCACTTAACGAAGCCGAGCGTCGAGGGCCACCGCGGCGCCTTCGCCTTCGGCCTTGCCGGCGACGTCGCCGTCGTCGCCGCCCAGGGCCGTCTCCACTTCTACGAGGGAATCGCCGCCGACGTCGCGACGCTGCCGATACGCCTCTTCGCCCGGCTGGGCTGCCGGACCGTCGTACTCACGGGCGCGGTAGGGTCGCTGCGCGAGGAGTTCGGCCCGGGCAACGTCGCCGTCGTTCGCGACCACGTTAACCTCGCCGCGGCGTCGCCCTTCGCCGGCCGCCACTACGACGAGTTCGGCCCCCGCTTCGTCGCCGCCGCCGACGCCTACGACGCGGACCTTCGCAAACGAGCCGAAGACGTCGCGGAAGCGTTGGGTTTCATGCTCAAAGAGGCCGTGTACGTCGGCGTCCCCGGGCCGCAGTACGAGACCGCCGCGGAAGCGCGCGCCCTCGCCGTCCTGGGCGGCGACGTCGTCGGCATGTCCGTTCCCAACGAGACGCTGGTAGCGCGCCAGGCGGGCCTGCGCGTTCTGGCGTTGTGCGCCGTCGCGAACGTCGCCGGCGGCGCCGCGAGCCACGAAGACGTCCTACTCGCCGTCGACGAACCCGGCCTGAAAATAAAAACCTTACTCGAGGCCCTGCTTCCCGCCCTCGGCTCGAGGTGATATAATATAACCATGATACGCGCGGTCATATTTGACCTCGACAACACGCTCACCGACTTCATGAAGATGAAGGAGCGGGCCATAGAGGCCGCGGCCGAGGCGATGATCGACGCCGGCCTGCCGCGGCCCAAAGAGGAAATAATAACCGGGATAAAAGAGGTCTACGACGCCGAGGGCATCGAGTACCAGCGCGTCTTCGACCGCTACCTCATCGGCGCTTACGGAAAGCTTGAGCCGCGCATCCACGCCGCCGCGGTGGTCGCGTACCGGCGCGCCCGGGAGGGGACGCTGGCGCTCTACCCCAACGTAAACCTCACGCTGCTCGAGCTGCTCCGCCGCGGCATCAAGCTCGGCGTGCTCTCGGACGCGCCGCGGCTTCAGGCCTGGCTTCGTTTGGCGTACCTCCAGCTGCACAACATCTTCGACGCCGTCGTCACGTACGAGGACACCGGCGTCCGCAAACCCGCCCCCGAGCCCTTCCTCTTCATCCTCAAGGAGCTCGACGTGCAACCCGAGGAAGCGCTGATGGTGGGCGACTGGCCGGCCCGCGACGTCGAGGGCGCGCGGGCGCTGGGCATCAGGACCGTCTACGCCCGCTACGGCGACACCAGCGGCGAGCGCTGCGCCGAGACGGACTACGCCGTCGACGACATAGCCGACGTCGTCCGCATCGTCGACGAGTTCAATGAAGAAGCCAAATAAAACGGCCATCGCGCTGACGATAATCGTCGCGGCCTGCCTCGCCGCCGCGGCCTATATCGGCGTCCAGGGTATTATATCCGCCCGCGCGCCCGGCGCCGCGGACGAGGCCGCGCGCAAGAAGGCGTTCGAGAAGGCCCGGGCCGAGGGCAACCTGTCCTTTACGGAGGCCAAGTACTGGCGCCCCCTCGAGGCCCCGGCCGACGAGGAAACGCCGCCGTGACCGCGCCCGCGCTGGAGTGCGAACTCTGCCCGCGGCGCTGCGTCCTCGCCAACTACCAGCGCGGCGACTGCCGCGTCCGCGTGAACGTGGACGGCACCCTCTACACGCTGGTCTACGGCAAGCCCTGCGCCACCCACGTCGACCCCATCGAGAAGAAGCCGCTCTTCCACTTCCTCCCCGGGACGGCTGTTTACTCCATCGCCACCGCCGGCTGCAACCTCCACTGCAAGTACTGCCAGAACTGGGAGATAAGCCAGACCGACCCCGAGGACGCGCACAACGTCGACCTCGAGCCGGGGCGCGTCGTCGCCGAGGCCGAGCGGGCCGGCTGCATCTCCGTCGCCTACACCTACTCCGAGCCCATTATATTCTACGAGTACACGCTGGAGGCGTCGCGGCTGGGTCGCCGGCGGGGCCTGAAGAACGTCCTCGTTACCGCCGGGTATATCGAGGCCGCGCCGTTGCGCGAATTATGTAAGGTGTCCGACGCGGCCAACGTCGATTTGAAGTCGATGTCGGACGACTTCTACCACGACGTCTGCGGCGGCCGCCTCGCGCCGGTCCTCAAGGCCCTGACCATATTCCGCGAAGAAGGCATCTGGCTCGAGGTTACAAACCTCATCGTGCCGGGCCTCAACGACGCGCCCTCGGCCTTCACGGCGCTCGCGCGCTGGGTGCGCGATAACCTGGGCGCCGATACGCCGCTGCACTTCTCGCGCTTCTACCCGACGTACAAGCTCGCCAACCTGCCGCCGACGCCCGTCGCGACGCTGACGATGGCGCGCAACATCGCGCTGGAAGAGGGGTTGCATTACCCGTACGTGGGGAACGTCCCCGGCCACGCGGGCAACAACACCTATTGTCCCGGCTGCGGCCAGGCCGTCGTCGAGCGCCACGGCTACCAGATTCTGGCCTACCGCCTCGACGGCAACAAGTGCGACAAATGCGGCGCGACGGTTGCGGGCGTCTGGGCCAAGCCGCCGGGGGATGTCAGGTGGGTGCTTTAA
>CBFCYS010000004.1:0-41936 GCA_965602215.1 uncultured bacterium
TCAACACGATATTGCTTTCGAAGCTGCTCTCACCCTCGGGCAGCCGCCGCCAAAAGTAAAAAGACGAACCCTGGTAAATCTTTTCGAAACCGCACTCCGAGCAACTAACGGTATATACCGGCGCGTGCCATAACGCGTAGGCCGGCTCGAGCGCCAACGTTATTTCCCATTCCGCGAGGCGGTCCGCTATTATGAACGAGCTCTCTTCGCCGGCTCCGAATACGTCGCTGCAACAATATTCGCCGCCGCACCTAATGAACGAACAATCAGCCGATTCAGACCTAATATTTAAAGTCAATTCTACGCCGTAAATCGACGAGGCCGGGAGCTTTGCCGATATCCGATAGGCTACGTTTAGGCCGCGCTCGGACAAACCGGCCTTTTTCTCGACCTCTATTAACGTATCAGTATCGGCCGCTAAAGCGCCCCTAACGACCCACCCACCGGCGTCTTGCACGGCCCTACCCCACGAAAACGGCCCGAGCTCGGCCGCGGCCTCGCGTGCGTACGCTTCGGCGTTCGCGTCGCCGCCGAACACGCGCTCGAGAAATAACCTCTTGGGATGACGGTCGTAGACAAGGTAGTTTCCGAGGCCCGATTCCTTGACGCCGCGCGGCGCGTGTATAGTATTTACGCTCTGGGCCCCGTCGCTTTCGTCCGCCCGTAACTTATCGTGATAGGGCTCGGGGCGTCTGGCGGGAACGTCCGTAAGAACGACCGGCGGCGAACGCCGCGTGAATTCTACCGCCGCCAATCCCCGCGAGCTCAGTACGGCCACGACGTTTTCGTTTTTCAACGTAATCTCGGCGACGCCGTCCGCGTCGAGGTCGCCAATCCGTTCGCTTTCCAACGTCCCCACGTAACGGTCGAGCGTTTCTTCGGCACGTACCAGTTCGTTTTTTACACCTCGCCGGAGATGCGGCAGGTAGAAGCCGCCGAAGACGCCGTGCCAATAAGCGTCGTTGGCCTCCGCTCGCCAAAGGTGGCGCCGGACCGAGTCGGTTTGCTTACCGGGCCGGCCGCCGGTCCCTTCCAAACGCCGACTAACTTCCTGGACCCGCTTATGGAAGAAGTTTACTTCGGCGTACTTCTGGAAGAAGGAGCGTAAACCGCCTCCCGTAACCAGGTCTCCGTCGGCGCCGTCCGCGGCGAAGGCGGGACCCAGCCGCTCGACGCGCCGTTGCGTATCGGTCGGCAACGCCCAGCGCGTCATCTCCCGGTACGACGTTGCCGGGAGGTATGCGGGGCCGGCGGCCGGCACCGCTGCTACGGCCTCGCCCAGCGTCGCTACGCGGAGCCAATCGTCGTTGTCCGCGAGCGCGGCGAAGAAGTCGTCCAGCCACCCGTCCTCGAAACAACGCTTATACGTACCCGGCCACTCGCCGAATTTCTCGCCGTCATCGGCCAGGCACGCCATCTGCGCCCCGGTCTCGCGTAGTCCCTTCAGGTAGTCGATAACCTCTTCCACCGGCCCGAACGGTACCGCGTAACGCAGACGCTCCGAAATGGGACACACCGTCAACGTCGCTCCCTGGTGCTCCGCCAACCACGGCCTGTCGAGCTTGTCCGGGGCGATCCCCGCGACGCGGAAATGCCAATCGTCCAAGGCCGTATATTCCACGTCGACGTCGGCCAGGATTCGCGGTACGTGCGGTTCGTAAACGCGTTCCGCAAGCCACATCCCCCGGGGTTCGGTACCGAAGACTTTCGCCAATTTGGCGGTGTACGCGACGATAGAACTTTTAACGTCGTGCTCGGGCGCTACCGGCGCGAGGGCTTCGTAGTAAGTCCCCGTCAGTATTTCGCACTGCCCGGCCGCCACCATATCTCTGATAGCCGTTATCGCGGCCGTCGCCTCTCTCTCCATCCACTCCAGTAAAGCCCCTGATATATGGAACGAGAATTTAACGCCGGGGTGCCGCTTCACGGCTTCGAAGAAGGGAGCGTACGCCCGCTCGTAGACGCGCGCCACGACTTCCGGGAAGTTCCCGACGGGCTGATGGTCGTGTACCGCGAAAGCGAATACCAGTCGCTCTTCCCGTTCCCCCGATTCTACGTCTGCCCCCGACGGTCGGCCGTTCATAAGTCGCACGGCAGCTTCGGGATTATTTCCACCGGCCGGGCTTGCGGTACCATCTGGAAGTATACGTTGACGTTCCGGGCCGCGAGTTCCAGCAGCGCCCGGCAGTCCTCTTCGTCCACCGACACGCTTTCCATTATCTGCCGCTTGCCCGCCTGAAAGTGCATCCCGCCGATGTTCAACTTTTCTATTTTTACGTTCATATTCAAAAGGTAGAGGGCGTCGGCCGGCGTTTCGAAAAGCACGATGGCGGCGCGTTCGGCGAAGGCGTCGCTGTTAAGCCTCGCCGCGGCCTCCTTAGGCCGGAGTACCTCTACCTTGACGTCCGCCGGCGCGCCCATCTCCATCATCGTACGCGCCAATTCGTCGTCCGCCACCCGTTCGCTGCATACCAGAATAGAATTTATTTTAAGAAAACGCCCCCAACCGACGACGACCTGGCCGTGTATCAACCGGTCGTCTACCCTGTACAATAAGACGCCCATCTTTAACGTTTGCCCGACGTCACTTAGCGGAGTTTTTCGGCCAGTACGGCCCGAACGTCGACGATGGATTTCCTGCCGGCTTTTACTACCCTGTCCACCAAATCCTTGAATTCGTACAGGTCGCGGTCTATGGACGCCTCCAGGACCATAGGAAGGTTAACGCCCGTTACGACGGCTACTTGTCCCGGCTCGCTGTCGCATACCAGGCGCGCCGCTACGTTTGAGCAGGAACCGCCGAACATATCGACCAGGACGAGAATCTGCCCGGCGCCTCCGCGCTCGAGCTCTTGCCACGCCTCTTCTATCTCGTGCTTTAAATCGTCCAGGCTCTGGTCGCTACCCAGGCCTACGGCCCGCAGCAACGGAACGCGGCCCATTATCATAGCTACCGAATTTACCAACTCGCCGGCCAACGCGCCGTGGGCGATTATCATTATTCCGGTCATCGTTTCCCTTTATTATCCAACTCGGAGTTAGCCGCGATCTCGGCTCGTAGTCTTTCGTTGAATACCCGCGCGGCGTCGAAGCCGTAACGCTTTAACAGATAATCCAGGGCCGCGACTTCCACCAGCGACGAGATGTTTTTGCCCGGCACCACCGGAATAACGATGTAGGGGGCTTCGATGCCGAGGATGTTGACGACCCTCCGGTCGAGGCCCGTACGGTCGTATTCCTCCTTGGGGTCCAGCAATTCGATTTTCACGACGAGTTCCACGTTCTTGGACGCGCGAACGGCGCGGATGCCGAATAGCTGTTTGACGTTGAGTACGCCCAGGCCGCGGATCTCGATATGTTCGCGGATACTTTCCTTGGTGTCGCCGACGAGCTCTCCCGTTATGCGGCGGCGAACGTACACCACGTCGTCCGCGACGATGCGGTGGCCGCGCGCGATTAAATCCAGGGCGCACTCGCTTTTACCGACCGCGGCGGGGCCGAGGATGAGGACGCCGACGCCGTAGACGTCGAGCAAATCGCCGTGGAAGGCCAACCGCGGCGCGAACTTGTCGCGGAGGTAGTCCGAGAGGAGCGCTATTACGTCGGTGGTGCGGCGCCCCGATACGGCTACGGGTATTCCCCTGTTCCGCGCGGCGACTTTCAACGCCGGCGGCGGCCTTCGCCCGCGCGCGACAACGAAGCACGGCAGGCCTTCGTGCGAAGTAATTTTGTTGAAAATTTCCGAGCGTTTCCGTTCGGTTATACTGGCCAGGTACGAGAGCTCCGTCATGCCGAGGACCTGCACCTGGCGCTGCGAAAACCGATCGAAGTAGCCGGTGAGAGCCAGGCCCGGCCGGTTTATTTCCGTGCCGCGCACGCGGCGGTCGAAACCGCCGTTGTCTTCGACGGAGGATAATTTGAGGGCGGCCTCCGTCTCGGCGAACATTTCGCCGACCGTTACGCCGACGGGCGGCTTCGTGCCGCCCAGAGATAATCCTTCGACGTTAAAGGTTTCCTTCCGGCGTTTCGCCATCCGAACCTCAGACCTCTTCTTCTTTTATTACCGCCAATACGTCGTCGGGCGTTTTCGCATCCAGAAGTCTTTTTCGGACGGCTTCCTTTTTAAGAAAACGCGAGAGCTTGGCCAACGCCCGCAGGTGTTCGCTGTCGGTGGGAGCGCAGAGGAGGAAGAACAAATGTACGGGTTTCTCGTCGAGCGCTTCGAAGTCTATACCGTCCGGCGAACGGGCGAACACGGCTACCAATTCTTTGACGACGTCGGGATGGCCTTGGCGCGGGTGCGGTATGGCGGCGCCGTTCTCGAACCCGGTGCTGCAAAGGTTTTCCCTCTCCCGCACCGCTTTCAAGATAGCTAATTCGTCGTTTATCTTGCCGGTCGCGGCGGCCAACGCGACGAGCTCGCGGAGGACACCATCCTTATCCTGGGCTTCTATCTCCATTTTGATGCCACTGGGATCAACGAAATCCGAAATCTTCACGGTAAGGTCACCTCACATTTAAGTACGCCCGTAGGGCGCATCGACGGCAGCGGTCCCGGCTCTAAGGTTCGATTAGGCCTATGTTGCCGTCGCGGCGGTGGTAGATAACGCTAACTTCATCCGTTTCTGCGTTTTTGAAAACTAAGAAATCCTGGTTCATGAGGTCCATCTCCATAACCGCTTCCTCAACGCTCATAGGCTTCACCGGTATCCTATCGACGCTGACTACGACGCGCGTATCCTGCTCCCGCGCCATGGCCCGGTGGTCGTAGACGGTCATAACGGCCTCGCTTACCTTTTCCGGGCGCGCGACCCGGCGGCTCTGGATACGGCTGCGGTATTTCCTTATTTGTTTTTCGATCTTGCTGCATGCCGTGTCGATGGACGAGTACATATCGGCGGTGTTGCCTTCGCCCCGTATCGTCAAATGGTCGGCCGCGATGGTTATCTCGGCGATGTGGTGATACCTCTCAATTTTCAACTTTACGATGATATCCTGGACGTCCCTGAGCCTTTTAGTAATTTTATCTACTTTCTTCTCGATATAAATTTTCATTGCGTCGGTAACGTCGACGCGCTTCCCGGTAATTTGCAACCCCACGTATGCAACCTCCGGCTAATGCAATTCTAACAACGTAACGTGATAATCGGCGCCGCCCGGGCGTAGTTTACCATAGCCGCGGTACTATTTTCAAGAAGCGGCTATCTCCGCGCGGGCGGCGAGTGCGCGGCGGTATACACTGCCGGCCCGGAACGACGAGCGTACGTACGGAGCGCACGCTACGCCCGAGAAACCCATCGCGCGCGCCGCCTCCTCGATTTCCTCAAAAGCCCCGGGCTCCCAGTAGCGGGCTACCGGCAGTTGACGCGTGCTCGGCCTGAGGTACTGCCCTATCGCGACTATCGAAACGCCTGCCGACCTCAAGTCCCGCAAGGCCGCGTACACCTCTTCCTTCTCTTCGCCCAGGCCGACCAGTAAGGCCGACTTCGTTAACGCGCCCGCTTCTCCGGCCCAGGCTAAAACCTCCAGCGACCGTTTGTATTCGGCTCCCGGCCGGACGTTGCGGTACAGCCGCGGCGCCGTCTCGACGTTGTGGCCGAACACCGCGAGCGGCGCCGAAGCCATGAGGTCCACGGCCCGGCGGTTTCCGGCGAAGTCCGGAGCCAGGACCTCGACGTCGGCTCCGGGCAGCGCGGCGCGGACGGCTTCGACCGTAGCGACTATATGCCCCGCGCCGCCGTCGGCCAGGTCGTCGCGGGTCGTAGACGTGAGGACGACGTAATCCAGGCCGAGTTCGGCCGCGGCCCGGGCGACCTTTTCCGGCTCCCCGGCGTCGAGCGGCCGCGGGCCGTGCGACACCGAACAAAACCGGCAGTCGCGCGAACAGCCGGGCCCCATGAGTAAAAAAGTAGCCGTTCTGTCCTCGCCCATGCAAAGGCCGCGGTTCGGGCACCGGGCCTCCCGGCATACGGTGTTGAGGTCCGTAACGGCGCGGCGCGCGGGCCCTCGGCCTACGCGCTCGGTCAGGGGGCGCCTAAGCCACGCGGGAATGCGCTCGCTTCCGTGCGTTCGCATAGCTTAAGGCTTGTGAGTTGCCAAGCCTTCCCAATCCTCCAGGGCCTCGGCGACCAGCTCGGCGTACGTCGGGTGTATGGCCATGAACTCGGCCAGCTCGGCCACGCTCGCGTTGCACGCTATCGCCGCGGTTACGATTTGGACAATCTCGGCTGCGGCGTGGCCCACGGCGTGCGCGCCCAATATCTTGCCGTTATCTTCCGCGGCCAGGACCTTGAAGAAGCCGTCGACGAAGCCGTCGGCGCGCGGCCGCCCCAACGAGCGGTAGTCGGCTTTACCCTCGCGGGCGGCAAGGCCGCGTTCTCGGGCCTGGTCCGCGTTCAAGCCCACGCCCGCCGCCTCCGGGTCCGAGAAGACGGCCCAGGGTACGCGGTCGTAATTCATCTCTTTGTCGCCGCCCAGCATGTTCTCCACCGCTATCAGACCTTGCCGCGTCGCGACGTGGGCCAGCATCGGCCCGCCGGCGGCCGCGTCTCCCGCCGCCCAAATTCTTCCGGCGGTTGTCGCCATCGTCGGCGTCGTTTTAACACGACGACGTTCGCACTCGACGCCTACCGCGCGGAGCTCTTCCTCGTCGATGTTCGCCTGACGGCCCACGGCTATTAACGCGCGCTCCGCCTCCAGCGTCCGGCCGTCGGCCAGGTGGACGGCGACACCGTCGCCGCGTTTTTCCAGCTTCTCCACTTTGGCGCCCACCATTATCTTGACGGCCGCCCGTTTCATTAGGCCGGCGACGCGCCGCGCGACGTCCGCGTCGAGCCCCGGGAGCATCTGTGACATCATCTCCACCACGGTTACGTCCACGCCGCGGCGTCGGCATATAGTCGCCCACTCGAGGCCTATGGCGCCGCCCCCCACGACGACGAGGCTTTTAAAATCGAGCGGCGAATCGACGAGGTCGTCGCTCTCCAGGACGAGCTGGTGGTCGACCGGCATCGCGGGGAGAGACAGCGTTACGGAACCGGGCGCGTACAGTACTCCCTTCCGCGCTTTAATAAACGAGTTCTCGTCGCCTTCGACGGCCACCTCGCCGCCGCCCGCCGGGCGGCCCCGGCCGCGGACGAGTTCTATGCCGCGTTTTTCGAACAGGAAACCGATTCCGCCGACGAGCTCGTCGACCAGCTTATCTTTATCGGCCACGACGTCGGACCAGGGACGGGTATCGACCGCGCTGCGCCGACAGTAGAACTTCGTCGGGATGCAGCCTACGTTAAGGCACGTTCCGCCCAAGCGGCCTTTCTCGACTAATACGACGTCGGCGCCGAGACGGGCGGCTCGTATCGCGGCCGGGTAACCGGCCGGGCCGCCGCCCACGATGGCTACGTCACACTCTCTGCTTCCTACCATATTTTCCGGGGATTTTAAGCTCTCGGCGATACTTCGCTATCGTCCGCCTCGCGACGCGGATGCCGCGTTGGGAAAGCTCGGCCGCCAGTTCTTCGTCCGATAGCGGTACGTTTTTATTTTCGTCCTCTATGATGTCTTCGATCACGGCCTTCACACGTCTTACCGATACGGTCCCTTCGGCCGCCGGAACGCGTCCGGTGAAGAAGTACTTAAGCAGGTACACGCCCGGGGGCGTATCCGCCACTTTCCGCGCGACGGCCCGGGAGACGGTGGAGACGTGGAAACCTATTTGTTCCGCGACCTCCTCCATCGTAAGGGGCTTTAAACCGGATTCGCCTACGACGAGGAACTCGCGTTGCCGTTCGAATATGACGGCGACTACGCGCTCCATGGTGCGGCGCCTTTGGTGGAGGGCGCGGATAAACGACGCCGCGGCCGTCACACGGTTCTTCAAAAAGCGGACGGTTTCCCGGTCCGCGTCGCCGTCGCCGGCCAGCAGCGCGCGGTAGCGCGGACTTATATATAGCCGCCCGACTCTGTCGTCCAACAGCGTAATCTCGACCTCCCCCCCGACGAGTTCGACGCGAACGTCGGGGATAAGGCACGGATTAGTCTCGCCGCCGAAGGCCCTGCCCGGGCGAGGCTCGAGGGTCTTGATGAATTCGATCGCTTCTTCCACTTCCGCCGGCTGTACTTTAAGTTTCGCCGCGAGTTCCGCCGGAGACCTTATCGCGGTTTGGTCCAAATATTTATCGATTATAACCCCTACGAGGGGCGGCGCTTCTTCGCCGGTCTCCTGATATTGCGGAAGCAAGGCTTCTCGCAGATTGCGGGCGCCCACGCCTCGGGGCTCGAGTTCTTGTACGATTTCAACTAGAACCCGTTCCGCTTCGCGGGGTTCCACGCCCATTTCCTCGGCGACGGCGGCCAACGGCACGTGCAAATAACCGTCGCGGTCGAGCGCCGAGATAATAGACGCCGCGAGCTCGAAGTCCGCGTCGGTTACTCCCGAGACTTCGAGTTGGCGCATAAGATACTCGGTTAACGTAACGGGCGGCCCCGGCGTCGACGCGAACTGGTCGAACTCCTCTTCGCTCTCGGCGAAATACCCGCTCCGCGACGCGTTTTCGAAGTAATCTTGCCAGTCGATATTGTCGATGCGTTCGGAGAGAGAAGGCTGGGCGCTCTCGCCGACCGAGGGGGCGGGTTCCCATTCTAAAACCGGGTTGGCTTCCAGTTCCTCTTCAATGGCGTCTTCGATTTCCAGATTATTCAACGTGAGCAGGCGAAGCGATTGCTGCAGTCGCTGCGAGATGATTTGACGTTGTTCGAGTTTTTGGGTAATCTTCATTTCGACCGCTTCGCGTTCGCGCGACTACATACTGAACTTTTCTCCCAGGTAAATCTTACGCGCTTCGGGGTCGTTGATCAGTTTTTCGGCGTCGCCCGATATCAATATTTGCCCTTCGAACATTATATAAGCCCGGTGGGTTATCTCGAGCGTCTCGCGGACGTTGTGGTCCGTAATCAGGATACCGAGGCCGGCCTTCTGCAACTGCAATACGATATTTTGGATATCCTCGACGGCGAGGGGGTCGATACCGGCGAACGGCTCGTCCAGCAGAAGGTACAGCGGCTCCGATGCAAGAGCGCGCGCGATTTCCACTCGCCGGCGTTCGCCGCCCGAGAGGGTGTACGCCTTCGATTTCGTCAGGTGCTCTACGCCCATAACGTGCAGCAACTCCCGGGCGCGCCGCTTACGTTCGCGAGCTTTCCATTTCATGACTTCGAGCACGGCGAGGATGTTTTCCTCGACGCTCAACTTCCGGAAGATCGACGCCTCTTGCGACAAGTAACCCACGCCTCGCCGCGCGCGTTTGTACATCGGCAGCCTGGTCAATTCTTTATCGCCGAGGAATATTTTGCCGGCGTTCGGTTTAATGAGGCCGACGATCATGTAGAACGTGGTCGTCTTCCCCGCACCGTTCGGGCCTAAGAGGCCCACGATTTCGCCCGGCTTCACGTCTATGGATACGTGGTCCACGACGCGTCGTCCGGAGTAAACCTTCACGAGGTCCTCGGTCCTGAGGACGGCGTCGGCTTTCTTGGCCTCGGTCGTTCGCGGCGGCGCAATGACCTTCCGGACCGTCTCTTCGGTCGCGACTTTAGCCACCGGAGCCCTCGCTTTTTTTAGCGGCGGGCGTTTCCTCGGTGAAGTACGAACCCCGGGCGCGGCCGAAGACGACTATGCGCCGCACCTCGCGATCCGTCACGAAGACCGAGATCCGGTCGCCCGCCGTTTGCGTAACGCCGCTTCGCCCCTCGGCTTTGGACGGTCGGTATACTCCTTCCGCGTTACCTTCCACGATGATTTTTTTAACCTCGCCGCCGTTCATATTTACCCGAATTAAGTCGCCGGCCGCGTCCACTTTTTCGCCCGTCTCGCGGCCGAACTCGTCGAAAGGCCAATAGTGCCCTTCCGCGTCGCCGACGATGTCCACGTGCTCGAGAACGCCGTCCGTGAAGAAGCCTTCCATCGTATCGCCCGAGGCTTCGACGCGGCCTGAAGGCGGTTCCTCGCTCTCTTCGCCGGCGCCTGCCTCAACCCCTTCCGCGGCAACCTCGGCGGAAATCGTTTTCTCTTCGGCCTCCGCCCCCGTTAGGGACGGCTCCTCGCTAGATTCGGCGGCGACCTCGGCCCCTTCCGGCACGGCACTTCCCACCGGTTCCCCTTCCTCCCCGGTAACTTCTTCTTCCTCTTCCTTCTCTTCAGCCCGGGAGAAATACAAAAGGCGGGCGGAGCCATCGGCAACGGCTCGCCGCAACTTATCGCCTTCGTGGAACAACGTAATTACGTCGCCGGCGAGACGGCTATCTTTTTGGTGTACAACCGGTTTCCCACTAAGTTCTATTCGGTCCTCTTTGCCGAAACGCTTTAATTTCTGGCCGTAACCTTCTACGTCTTCAGAAACTATTTTAACGTCGCCGGCCGCTTCGCCGTAATCGTCGTCGGCCCACAACCGCATGATATCGGCCGTTATCGTAACGGGCCGGTCACGCTCCAAGACCAAGCGAGGGTTTTTAGTAGCTACGGAGAGCTTTTCGTCGCGCCGATATTCGGCATATCCGGAAGTTAACGTATATTTTTGTTCTTTGTTCCTAACCCTGACGTTGCCGAGCAGCGTCGCCAGCTTATCCGCTTCATACGAATATGCCTCGTCGCAGGTGATCGTCGTACCGCCGTGTACGATAACGACGTTGCCGACGCCGTGCAGGACCTGGTTACCGGCGCTATAATAGCCTTCGGTTACGTCGGCTTCGACGTGATAAGGCTCTTCGGCGCCCTCCTTCTTTCCATCCTGGCCGGCCGGCCTTTTTTCGGAAGGGGCGGCGGTGGCGGTAGTTTTTTCCTGGCAAAGGCCTGCGCCCGGATTCAAGATACAAACTGTGCCGGATATTGTTAATATTATACTTAAATATGCTCTACTCAACATATTGATTATGCAACTGTTACGTATTGCGATACCTGTTACCCGATTCACTGCGGGTTACGGCCGCGTTCTTTTATGACGCGGATCTCGATTTCGCCGTCGTCGTAGATTACGTCCGTGTATCCTTTCAGGTACGCGTACCAAAGGACCACGGTCGCCGGGTCGTAATGACTCCAAAAATAGCTGATGGAGAATTGGCCCGTTAGAATATGAGTAGCGCCGAGGCCCTCCACGTAGTCGGCGACCTCGGAAGGCGAGCCGAGTGTCTCTACGTGGGTTAGCGTTTCGGAAGCCTCGAAGAACGAATCGTATACGGCCTCTCTCTCCAAGTATAACAGATGGTCGTTAAAAATCATTAAAATTACAGCGTCTTCGGGTAGGTTTTCATTCACGAATTTATCGCCGCGGTAAACGGGGACGGTTTGTAACAGATAACCGTCCGCGTTACGGCTCATGATATATTTCACCGCGTCCGGAACGAAATAAAAGACGGGCGGCCCTGAAGCGGCGTATCCGAACGTAACAACCGAGCCGATTAAGACGAAGGCTAACGCCCCGCGCACCACGCCTTTAAAACGTGCCGTCGCGTAGGCGAAAACGCCGGCGGCCAGAATAGCGAACAACCCGAAGTTAGCGCTTAGAAATCGCAATTGCTGCGAAGCGATAAGGGCCCACGCGACGAAATAAAACGCCGTGTACGTTATCAATCGCCACCGTCGAAACCAAATTAACGATAATAATAAGGCAACGACGCTTACGGGCAAAATGAAGCCGTCGAAATTTTCGTAACCGCTGTTGGCTTCGAAAGATACGCGGTACGGCAATAACGCGTAATCTTCGAGCTCCCGCCCCATGCCGATCGACCTCTGCCATTCCAGGACTTTCTCCGCTACTACCGGCGACAAGTCGCGGCCGCCGAAGACTTTGTAGAGCGAGGGGAAAACCGGGTTTCCCCTTTCCACGAACGCTTTGCCCAACCACGGCAATACTACGACAAAGGCCACGGCGAGGAAGGCCAATGCGCGGCGTACGGAGACGCGACGGCGTATCAAGTCGGTAATTACAATAGGCGCGAAGCCGATTAGCGCGTACGAGCCGGTATACTTTATTCCCAACGCCGCGCCCAAGAAGACGCCCGCAAGCGCCGCGTCGCCGTAATTCTTGAAACCTCGCACGTAGATAAAGAGCGACATTAACGCAAAAGCGCCTAAAATCATGTCCACGTACGCCGAGGGGAAATAAAGCAAAAACGAGGGCGTTACAAATAGGAAAGCCGCCGCGGCCGTAGCCCACAGGTTATCCATATACCGGCGGGCGAGCCGCCAGGTCGCGACGACCATCAGGGCGTTGAGGAGCGGCGCTACGGCGGCGGCGCAGCCGATGCCGTCCCAGAGATAACCCCACGTAAACATCATTTCCCCGCCGAGCGGCATGGAAGAATACGCGAGGCGCGGCAGGTAAACGAAGGCGTGCGCTTCGGCGTAGACTTTGGGTATATAAAGATGGTAGACGAGGGAATCCCATTCGAAGGGCGGCAGGCCGACGCGTACGAGTATCGCGGCGACCAACGGGGCCAAGGCGGCCGCGACGAGGAGCGGCCCGGGGGTTAACTTTGATAATCGCTCCTTTAACAAGCCCCCGAACTCATTGCCGTAACGCCACAACAGCGGAGCCGATAACGCCAGGATTACCAGGATGATGCCGCGGACTACCCAGGCGTATAATAAATGGGCGGCTCCCAACGCAAAGGCGGCCAGGCCGAATATTATGAAGCCGAGCGCGAGTTGGATTTCCCAGTACGGTCGTTTTTGGCGGAAGACGGAACGGTATACGAGGCTACCTACGAAGTACGCCGCCCAGGCGAGGGCTGCGAAAAGGAAAACGTGCGCGGCTTCGTTGCCAAGTATAACTAATGCATCTACGCGAGCCGTGTGATGATAGAAAAACAAGGAGCCCGACGCCAACGCACTTACGGTAGCGACTACGGCCGCTACGATAGCTAACGATTTTCGCAACATTACTTCTCCTGAAATGCCGTCTTTTCCATAAAAACCTAAGCCACGGCTAGGATTATAGCGACTTCGGGGACCGATATCAAGCATCTTCGCTTCGGTCCCGGCGTACGTATCCTAATCGCCGTAGCCAGTAACGAAGCGTTTCAGCTGCGTCCCTCGATCGCGCGGATTTCGTAATAACCGTCGTCGTATATAGGTGTCGTATACTGCGCCAGGTACGCTTCCCACAGCCGCCGCGTCGACCGCTCGTAATAATTCCAAAAGAACGCCGCGCCGACGCGATAGGTCATAATGTGCGTAGCGTCGAGGCCCTCGACGTACGCCGCCACTTCGGCCGGGTTTTTTAGTTTCTGTACGTCGTACACCGTCGCCGACGCATCCAGGAACGAGTCGTAGGCCGCGGGGCGCTCGAGGTATAGGAGGCAGTTATCGAACAACATGAGGACGACGGCGTCCTCCGGCAATTCGTCGTTAACGAATTCGTCGGCTTCGTAGCACGGCGCTTTTTCGCGTACGTACACGTCGGCGCCGCCTTTCTCGTAGTACCGCAAACCCCCCAGCCCCGCCAGTATGTTCGGTGCGTTAAGTAAATACCCCAACGTTAATAGTAAGCCGACCACGGCGAAACGGCTTACGGCGCGCGCCGAACCCGCGAAGGCGTCGGCCACGGCCGCGAATACGCCCGCCGTTAGCGCCGCGAGCGTCGCGTACGTTGCGCTTAAGAACCGGAGCTGTTGCGACATAAAAGCCCACGCCGCGAAATAGAGCACCGTAAACGTAAGCAACCGCCATCGCCGGAACCAGACCAGCGCGAACGGTATGACCAGGAAGCTAAAAGGCCATAGGCTCCCGGCGAAGCGGCCGTAGCCGCTGCCGCCGAGTACCGAAACGCGGTACGGGAGGAGCAGATAATCGACTACGCCGCGGCCCATGCCGATACGCCGGAGCGCCGGGAGGATCCCCGCCGCGGCCTCGGGCGACAGGTCGCGCCCGCCGAATACGCCGTACAAGGCCGGGAAAATCGGGTTCCCCCGCTCGACGAAAGCTTTGACGAGCCAAGGCGCGAAGACGGCGAAAGCCGTTATAAGGAACGCCGCCGCGTAACGCAGCGGCAGCTTCCGTTTGATAACGTCCACGCCGATTATGGGTAGAAACGCGACCAGCGCGTACGCCGCGGTGTACTTCACTGCCAACGCCGCCCCCAGTAATACCCCTGCCAAGGCCGCGTCGGCGTAGCGTCGGAAGCCGTTCAAGTATACGACCAGCGCCATCACAACGAACGCGCCGACGACGAAATCCACGTACGACGAGCCGACGGCGGTGGCGAAGCTGGGCGTGAAGAGCAGCAAGGCCGCCGCCACCGCGGCCCAAAGGTCGTCGAGATAGCGGCGCGCCAGCCGCCACGTCGCGATTACCATCAGGATATTAAATAACGGCGCGACGGCGCCGGCGGCACGCAGACCGTCCCACGCATACGCCCACGTGAACATCATCTCGGCGCCCAGCGGCATCGACGCGTATACTAAACGCGGTAGATAGACGAAGCTGTGGGCCTCGGCGAAAACTTTGGGTATATACAAATGATAGACTAAAACGTCCCACTCCACAGGCGGTAAACCCGTTCGTATCAGGAGTACGAGGGCGAAGGGGACGGAAGCCACAGCCACCGCGATAACGCCCGGCGCAGCGCCGCCCCACTTCCGCCGCGCGAACGCCGGCGCTTCGCGGACGTAGCGCCACCATAACGGCGCCGATAGCGCGACTACCAGTAATACCGCGCTCCGGACGAGCCACGGGTAAAGGAGGTGGGTTGCCGCCAGTACGAACGCGACGGCGCCGAAGACGACGAAGCCCAGCGCCGCGTCTATCTCCCAATAAGTAGAGGTTTGGCGTAATACGTATCTCGACGTTACCCTACCCACGAAGTACGCCGACCACGCCAGCGCGGCGAATAGAACGAGGTGCGCACCGTGCGTAAGGAAAGAGACGAGGCCGTCGCGGTGGCCCGTTTGATAGCAGAAGAAAGCGGCAGCCGCGGCGAGTGAGCCGCCGCCGATAACCGCTACGGCTAGAACGGCGCGTAGTCGGCCTCCGGCGGGTGACGGCGGGGCGGCCATTACCGCAATACCTCCAGTATTAGCGGCCGGGGCGCCGGCCTTTCGCCGACGTCGAACGCGGCGCGCGCGTAGTCGAGCGCCCGGCTCAATCGCTCGTTGTCGTTGTAATGTAGGGTCATCAACTCGTCGCCGGCCGCTACCGGTTCCCCTTCTTTCTTGTGCAGTACGACGCCGACCGCCGGGTCGACGACGTCTTCTCTGGCCTGGCGCCCCGCCCCCAGCTCGTTGGCCGCCCGGGCGACGGCGAACGCGTCGAGGGTCGAAACGTACCCGTCTCTCTCCGCGGTTAATACGGCCGTTCCGCCGGCTTCCGGGAGGCGCGTCCACCATTCCGCGCCGGCGCCCTGGGCCCGCGCCATCTCGTCGAGCTTCGCGAAAGCTTCCCCACTCTCAAGGGCGGCGTCCAAGCGACGCCGCGCTTCCTCCGGGCCGGCGACGCCTGCCACGACCAACATCTCCGCGGCGATCGCGGCCGAGACCTCGAGCAGGTCGTCGGGTCCCCGGCCGCGCAGGGCCGCGACCGCTTCCGCGACTTCGAGCGCGCCGCCGACCGCCCGCCCCAGCGGTTGGTCCATGGCGGTGATCACGGCGACCGCTCTGCGGCCGGACGCCCGGGCCGCGGCTACCAGGCTGCGGCCTAGCTCGCGCGCGTACTCCTCGTCTTTGGCGAAAGCTCCCCTACCCGCTTTGACGTCGAAGACGAAAGCGGGTGCGCCGCCTGCGATTTTCTTGCTCAATATACTGGAAACTATTAACGGTAACGACTCGACCGTGGCCGTAGCGTCCCGGAGCGCGTAGATTATTTTATCCGCGGGCGCTATGGCCTGCGCTTCGGCTACGGCGCACCCTATACGGTCGACCTGCTCTTTCAGCTCCTCGGCGCCGAGCGATAGGTTTATGCCGGGGATGGCTTCCAGTTTGTCGATGGTGCCGCCGGTATGCCCCAGGCCCCGGCCCGATAACTTGGCTATCCGGGCGCCGCACGCCGCCGCCCAGGGCACCGCGACGAGCGTTACCGTATCGCCTACGCCCCCGGTGGAATGTTTGTCGACGTACGGCCCCTCGCCGAGCACGAGCTGTTCACCCGAGGCGGCCATCGCCACCGTCAACGCCGCCGTTTCTTCGGGTGTCATCCCCCGGAAGTATATGACCATAAGGAGCGCCGAGACCTGATAGTCCGGGATTTTGCGGGCGACTAGTGCGGCGACGAAACGCTCCCAATCGTCGTCGGCGATGACGTCGCCGTCCCTTTTCCGGGTTATTAAATCCCTAAACCAGGAGCTCGCACCGGCCATAGTTATTTTAAAAGCCGCCCGCCGGCGGCTATTTTCCTTGAAGCGTAACGTTTAGGTTGCGATTGCCTCATAAGCCGCCCTAACGGCGGTCGTCACGTAGTTAACGCAGTGCTCATCGCGGATGTTTTCGCGTCGGTACGTTTCGCGTCCTTCCGGTTTGCTCAGATCGACTTTTATCAATTCCCGGCACAGGATGGTCCCGAAGCGTTCGCGGAAGTCGTCGACGATGCGCGCGGTAAGTCCGTAGGCCCGTTCTTTCGGCTCGCGGCCTTCTCCCTTGCGCCTCCCGTGCCGCAGGCCCACGGCTATCAATGCCCCCGCGAGAGCGCCGCACATTTCGCCCCGCCGCCCCAGGCCACCGCCGAAACAAGTAGCCACGCGAGGTAGACACGCCTCGCCTTCGCCGAAACAACCGCTCACCGCGGTCGCCACCGCTTCGGCTCAATTATAACCTTCGAAAAAAAGGCCGACGGCGGCCTTCGCGAGCGCGTCGACGTCCTCTATTTCCCGCCCCGGCCCTTTGTTCCCTGGTGCACTACGGACCAATCCGGCGACTCCTTAATTCTAATCCTCGTCGTCCTCTTCGCCCTCGTCGCCGAGGTGGAACCTGAGCCAGCGTTCCTCTCCCCAAGCTTTTAATTGAGTCGAGTAAATCTTGGGGCGGCCGCCGAAATCGACGTTATTTTGCGCGTATTTAGTGCAATCGTTTATCTCGGCACATTGCGCGCAATAACGGTAACCCCGCCCGTCGAGGCACGCGATAATTTTACACTGGGCGTTATAACAAGTTCCGGCGGGCCCCTGGCACCCGGTGCAATTTATACTTTCGGCCTCGACGCCCATCTCGCGGGCGAGCTCGACGACGGCCTGACGGTCGTCGGCGTGCGTGGCGATATAAATCCGACATTCGCCGCAAAATTTACCGCATCGGCCTATTAATTTACGGTCCATAGGTTACCTCAACGGTCAAGGATATCTAAAAGATCGGGCGCGATTACCGCGGCCGTAACTTTCAACGCCGCCGATCCTACTATGCCCGCGTTAACGAACGGCTCCGGCATCGGGACCTCGACCGGGAGCTGGTCGAACGTTTCCGCGAAAATGCGTTCGCCTTCGGCTATCTCGGTGCGTGCTTCTTCGCCGCCGGCGAGGGCCCTGCGACACAATTCCATCTTCTCTTCCAGGTTTGCCGCCAACGCCGCATCGTCTTCACGGGCGGCGCTCGCGAGCAAAGCCTGCTCGGCCGCTCGCAGTAGCACGGGGATATACGACCCGGCCCACATGTATGCGTACCCCAAAAGCTTCCACGAGCGGGGATTCTCAGGCCGGCGATTAACTTCGCCGGCGTAAAGGTCGATTTGCTGCCAAACCGTAAGCCGGCGGTTGAGCTCCCGCAACGAGTCCTCGGCGGACGCACGCGGCACCGGCCCCCCCGTTTCTTCCCAATAACGACGACACCGCTCCATCGCGGCGGCCGTATCTCTCGCCTCCAGTAAACCGACGATCTCTTTCCAGACGCCCGTATCCATCTCAATCTCAGTCGTCCGCCTCGATACTCCCCTCTTCGACCAGGAAGCGTTTTAACGCTTCGATTACGTCGGCGTCGAATTGCGAGCCGCCGCCGTCGCTGATAAGCTCTATAGCGAGGGTTACGCTCATAGGGCCGCGATAGTGGCGCCGCGACGTCATGGCGTCGAAGACGTCGGCGACGGCTATGATCTTCCCGCCGAGCGATATATCGTCGCCGCGGAGTCCTTTGGGGTAACCGGAGCCGTCGATGCGTTCGTGGTGGTGCGCGGCCACCGTGGGGACGTCGCGCAGCCGCTCCTCGAAATGGATGCGCGCCAGTATCTGTTGCGTGTGCAGGACGTGTTTTTTAATAACCTCGTACTCCGCGGGCGTCAGCGTCGTCGGTTTGCGTAATATGTGGTCGGGGACGCCTATTTTACCGTAATCGTGCAACAACGCGGCGTAGCGAATCACCTCTACGTCTTCGGCCGGCAATCCCATTTTTTGTGCCGCGCCGACGGCGTACCGCATAACGCCGCGGCTGTGGCCCGCAGTGAGCGGGTCCCGAGACTCGATGGTCTCGGCGAGGGTATCGACCAGGCTATCGAACATCCGTTTACGGGCTTCCAAGAGGCGGGCATTTTGGATGTAGATGGCGGCCTGCGACGCTATCGCCTGGAGGAACTTCACGTCGTCTTCCGTAAAGCCGCCGTCCGTCCGATTGAGACACTGGAAGACGCCCAACCTCTCGCCCTGGGCGTCGTCCATCGGAACGCAGAGTATATTCCTCGTAGTATATCCGGTCTTGCGGTCCACCTCTTTGTTCCAACGGGGGTCGTCCGTAACGTCGGAGACGATTACCGGTTCGCCCCGCCCCGCCACCCACCCGGCGATGCCGGCCTCATCGGGTATGCGGATCTCGCGCGGCTCGCCCTCGGCAACGACGGTCCAGAGCTCGTGGCGTTCGCGGTCGTGCAAAAAAACCGACGAACGTTCCACGCCTACGGCCTCCGAAGTCCAGCGGGCCACGACCGCCAATAGCGCCGTGAGTTCCACCTCCTTGGATAACGAGCGGGAGATGTCTACCAGCGAGCGGAGGCGCTTCTCCGCCAACTCCAAATGCGGCGCTGCCACGTCGTTATTCCGAATCGGCATACGATACTTCGGTGGGCGAGAGGAAACGGCTCAGAACACGCCGCATCCCCGAATCCACCAATTTGGCGTCGTGTTTTTTTAGTAGTATCGCCGCCAGCGGCTGGAGGTCTTGTATGAGAGCCGCTTGCCGGGGCCTACTCAAGATTTTCGCCGTAATCGAAAGCTCGTACCGGAACAGCTCGAAGAGAGACGCGGCCAGCTCTTCGTCGCGCGTCTCGGGGTCTTCCAATATCAGGTTCTTCATGACGCAGCGTTTGCCGAGAACGCCCTGGGGTAGCTGCCAGCAACCTTTCAGGCGCGCCAGGGCGTCGCATTTCGCGGCCGCGGCTTCGCTTAACTTACGGATGGCTTCCTCCCCCGCCTCTTCCGATACCGCGAATATAACCTGTGCGAAGAGTTCGTTGTATATCTCGAGCAAAGCCGCCGCGCCGGAGGTCTCCGCGGCCGGTATCGTCGCCTCGCGGGTTTTGACGCTCGTGGGCCGTACCAAGCCGCCCTCCAGTAACCGGCACGCGACGGAACAGGTTTCGATATCCGAGAGGTTGCTGGCGGCCGCGATATCGACCATCGAACGGCGGCCGTTCACGAGCGAGAGTACGTGCCACTGCTCGGCGTCGAACCGGACGCCGTCCTTCCCCTGCGCCGGCGCGGGTACGACTTCCAACACCACGTCCAGGTCGGGCAGCAGCCCTTTGATGCGGTTCCACTCGTCGACGGCGGCCGCGGCGTCTATTAATATCGCCTGGACGTCGAAACCGATGGATATCTCCTCCGGCCAGGCTTGCTCGCCTTCCAGGAATTCGAACTCGCCGCCCCACCAGTTGAAGAGGTTGGTTATGATCATCCGGCCCTGAGTCTTTAAACCGGTAATGAGTTTCTCGTGGGGTATTTTACCTTGTTCCAACAAACAGAGGCCGAACGGACGCCCCGACTTGGTTTGCGAAAGCCTCGCCCCTTCGACCGATTCCCCGTTGATATAACCTTCCCGGACGAGGACGCTGCCCAATTTTTCGCACTCGTCCGTGCTCGAGGCGTAGATCAACAGGCCGTCTCTGAAATATAACCGCTTCTCTTCGGCGCCCCGACGGATGGAGAGGCCGCCGGTTTTCCTGGCCGAGCTGAGAAGCTGGAGGATATCCGGAAGATTGATAGTTTCGAGATCGCCTTTTAACGCCATATTTTTACCGACCCGGTTTATATCCGTCGAAGTATAACGTTCGCCGCTGCCTTTCGCAACCCCTTTGAACCCCTAGCCGCCCTCCGTCGTGGAGATTTCAACGCTGATAAGGCGAGCCGCCCGCGGCGTCGCCCTCAGGACCCGGAAGCGGTACGGCGGCCAATCGTACTCGTCTCCCGACTTGGGCACCCGCCCCAACCGCGAGGCGAGGAAACCGCCCACCGTAATGTAATCGCCGCGCGGCAGCGGCACCGGCATCCGGTTATTGAAGTAGTTAACCGCCAGGCGGGCGTCCGCGGTGTAACCGTCGCCGTGGCGGATGAGCCCTTGCGAACCCCAGTTATATTCGTCTTCTATTTCGCCCACGACTTCCTCGACGATGTCCTCCTCGGTCAGCATACCGACGGCGCGGCCGGCCTCGTCCTGAACGACGGCCATATCCACGCGGCGCGTCGATAGGCGCGGTAGGATGGTCTCTATGCTCTCCCCGGTCGAAACGAACAACGGCATCCAAAGGTTGGCTTTTACGGGTGCGTCCGCCGGGGACGCGATGAAATCGCGGGCGACGACGACGCCGACTATCTTTTTCCGGCGGCCTTTGTAGACCGGGTAACTCGAGAAGCCGCTCCGCGCCAACGCCGCGACGACGTCTTTCTTGACGGCGGTTTCCGGCAGCGCGACTACGTCGGCGAGCGGGACCATAACCTGCTCCGCCGTCGTCTCACCGAAACCGAAGATGCGCCGTATCATACGACGCTGCATCACCTCGGTCCTGGTTCGCGTTTGGCGGGACGTAAGGATGGCCCGCAGCTCTTCCCGCGTCGCGAACGGCAGCCGCTCCGCCCGTACGCGTACCAGGCCGAGCAATCCGCCGGCGACGACGTTGGTAACCCACACTACGGGTTTAAACAAAGTCTCCAAAAAGCCGACGGCGGGCGCCAAGGACATGGCGAAATAATCTGCGTCCTCGAGGACGATCGATTTGGGGATAATTTCGGAGAATACCGTTAGGAGGACCGTCATGGCGAGCGTCGCGGCGACGACGCCGGCAGCCTCGCCCGAGTACCGGGCCGCCAACACCGTCAAAAGGGACGTCGCGACTACCAACGAGACGTTGTTGCCGAACAGGATGGACGTAAGAAAGCTGTCGGGCCGCTCCAGGAACGATAAAACGCGGGCCGCGCGACGGTTCCCCACCGCGGCCAGGTGCCGCAAGCGCATGCGGTTGGCCGCCAGGACCGCGGTCTCGGCCGACGAGAAAAACCCCGCGGCGAATATTAAAATTATTACGAGGATTAAGTATACTACCGGCAACTACGTTTCCACCCCTCGGACTTTTTCTACGATTACCTCCGTTAAGCGATGAGGTTCGGCCCCTTCAACCGTAAATTTGAGGTCGCCTTCGCAATACTCCTCGCCGACCGTGGGAATGCGGCCGAACCGGTTCAGCAGGTACCCGGCCAGCGTCTCCGCTTCTTCGTCGCGGAGATTCGCGCCCGTCAGATCGTTGAAATCGTCGAGTTCCGTATCCGCGGCGACTATAAGGCGGCCCGCGCCGACGTATTTCACCGGCCGCGTCGGCTCGCCGACTATCTCCCCCAGGACGTCCGTCATCGTAACCAGGCCGTCGAGGGAGCCGTACTCGTCCACCACCAACGCGATGTGCGTCCGGTTCCTTATAAAATCCACGAATAAGTTGACCGCGGGCTGGCTGTCGGGGACGAAGTACGCGGGTCGTACGGATTCGCGAAGGGTGGGCGGCGGCTCGTCGCCGGCCAGCAATATATCCTTGACATAGAGAATACCGATCACGTTCTCGATCGTGTCTTCGTAAACCGGAATGCGGGCGTACGGCGAATCGGCGACGGCCTGGGCCGCCTCCTGGAAGGTCGTATCGGCGTTGAGGGCGAATATCTTCGTACGCGGGGTCGCTATTTCCCCCGCCGTGTGGTCCGCGAGCGCCACTACCCTCTCGATCATTTCCCGCTCGACGTCGTCCAAAACCCCTTCAGCCTCGCTCTCCCGCAGCAGGCCGTAAATATCCTCTACGCCGGGGTCCAAACTACGCCGCGGCGGCCTCCCCGTCAGGGAATCGGTCAAGGCCAGCGCGGCCCGGTTCAATGGGTATAAAACCCAGAACACGAGCTTGATAAACGGCGACGTGAAGGCCGCGCCTCTTTCGGGCCAGGCGACGCCCAACGTTTTGGGAAGGGTCTCGGCGAAGACAAATACTATAACCGTCGCGGCCACCGCGGCTACCGCCGGCCCGTATAGCGAGTTTACGCGGACGCCCAGCGCGGTCGCGAGGGACGCGGCCGCGGCCAGCGCGAACATATTGCCAACGACCACCGTCACGAGGAGCCGGCGAGGCCGCGCCAGTAGAGAACGCACCAGGGGCGCCGTAAGCCGCCGCCGGAGCTTCATCCGGCGCAACCGGACGCTGCCCAGCGAAAACAACGCGCTCTCCGCGGTCGAAAATAACGCCCCGGCCGCGATCGCGGCTAACAGCAATATGCTAAGCGTAAGGTTACTCACGGTAATAAGGCCGCCCGCCGGCGCCGGTAATTACGGGTAACGCGGCGCGGCCGTACGGCAGCGTCGCCTCGGCCCAAACCAGGGCGCGTTCCAACAGAATAAAATTAAAAAAGCGAATCAGCTCGCGGAAGCCGATCGCGGCGAGGCCGGTGGCGAAGCCGATTACGACGGCCAGCACGACGGGGCCTACGTGCCGATTGTACGCTAATCCGTAAAAGAGCCGCGCCGCCCGTTTGAACGGATGGGCGCGGTTGCGGTTGATAGTCGCCGGGTCTTCCAATCGGAACGCCGAAGTCGGCGCGTCGGCCTTTCGGCGTGCGTACGCCTCGTCAGGGATAAAAACGGTTTAACATCCGCGGAAAAGGTATCGCCTCTCGGATGTGTTTTAGGCCGCAGATCCACATTACGGTGCGCCCCAAACCCAGGCCGAAACCAGCCGTGGGGACCGCGCCGTAACGCCTGAGGTCCAGGTACCACTCCAGAGGTTCCAACGGGAGGCGGTGGGCCGCGACGTTTTCGAGCAACTTGTCCAAATCGTCCTCGCGGCACGACCCTCCTATGATCTCGCCGTAGCCCTCCGGCGCGAAGACGTCGATGGAATCAGTCAAGAGCGGGTCGTCGTCGCACCTCTTCATATAGAACGCTTTGGCCTCCAGCGGAAACCTCTCGATGATAAACGGCGTGTCGTACTCTTCCGCGAGGGCCGTCTGCTCGTCGCCGCCCAGGTCCCGGCCGCTCGGGAGGTCGTAACCTTTGCCCGTAAGGACGCCGCGCGCTTCTTCGTACGTGACGCGCGGGAACGGCGGCTTGACGTGCTCGAGCGCGGCGACGTCGCGCTCCAAGATATCCAGCTCCGCTCGGCGCCGGCTCAAAACGGCGGTAACGATCGCCGTTACCAAATCTTCGGCCAACGATATGTTTCCCTCGTGGTCGAGGAAAGCGACCTCCGGCTCGAACATCCAGAACTCCATTACGTGGCGTCTGGTTTTCGATTTCTCGGCGCGGAAGGTCGGGCCGCCGCAGTACACCTTGCCCAGCGCCGCGGCCGCGGCCTCCATATAGAGCTGGCCGCTCTGGCTCAGGAACGCGGGTTGGCCGAAATAGTCGGTTTCGAACAGCGTCGTGGTGCCCTCGGGCGAGGTGGGCGTCAATATGGGGGCGTCCACGCGGACGAAACCGCGTTCGTCGAAGAAGTCGGCTATGGCCCGCTCGGCGGTGTACCTTATTTTAAGTATCGCCTCCGGGCGGGGCGAACGCAGCCACAGGTGCCGCCGGTCCAACAGGAAGTCGACGCCGTGTTCTTTCTTCTGGATGGGATATTCCTGCGCCGGCGATATTATCTGGAGGTCTCTTACGAGCAGCTCGAAGCCGCCCGGCGCCCGGGCGTCTTCCCGAACGACGCCGACTACCCGCACCGACGACTCCATCGTCAACGCGTCGCACCGGGTGAAGACGTCGTCGCCGACGTCACCGCCGGCGCATACCGCCTGTACCCGGGCCGTGCCGTCGCGCAGCTGAATGAAGTGTATTTTCCCGCTGCTGCGGAAATTAAAAACCCAACCGGAGACTTCGACCTCTTCGCCGACGTGCCGGCTGAGCTCGTCGAGCCAAATTCGAGTCATTTCGCTTTCTTAGCGGCGGCGCCGTGTATTACACCTCGAGCGCGCAGGTTAAACCAGGCGACGAGGCCGCACACGAGCAGCGTTACGCTCATAACCTGTGCTATCGTCAAACCCAGCACGAACGCTTGGTTGTCCCCGCGGAGAAACTCTATCGCGAACCGATAGACCGAGTATAAGATTAAGTAACCCCAAAAGATCTCGCCGTCGAAGCGGCGGCGCCGCCAGGCGAGTAGCAATATGGCGAAGATGACGAGGTTAATCGCGGTGGCATAGAGCTGCACCGGGTGGAGGCGGATGACGGCGTCGGGCTGACCGGAGAAAACCGCCGCGAAAGTGAGTTCGCCGATGTACCGGCCGGCTCCCCCTCCCGGCGGAAATTCAATCCCCCACGGCAGCGAAGTGACCTTTCCGTAGCAACAACCGTTAAGGAAGCAGCCTATGCGCGTTATGGCGTAACCGAGCGCTATCTGGGGCGCTATCAGGTCGCCCCCCAGCCAAACCGGGATGCCGCGGCGTTTCATAAAAACGATGGCGGTCAAAACCGCCGCGAAAAGGCCGCCGTAGAATATAAGGCCGCCGTGCCATATCTGCACGATCGCGATCGGTTTTTGGATGTAGTCCCGTAAATTGAAGAGGATGAAGAATACACGGCCGCCTATTATCGCGGCGATGACGACCCAGAAACCCATGTCCACAAAGTCGTTGAATTTCAATCCCACTTTGCGGGCGTGTCGGGCCGTTAGAAATATACCCAAAACGAACGCTATGGCGATAGCGACGCCGTACGATTTGATCGCCATCGTATCCGAGATTCTCCAAATAACGGGGTGCAACTTAACCTCCCCTCGAGCCGGGCCCCGGACGTTTTACTCGGGCCGCACGCTCAAATCGTCGAAGTATGCGGTGGCGCCGCGAACCTCGAAGCCCATCGGGCCTTCGAGCAGGCCTATATCCGTGGCCTCGCCTACCACCGTACCGTTTAATTCCATCGTAAGCTCGTTGCCGGAAACGGTCGCCTTTACGGTAAACGGCATCCCCAAACGTAACGCGGGAACGCTGGCGCTGGCGAGAACCAGCGGCTCCGTTTTCCCCGCGATCTTGCTTATACGGGCGAGCTTCTTCTCGGGTAGAATCCCGAAAGCGTACCGGTCCCCGCCCTTCGGATTCACGCGCATAACGAGGCCGGCCCAACCTTCGTCATTATCGACGCTTTGAACGAAGATGGTACACGTGGCCGAGTAATTGGTACCGGCGTCGTAGTTTACGCCCACCAGCGCGTTCCGGACATGCAACATCTCTTTTTCCGGTTTTACAACCGTACCCTCGCCTTTTTGCCATACCGTGAAATCGCCCTCCGTAACGGCGGCGAAGTCGTGCGTGAAGCCCGTACCATTTACCGCCACGCCCCATTCTTCGAGCATGCCGGTGAAATACAGAATCAGGCCGCACGCAACAACTAATAGGGATATTACGCCGACGATGACCGCGGCGATACAACAGCCCTTCTTGCTTTTTTTCTTCGGTCCTTCCGAGCCCGCCATTTCCGTTTCGTCGTCAAGGCGCTCCAAAACGCCCTCGTCCGACGGGGCCGGCGGCGGCGGTGGCGCTTTGGCCTTCGGAGTTTCTTCTTTAGGGGGCGGTTCCTCTTTCGGCGCCGGCTCCTCTTTGGGCGGCGGTTCTTCTTTAGGCGGTTCGGCTTCGGCGGGCGGTTCCGCCGGCGACGCGGCCGCCGCGGGTTCGGAGGCCTCTTCTTTAGGCGCTTCCTCGCGTTTCGCGCCGCAATTTATACAAAACGTCGCGTCACCCTCGTACGGCTTACCGCAATTGGGACATTTCTCGTCCGGCATCTTCGACCTCCGCGCCAACGGCCGTTCCGACTGCCGTTAAGGCCGTCCTTTTATCGGTTATGTAAAAAAGCGAAGCGATTATCACGGTACTGCTCAAAGCAGTTAAAAAAATTTACTTGGGACCGCGTCGTTTAAAGGTCCCGTGGGGTGGTTTATTCTACGATAACTACCGGCGTACCGGCCGAGACCACTTTTACCAATTCGCCGGCGTCCTCGTTATACATCCGCACGCAACCGTGCGAAGCGGCGGTCCCGATACTGGGCGGCTCGTTCGTGCCGTGAAGGCCGTAACCCTTTTTATTTATCCCGATGAACCAGTCGCCCAAACCGTTTTCCGGCCCGGGCGGAATCGCTTTACCCTGCCAATACCAGGTCGGATTTTCCAGCGTCACGGTAACTTGGAAGCGGCCGGTGGGCGTAGGCGTCTCGGCCTTTCCGGTGGCGCACGGCCAGATATCGGCCACCTCGCCGCCCTGAAAGAAATAAACCGCCTTCTCGGACTTATCGATATATACGCCGCTCGCCGGCGGCTCGTCGAACGACGGCGGCGGAGCGTCCCGACCCACGACTACTTCGATCCTATCCAAACCTTTTTCGTACGAAACGGTGCCGAAACCCAGTTCTTGCCGTACGCGGTCCGCTTGCTCCCCGTCGCGCTCGTCGCAAAGGATAAGCGTTTCGCGGACGGAATAGTCCAGCTCGCCGTCGACGTTCCTATAACCTTCGACGCCGTTCGCCGGGTTTACGCGGAGTTTCGCGGCTGCGGCCTCGCATACTTCAGTCCTGCCGGCGCCGTTTATGATAACCACCGCTACCTCGGGCGCGGCCACAGGGATTTCCCGGGCATCTTCCGCCGAACCCTGACAGGCCACGAGGGCGCACGCCGCCAATAAAAGCGGCAACGCTAACCGTACGTATTTCACAAAAGCATACATAACCGAAGTTATTCGCCGAAGAACGAAACCGTTTCCTCCCGAGGCCGCCTCTTCGGCGTTTGAGACGCGTCTTTATCCTCGAGCCGGTGGCCTATCGCCACCATCGCCAGGAGCTCCCACTTACCCTCCGGTTTTACCAGCGATTCGATGTCTTCTTTCGCGATAAGAGGCCCGGTCATCCAGCAGGCGGCGTACCCGTATGTTTGGGCCGCCAGCAACATATTCTCTACCGCCGCGGCGACGCTCTGTATCGCGGCGTTCTCGCGCGTACTAACCGATATTTCCGGCGCGTACCTGCTCAGTAAACGCTCCAGCAGCCCGCGGTAAGGCTCGACGAAACAACATATTACCGCGGACGAATTATCGAAAAACGTTATATATTGTATATAACCGTCGAAACTACGCTGCGCGCTGGCGGACGATATCCGGTTTTTTATTAACTCGACCTTGGCCGCCGCCGCGTTCTTCATCTTATTTATTAATTCTCTATCGGTAACGACCGCGAAATGCCACGGTTGCTGGTTCGAACCCGAGGGGGCGTACAGGCCGCATTCGACGATGGCATCCAAATGGCCTCGCGGTATGGCCTGAGGGGACATCACCCGGCTCGAGCGACGTCCTTTCGCCAGTTCCAAAAAGCCTTCGGGGGTCATTTCCACTTAAATTAACCTATTAGATATTTAACGTAATCCACTCTAAATTAATCGTTTTCGATGTCCATTCTAAGGCGTTCTTTGGTAACGACCGTATGCGCGCGGGAAATCGGCTCCGGGATACGGAAGTCCGGCGTTAACTCGAGGACCAGTTCCTCGGCCCAATCGAGGCGGCTGCGGTGGCCTACGGATACGTATATCGGTTTAATGCCGGTGCGCGTCCTTAATACGGTTCCTATACACTCGCCGTCGTGCGTCAGCGAGCCGCGGGAACCTTTGGCCTTACCCAGCCTTTTAGGTTCTTTACCGATAAGGCGGGATTTCGCGCAGCCTATGGTCGGTACGTTTAGGAGGACGCCGAGGTGCGACGCAATCCCGAAACGACGCGGGTGGGCTATCCCTTGGCCGTCTACCAGTAAAACGTCGAATTTCTTACGAAGGGATTCCAGCATATCGAAGCAGAGCGGCGCTTCCCGGAAGCTGAGCAGGCTGGGTACGTACGGGAACGGCGTAGGCCCCTGCCGGCAAATGACCTCCTCCGTCTCGAGGTCCGGGTAGGAGAGGATTACGACGGCGGATACGTTCAGCGAACGGCCCCGGTGGTACGCGACGTCCACCCCCGCAACGCGACGCACGCGTTTAGGTCGGTCGGCGTACTTGACCGACCCGGCTAGTTCTCGCTGGAGCGCTAAAGCTTTTTTAAGATCTTTAGGGAAATAGGGTTTAACCATATTATTGGGTACCCGACGGTTTAGTTAAAGCCACCAATACTACGCCGAAGCATATTAAGCATAAACCCGCGACGCGGACCCACGTTACCCGCTCGTCGAAAAGCCACCATGACAGAAAAAATACCAGTACGTAGCCGAGCGCGACCATAGGGTACGCGAACGAAAGCTCGGTGCGGCTTAAAACGACGAGCCAGGATATCGACGAAAGGCCGTAGGAAAACAAGCCCAAAAGGACCATCGGCTTAAATAACGTAACCAAAACCGCTTTATTCAAACCGGTTATAGGGCCCTCCGCGGAGACACCCTGTTTTAGGAATATCTGCCCCGTAACGCCCAGCGCTACGGACAATAAAATTAACGCTATAGTCTTCACATTACCTCCGCCGGTTAAGCGTCCGACGAGCTCACGCGCTTGAAAGCCGGCGACGCCGGTGCCTGAAATCGCGCAACGCGTAGTACAAACGGGCCACGCGCGACGGCTTTAAATATACGGCGTCGTCCGCGCAGGTTTCGTAACAACATAAACACTCGATGCATTTAGACGCGTCTAACTCGGCTACGTCGCCGTTCATTCGGGCGGCGCCCACCGGGCAGGATTCGACGCAACGCTTACACCCGGTGCAATTGTCTACCTTTACGGCCGGTTTAATAACGAACTGACGGCCCGCGAAGCGTAACAACGGTCGCGGCAAGTGTCTTAGCCACAGGCTGCCGGGCATCGCGACGTCGTCAAAGACCAGGTCCGTATACGCGGCGTCGAGCGTTACTATGTCCGGAGCGGGAGGGGTCAAACCACGCTCGACGCTGAGCTTGACCGTCGGTACGTCGTCGGCGCCTAACCCCAGGATATACGCCAGCGCCACGTCTACGGCGGCGGCGTTATACCCGCCGACGACGAGGCCGAAACTCCGCGCTTCGCCCGAAGCCGGGCCGTCGCCCTCCAGCCCCACTACGCCGTCTACGAAATTGAACCTCGGCGCCAACGCCGGCAGTAAATCTACCAGCAGCTCAGCGAAATCGTCCGGATGCGGCGCGCGTCGGTGCAGCTCGGCTTTCGCGAGGCCCGGAATAACACCCAGGCAATTCTTTACCGCCCCCGTCAAAATCGTTAGAAAATGCGTCTTGAGTTTCGCTACGCCTATTACCGTCGCCTCGTCGCAAAAGCGCGTAACTCGTACTTCCTCGACGAAGCGGCTTTTTACCGGCCTCGGGACCGACCCCTCGGCCTCGAAGGATACCAGCCGCGCTCCGGCGGCACGCGCCGCCTCGGCCGCACCGGTGTTCTCCCAAACGCGCTTAATCCCCCTTACGGCTCCCGCCGGGCTATCACCTACTATTACCTCCCGCCCCCGCGCTACCAGGAACTCGCCTAACACCCGGATAAAGGCCGGATGCGTCGTAACGGCGCGGGCCGGTTCCCGCGCGGCCATGAGGTTAGGTTTTATTAGCACCGGACGGCCGGGAGGACTCACCTTATCCCAACCGCCCGCCGCGTCCACGATAGCCTCAATGGCCCGGCGGAGTTCTTTATCTTCGTACGACGAAGCCCGCGCTACGAAAACGCTGTCTTCGGCTTCGTTTTTATATTCGTCCCATTTTCCGATTTATTCATTATAATAAACACCCTACGGTATTTCAAGCGATTTAAAGATAGTTAAGGTACGCGTGACCTACGGTTCTCCGTATTTTATATATTTTATAATCGCCGCTCTCGGGTCCGCGCCCCGCCGGTATACGTAAGCGTCCCCTACCCGCCGCCTTCCCGCTCGAGTCTGAAGGGCTTCGTTAAAAGCTCCCCCACGTTCGCGACTTCGTAGCGGCCCGCGCCGTCGCCCCAGGCCACGGCGGCCTCCGGCCCCAGCTCCGCGATCACCTGAAGGCACGCGCCGCAGGGCGGTACCGGACGGCTCGCAACTACCGCCACGGCGAGTATTTTCGCCGCGCCGCCCGCTACCGCCGCGGCCACGGCGGCGCGTTCGGCGCAGAGGCTTAGGCCGTACGAGGCGTTTTCCACGTTCGTTCCCACGTAGATACGGCCGTCGTCTCCGAGCGCGGCGGCCCCCACCGCGAAATGCGAGTACGGCGCGTACGCCCGCTCCCTGACCGCGCTCGCCGCGGCTAATAGCTTGTCAATATCTATAGCAACCATAGAACGAACCTCTTTAACGAAAGGGCGTCGACCAGCTAAGGCCGACGCCCAAGGAGGAGAAGTCTGCGTAATTAGTCGGTATAAGTCGCAGTCCAGGGGCCGTCGCCGCCTTTGGAATAAACTATCAGCGTGAACTTGCCGCCTCCTGTAAGTTCGATGATCTCGCCTTCGCTCAAGTCGAAGTCGCCGAGTTCGTCCCCGGACATGCCCAGCACTTTAACGTGGAAATAAGTTTCGTCGGGCCAGTCGAAGTCCACTTCGATTTTGTCGCTTTCCGCGAAGACGTCGAACTTGTTGGAGTCGTTTGCGCCGCGCAAAACGCCGGTTAAAGTAGTCGTGTCGCCGGCCGTGGTTTTAGATACTTTGCCGGCCTCCGGCGTGGGCGTGGGCGCGGGTGTAGGCGTCGTAGTGGTTTTTTCTTCTTTGTCGCCCTTCAGAGAACTACACGCTACGATCGCGACGCATAATACCGCCGCCATAGCTAACGTTATAAACAGCTTTACCTTCAAGAGACGAACCTCCTGGTTGATTATTTAAGGATAATGTCGCTTTATCTCCGCCGAGAAAATACCAATAACGACGACAGGTGTCAAGGGTTTTTTATAGCATTACCATCCGAGCCCGAAACACGAATAGACGTCGGCCTTTCCCTTTTTTACCTACGCTAATTTTCGTACGTTGCGGACCAGGAACCGCTACCTTTTTTAGAATAAATTTCCACCGTGAACTTGCCGCCGTTTAAGAGTTGGATAATATCGCCGTTATCCAAATCGAAGTCGCCCAGCTCGTCGCCTTCCTGGCCGTAGGCTTTAACCCAAAAATCCGCCTGGCCCTCGGGCCACACGAACACGACGTCGATCTGTTCGTATTCGGCGTTTACGTCGAAAGAATCCGAATCCCCCTTACCGCTAAGCGTACCGGCACGCCGATACTCCTTGCGCGCCTCCCCCGTACCCCCGCTTCCGCTGCCGGACGCGTCGCCCGTACCGCTGTAATCCCCGGGCGAGGGCTCTTCTACTTGGACGAGTTCGTCATATTCTTCGGCCGATATTTCTTTCAATCCTCCCGGCGCGCCCCGGCCGCCGCCTCCGTCGCCGCCGCACCCCCAGCATAGGAATGCCGCCGCAATACACGCCCCGGCCGCGACGAAAAAAGTGCCGACCGCGTACGGCCTTGGACGTTTCCTATAAACGCGTCCGGGCGGGCGCGTTCTTCGGGGTTTCACGTTGACCCGCCGCGGCCGCGGTGGTATTCTTCGAGCTGTTATGCCTATAGTAGCTATACTCCTTGTAGTCGCTTCCGGATTCATTCTGGCCTTTTGGAACCTTCTGGTTAAAAAGGCCGCGGACCCGTCGGTGTTTTTTTTCGGCGCGGTTGTGTCGGCGCTCGCGATATATACGCCCCCCTTTATATTATTTATCGCGCCTCGCCTCTACATAGGGTCTATCGAACCCTTGGCCGCGACGGCGCTCGCAGGTTTAATAGAAGGCGCCTATTTTATCCTACTGACGTACACGTATCGGCGCGGCGACTTATCCCTCGTTTACCCCGTAAGCCGAGGCTCGGCGCCGTTGTTCATCCTCGCCGGCGGTTTATTCTTGCTCGCGGAAAACGTAACGGTTCTGGGTTACGTCGGTATCGGCCTAATCGTTGCGGGGATAAGCGCCGTAGCGTGGCCCGGCCGCGGCGCGCGCGCAACGACCGCCACGGTTCTGCTTTCGCTGTTGACCGGCGCCGCCATCGCGGCCCACCACATTTGCTACAAATGGGCTATCGGCTTCGTCCCGCCGTACGCCGCTATTTATATGGCCTGGCTCGTCGCTGCGGCAACCCTCGGCGTGTATTGTGTGGTTACCCGTCCTCTGTTCGCCGCGGCCCGGTACCTGTATAGCCAATTCTTCCTCGCGGCGGTCGTCGGCGTCGTAGCTATGGGCGGTTTTTTATGCGCGCTCATCGCCCTTAACATGACGCTCGTCTCGTACGTGGGCGCCGCGCGTAACGTCGGTATGATATTCAGCGTACTCTTCGGTGCGCGATTCCTGGGGGAGAGAGGCCGGTGGCGCCGCCTGGGGGGTGCGGTCGCCATAACTGCGGGCGTCGTCGTTATGGCGTTCGCTTAATAGGCCGAGGCCCCGGCGTATAAGCTCTATTCCTATTTAAATAAAGCCTGCTTTGGCGGCGAAAGCCTCGACGGTAGCTTCGCGGGCATAGAACAATGCCAACGCCTCGTCGGCCTCCGCGTTAACGGTCGTGTCGGGGGAGACGACGGCACCGAGGACGTCGCCGTTTTTAATCAGGATGTTCGCGGCCTTTTCCCCGGCGATAATCGAAACCAGGCCGGTAATCCCCGCCTCTCGGGCCCACGATAGATATTCTTCAATATTGATTGCGGCCGACGGCATCCGCGCGACGGCCAAGTGACCGCTAAAGGCTACCGCTATAGCCGACGCTACTTCCTCAACCGCGTTAAAGAGCTCGAGTTCCTCTTTTACCTTATCGAAGTTTTTCTCGAAAGCCGTCGCCGCCTCGTCGCCGCGTCGGAAACTGTCGCAATCCCACATAAGGCCGCCGACCGCGGCCCCCTCGATGAATAAAAACAAACCCATCCGCCCCGCCGGCGGGCCGACGGCGCAGCACCCGGTAAATCTCTCCTCTTCGATGCCGCCGAAGAGCTCTGTCGGGGTTTCCGCCGAGGCCGGCCCCGCCGACTCGCCCGCGACCAAAATCGGGAGAGGCGGGACCTTCGCCAACGTCGCACCCTCGAGTTCCTCGCCCTTACCGACGCCCAACGCTACGGCGATTTCAGGCGGTACGTTTACCGGGAAGTTTACCTCGTCCGGCATTACGTCTTCGATAAAGCGGTACTCGCCGCCGCGCCATCCGAGCACTACTTTTACCGCGGCTTCCCCTTCCCCACCTTTGCCGGAAGCATGTTGGGCCAGGCCGCGCTTAAACGTTACGAATACCGTCTCCCCGCCCCCGCCTTTGAAATGAACGACGCCGTACGCGCGCGCCCGATGAACGGCCGCGAATATTTCCGCCGGACTCGTTTCTCCTAACTCGCCGGTTTTTTCAATGTCCATTTAATCTACCGTTGGATAAAAAAAGCTCCCACTAGCACGCGAATATAGCATAGCAACAAGCCCCGGTCAAACGCGAAGACATTGGCGTTGCGCCCCGAGACGTAAGATGTTATCTTTACGCGTGGCGTTGAAGACGGCTAAACATGTAGAGTTGGAGCTTTTCGTAACCCTCCGGGTCGTAGACCGGGTAGCGCTTACGGCGCGCCAAACCTTGACCGACCGGTTGGGATACGGCGACATCCTGGTCGACCTCAAGCGTCGAGACTATTACCGCGTAGCGATAGCGGGAGACGAAGCCGCGGCGCTCGCGTACCTTCACGAAATCGCGGAGAGCACTACCGAGTTCGCTAACCCCAACAAAGAAACCTTTTCCGTGCAACCGGTCGAAAGGCCCTTATCGAAGGAGAGCAGTTACGTCGCGCTGGTATACCCGCGCGAAGGGCTCTTCGACGAGGCCCTTTGCCGCCACTTGTCGCTCGAGCTGGGGTACGACGGCGTCGTGGCCGCCGGCCGCGGCGTCGCCTGGACCATAGAGCTTGCGCCCGGCGCCGACCCGAAATACGTCGACGATATCCTCGTCGCCCGGGAACGCCCGCGCGGCCTTCTGGCCAACCCCCACGCCGAGAACTACGAAATAGTTTAACGCGGCCCGAACAACGCCCTCCCCACTCTTACCATATTAGAACCCTCCTCGACGGCGAGCTCGAAGTCGTCCGTCATCCCCATAGAGAGCCACCGGAAATCGGCGCCGAAAGACGGCGTCATTTTTTCAAAGAGGCCGCGCAAGGTGCGGAACGCACCCGCGGTAGCGGCCGGGCCCGCGCCGAGCGGGCCGACGGTCATCAATCCCTCCAGGCGAAGGTTCTCGCGCTCGGCCACGTAGGACGCTAAATCCTCCGCGGCTTCGGGCGGCACGCCGCACTTGGTCTCCTCCCCGCTCGTGTTCACCTCGAGTAAAACCGACATTACTTTCCCGGCGGCCGCGGCCCTCTTTTGCAGTTCGTCGGCCAGCCGCGGGCTGTCCAACGATTGGACCGCGTCGAAAAGTTGCACCGCCTTCCCCGCCTTATTTCGCTGCAGATGACCCACCATGTGCCACGCGCAATCGACGCCGGCAAGCTCGCGGATTTTAACTTCGGCTTCCTGAACGCGGTTCTCGCCCACGACCTTTACGCCGGCCTCGACGGCGGCGCGGACCTGCGCCGCGCTGCGCGTCTTGACGGCGGCGACGAGCGTCACGTCTTCGGCGTTCCGGCCGGAGCGTTCGGCGGCGGCGGCGATACGGCCTAAGACCGCCCGTACGTTATCCGCTATCGACATCATTTTCGCGGGGCCGTGGCGAGCCCTCTTTCGCCTCGTTATCGGGGCGGAATACCTTTGCGCCGGTCAGGACGCCCAACGCGTGTAAATTTTCCAACTCGCGGTGGTCGCAGTGCAGCGTGCCGCGGGCGCGGCCGTCGCGCTCGAGCCTTACTTCGCCGCGCCCTCCCGCCAACTTGCGGCGTACGACCACGCGGCGGCCATCCTCGATAACCGTTAGATCACCCTCGTCGCGGGCGCGGATACGGAAGGCGGCGACTATGCCGTCCAGGAATTTCGCGATCCTGCGGCGGGCGGCGCCGCGCCACCAGGGCGCCGCGAAACGCACGACGGCGACCACCCGTCCCAGCGGCGGCCTTTGCTCGAGCTCGGGTTTCAATACCGCCTCGCGCCCGGCTCCCGCGTCCAACGTTTTTTCTTCCGTCATTTTAATAAACCTACCATGTCGGGGTGGCTACCGCCCACCGTCGCCGGGGCTAAAAACCCCGGCGGAATTCCGCGCTAGGCGTCCCGGCACGTAAGAATCTAACATAAACCTTTTATCGGGCGCAATAGGGAGAAGCGATAGCGCTTGACTTACTGCGGCGTTTTAAATAAAATCCGTATTTAGCGTGGAGGTGTCCTAAACTTGCATCTGCCTACGTTGAAGTGGACCGGCGACGCGCTCGAGCTCATCGACCAAACGCTATTGCCCAACGAGCTGGTTATAAAGCGCTGCGAGTCGGCCGAAGAAGTACTCGATGCCATCCGGCGCCTGGTCGTCCGGGGCGCGCCCGCTATAGGCGTCGCCGGGGCTTACGGCGTACTGCTTGCCGCGCGTTCCGTAAAAAACGGTTCTCCCGAAGAGCTGCGGGAGAGCGTCGCGCAGGCGGCGGAGTTATTGATCGCGTCGCGGCCTACGGCCGTCAACCTGGCCTGGGCCGTCCGTCGTATGGCGGCCGCGGCTAAAGAGGACGGGACCTCGGCCGGCGAAATCTACGAACGGCTCGAGCGCGAGGCGAAAGCTATCGAGGACGAAGACCGGGAAGCCAACCGTCGTATGGGCCGGTTCGGCGCCGCCTTGCTGGAAGACGGCGCTACGGTCTTAACCCACTGTAACGCCGGCGCGTTGGCGACGGTCGACTACGGTACCGCGTTGGGGGTTATATACGCCGCGGTCGAAGAAGGGAAAACCATCTCCGTCTACGTCGACGAAACGCGGCCTTTGCTGCAGGGGGCCCGTTTGACGGCCTGGGAATTAACGCAGGCCGGCATCTCGGCCACGCTCATCTGCGACGACATGGCCGCCGCGGTAATGTCGCAGGGGAAGGTCGACTGCGTAATCGTCGGCGCCGACCGCGTCGCGGCCAACGGCGACGCGGCCAATAAAATCGGAACCCTTAACCTGGCGATACTGGCGCGTCGCTTCCTGGTTCCCTTCTATGTCGCGGCGCCGTTTTCGACGGTGGACTTCGACATAGCTTCGGGAAGCGGTATCCCGATCGAGGAACGGGACCCGGAGGAAGTAACTTCTTTCGCCGGCATTCGTACCGCTCCCGTCGGCGTAGACGTCTACAACCCGGCTTTCGACGTTACGCCGGCGAGCTTAATAGACGCCATCATTACGGAGGAGGGCGTAGCCAGGCCGCCGCTGGGAGCCGCGCTCGCCGCGCTTCGACGTGACCCGAACTAATAGACGGTTCGACCGCGTTATCGTTATAATATTGGACGGCGTCGGGATCGGCGAGTTGCCGGACGCCGCGGCCTTTGGCGACGAGGGGTCCGACAGCCTGGGGAACGTCGTCACCGCGCGAGGGCGTTTATACGTTCCGAACCTCGCCGCGCGCGGCCTGGGCTGTTTGACGCGCCTTCCCGGCTTCGAAAAAGTTGCCGTTACCGGCGGCTACGGCAAGTTGGCGATGACTGCGGCCGGTAAAGATTCCACCAGCGGCCATTGGGAAATCGCCGGCATCGTTTTAAAAGATAGCTGTCCCCTATTCCCGAAAGGTTTTCCGCGGGAAGCGGTGAATATGCTAAGCTCCGCTACGGGCCGCGAGTTCATCGGCAACCGGGCCGCGTCCGGTACGGAAATAGTCGCCGAATTGGGCGAAGAACACCTGCGGACCGGCGCGTTGATACTCTATACGTCGGGCGACAGCGTTTGCCAGATAGCGGCCCACGTCGACGTTGTCCCGCTTGAGGAACTCTACGACGTCGGCCGTAAGGCCCGAAACGTTATGGCCGGGCCGTACGCCGTCGGCCGGGTGATCGTCAGGCCCTTTGCGGGCGAAGCCGGGTCGTTCTGCCGGTTAAACGACGCCCGTCGCGACTACTCGTTGCCGCCGCCGGCGCCTACCCTACTCGACGAACTATGCGAAGCGGGGTTTGACGTACGGGGCGTCGGTAAGGTGGACGATATTTTCGCGGGCCACGGCTTCACCCGTTGCAGCCACACCAAGGACAACGCCGACGGCGTCCGTAAAATAAAAAACGAATTACGCGGCGAATTTGAGGGATTGTTGTTCGTTAACCTTAACGATACGGATACGGTATACGGCCACCGCAACGACGCGGAGGGCTACGCCCGCGCGTTGGAAGAGTTCGACGCTGCGTTGCCTTCCATCGAGAGTGAGACGGACGCACGCGATTTAATACTAATCCTTTCGGACCACGGCAACGATCCAACGACTCCCAGTACGGACCACAGCCGCGAATATACGCCCCTCCTGGCGTGGCACCGGCGTATAGGCCGCGGCGTTCCGTTGGGCACGAGGGCCACCCTCGCCGACGCCGGCCAGACCGTCGCGGACAACTTCGCCGTCGGGCCGCTGGCGGCCGGCAAGTCATTTTTATATGAGATCAGCGATTAAACATTTCTGGGTTTTCGCGATATTAATCCTCCTCGCGCCGGCGCGGGCGGACGAGGGCGGCGAAGAGGCTGAATCCGCTAAAACGTTCGACCTTAACTATAACTCGCATAGCGATTCCCCGAGCGCAAATGCAAGCGTCTCGTATACCGTACCGCTGACCGATAACCTCGATTTCTCGACGTCGACCTCGCTTAATAACGGCTATAATCGTGAGGACAACAGGTCTTCGCGCGGGAGGAATACCAGCCTTAGCATCGAATACGACCCGCCGTCGCCGTGGCGATTGAGCGTCGCGTACGGCAACTCGTACGACCTGGTACACCGTCCGCCCTCCGAAGAGTACGACGAGTTCAAAACCGAAAGCTCTTCCAACGGCGTGGACTCGTCGTTGGACTACGAATTCTCCGACGACTTGAAGGGCGATTTGAGGGTGGGGGTTCAGGATTCGGGACAGGAAGTACTTATCGCGCGCGGCGAGGAAGTGCCGCCGCCGACGACGAGCCGCAGCCATAATTTCGGAGGGGGCATCGACTACAATTTAACCGCGGCTACGACCTTAAGCGTCGATTACTCCGGCGATATAAGTTCCTCCAAAATAGAAATAGCGAAGACGCGAACGTATCCCGAACGTAAGATCAAACCCGCGCTGTCCCGTAAAATCGGAAATGCCTTATCCGGTCAAATCGGCATGAACAAAGATTTAAGCGAAAAGCTTAACCTGAACCTATCTTTCGGCGTTTTCGACAACGTGGCCCGCGACAAACTCGAACCGGCGCTGGACAGCGATACGTTGGACGGCAACGCCTCCGGCGACGTTACGTACAACCTTAGCTCGTTGATTTCCCTTTCCAACTCCGTCATATTCAGCCGGGGCCGAGACTTCTACGATAACAAGGGACGGTACAGGAAAATATTCAACCAAATCCGTTACGACGCGAAGCGGGCCAAGTTCGAAGACACCTTCAATATCCGCGTTACGCCCGGGGAACATTCGGAAGTCAACGTCGCCGTCAATTACGCGGAATCCGAGAACGTCCTAAGGGACGCCAACGGCGATCTGCCCTCCCCCGACGAGCCGGGCCCGGCCAGCTCGTGCACTATGTCTAAAAGTTATAGGATTACTTCGGACTTCGACCTCGCGCTCGGCGAAGACATTACGTTCCACCTCGCCCATTACCTCACCGAGAGCAGTCCCCATAACCTCGTCCTCCCGGACCGGGACCAAACGACGAAGTTCAATAACCTGGACGGTAACGTGGGTTTCGACTGGACGCAGGACCTTCGGGTGGACGTGAATACCGCCATGAACGTCGCCCTATCCCGTTCCGCCGACGCGGAGATAGCCGAGGGCGGCGACGACCACGATGACTTAAAGATCCTGCTCGGCACCGCTTTCATATACGACGTAACGGCCGACACTACCGTCGAGATTAAAACCGACATCAGCAAAACCAGTAGGACGTACGTAGACCCGCTAACGACGAATAACGACACCGCGCTGATCAACCGCCATTTGTATACGAACGTGCGGCGCGAGTTCGGCGACCTGTTTAAGCCGAACGTTGGTATCGACCTAACGTACGGCCGCGATTATTTTCCGCGTAGCGCAACGAGCAATAAGCGCCGCTGGATCGTGCTCGTAACCCCGGGTGCGGAGATAAATACGTCCGAAAAGCTCAAAATGAACCTCTCATTTTCTTACTCGAGGGATAAAAGCGAAGCCGTAGCGGGGGACGACCCGGAGAATTGGCAAATAAACTACGGTTACGCCGGCGGCGTCGGTATCACGTACGTAGTATCGAAAAACCTGACGTTTACGTCCAACTCGAGCGCGTCTCATTCGTACTACATCAAGAATCGCATACGTCGCAATAAAGAAGTACCGAACGAAACTTTCTTCGACTTCGACGCCGGCCTAAGCTTAATCTTCTAGCGCTCCCTCCCTCCTAACCATTCCTTAATAAAAACCGGCCAACGCGGGATTCGCGTTATATATTGGCGTCGTCGGCACCGCAATAAACCGTTTGCGTTTGGGTTACGCCACGGCCGCCGGCGGCGTTTATCGTCGCCTATTCGAGGATTAACGCTAAACGCTGAACCGACGGTTCCACCAGTACCCCGGGGCCCGAAAACGCGTAACGATTTACGCAGCGCCGGTACTTATAAAGCGGCAAACGTCTTGACACCGGCCTATTATTAAAATATAATACCAGCCGCCCATAAAGCTTAAAAAAGATAACGAGAGGTAACGATGAGATATCCGAAAAAGAAATACGCCTTATTGCACGCCGCCGTCGTGACGGCGGCAGCAGCGGCGGCCGCGTTAATATTAACGGGATGCTTGTTCAGCCCCCCGAAAGTAGAACCGCCGCAACCGCCGCCCGAAATGACCACTCCGGTTAACGTTATGAAGAACGTCGAAATCGCGTATAATCAGGGCGACATTAACCTATATAAAGAAGCTCTCAGTACTAACTTCGTCTTCTTCTTCGACCCGCGGGACATCGGTAAAAACCCGCCCGGTAGTGAGTACGTAATCCCCGAATCCTGGAGTTACACCGAGGACCGGGAAGCGACTTACAATATGTTCAATCAAGCTTATAATATAACCCTATCTATAACGACAAGCGGTATCGGCGAACCGGACCCTGAAGAGATCACGTACCGCGCCGACAACGTTAAAATAAGCCTTGTAGTCATGATAAGCGAATTGAACGGATTCATCGCTGACGGAGGCTACTGCAACTTCGAATTCGAGAAATATCAGAACGAACGAAGCGAGGACCGGTGGCGCCTGACGAAGTGGTGGGATAGAACGAGCGAATTCTAGCCGCAAAGGGGCGACATCGTCGCCCCTTTTTTTGAATAATGTTAGGCATATACGTACATATCCCCTTCTGCGCTAGCCGTTGCGGCTACTGCGACTTCGCGACGGCGCCGTACGACGAAGGTGCGGCGGCGCGGTACGTCGGGGCGTTGCGCCGGGAACTCGACGCCGCGGTGCCCATAGCCGGCGGCGGCCGGGCCGATACGCTATACCTCGGCGGCGGTACGCCAACCGTGCTCGGCCCCAAGTGTTTTGGCAACGTTTTAACGGAGGTAACGGGCCGGTTCGCGGTCGCGCCCGAGGCCGAGGTCACTTGCGAGGCCAACCCGGAGTCGTTGACCGGCGAAGTCCTGGACGTCCTCGTCGAGCGCGGCGTCAACCGCTTGTCGCTCGGAATGCAGACCTTCGACGATGCCACGTTGAAAATCCTCGGCCGCCCGCACGACGCGGCGCAGGCCGAGGACGCTTATTGGCGCGCCCGGGCCGAAGGTTTCGCGAACGTCTCCATAGACCTAATGTACGGCCTACCGGGGCAAAGCTTGGACGCTTGGGTGCGCGACCTCGAGCGGGGCCTGGCATTGAAGCCGGAACACGTCTCGCTCTACGGCCTTACGCTCGAGCCTCACGTAAAAATGTACCGCGAACGGGCCTCGTACGAATTCCCGGGCGACGACGAACAGGCCGCGATGTATTACAAGGCCGTGGATACGCTAACCGCCGCCGGTTTCGTCCACTACGAAACGTCGAACTTCGCGCGGCCGGGGCGAGAGTGCCGCCACAATCTAAAGTATTGGCGCGACGAGGAGTACGTTGGTTTCGGGCCGTCCGCGGCCAGCCACTGGCGCGGCGGCCGATACCGTAATCCGCCCGAGCTGGACGATTACTGCGCCGCCGCCGCGACCGGCCGTTGGCCGCTCGCGAACCCGGAAATGTCCGACGCCTACCGGGAGATGAGGACGGCGGCGGTTCTGGGCCTTCGCCTAATCGCGGGAATCGACGGCGCCGCGTTCGAAGAGAGGTTCGGCGTCAACCCCAATACGTATTATCAAAAAGAACTCGCGGAGTTCGCCGCCGCCGGATTTGTAACGGTGGAGGGCGATAACGTACGACTTAGCCGAGACGGCTTGTTCCTCGCGGACGAGGTTTTTGCAGCGCTAATTTAACGTTGACGCCGCGATAGACTTATGTTATAAAAAAACGATGT
>CBFCYS010000005.1:0-39406 GCA_965602215.1 uncultured bacterium
AGACCGGTTGGAATTAGCCGCCAAGGAATCGTAGTTGGACCCTCGGATAGAAATCCCTAAGCGAAATGTCGCCGCGGAGTTGACCCTCGCCGAAGAGCTCACGGTCGACCCGGGCCTGGCGCAGGTGCTTTACGCCCGCGGCATACGGGATGCCGACGCGGCGGGGCGTTTCCTTGCGCCCGACGCCGCTTCGCTTACGCCGCCGTCCGATTTCCCGGACCTGGACCGCGCGGCCGACCTTATCGTGGAACGTTGTCGCGACGGGAAAACGTTTTTCGTGGCCGGCGACTACGACGTAGACGGCCTCGCCGCTACCGCGCTCCTGGTCGTCGTACTACGGCGTTTGGGGGCGACGGTGCGTTATTACATACCGGACCGTTTGACCGAGGGATACGACCTTACGTCGGCCACGGTCGCCCGGGCGGTCGACGCGGGGGCGAGCGTTTTAATTACCGCGGACTGCGGCAGCCGCGCGCACGAAGCCGTAGCGGCGGCGCGGCAGGCCGGCCTCGCCGTCGTCGTGACCGACCACCACCGCCTGGACGAAACGCTGCCGCCGGCCGACGCCGTGGTGACGTCGCAGCGTTTGGGCGAAGGCCACCCGGCGCGCGCCTTCGCGGGCGTCGGCGTCGCGTATAAACTGGCGCAGGAGCTTATACGCCGAAGCGGCGCGGCGCTGGAACCTGCGTCGCTCCTGCCCCTCGTGGCGGTGGGGACCGTTTGCGACGTCGTCGAGCTGGACGGCGAGAACAGGGTACTCGTGGCCGCCGGGTTGAAGGAATTCCCGGGTAAACTATTCCCCGGCCTTGGGGCGCTGTTGGCCGGAGGCCGGGTAGAACCGCCGGTGGCTTCCTGGCATCTCGCTTTCGTCGTGGGCCCGAGGTTGAACGCCGCGGGCAGATTGGGCCACGCGACGTACGCGCTGGAGCTGCTGCTCGCGGACGACGAGGGGCGCGCCCGGGCGCTCGCACAAAAGCTTGAAGACTTCAACGTGCGGCGGCGAGCTTTGGAGAAACGGATAGCGGCCGAGGCCCTCGAAGGAGGCGCGGCGCAAGTCTCGGCCGGGAACCGTTCGGTGGTGCTCTGGGACGAGGGGTGGCACCCGGGCGTCATCGGCATCGTGGCGTCGCGGGTGGTCGAACGTTTCTTTCGCCCCGCCGTGCTGGTAGCCGTCAACGGGGGTGCCGGTCGGGGTTCTTGTCGGAGCGTCCCCGCGTTCGACATCCACGACGCGCTCGCGGGTTTGGGGCAATACCTGGTACGCTTCGGCGGCCACCGGCTCGCGGCCGGTTTCGAGATTGAGGTGAGTAACATCCCGGATTTCGCGGACGCGTTCGAGCGCTACGCCGCGGAGCGCCTCGACGACGAGGCGCTGCGGCCTACGGTAGGCGTGGACGGCTATCTGCCGCTGGGCGCCGTTAACGAGGGTCTGGCTTGCGACCTCAAGTTACTCGAGCCCGTGGGTCAGGGCAATCCCGCGGCGACTTTCTATACCAGGACGCACGTCGCGGAGGAGGCGCAGCGCGTTTTTAAGAACGCGCACCTCGAAGTTATGGCGGCCGCCGGGCCGGGGCGTATCCGGGCTATAGGCTTCAACCTGGCGCGAGACGGCGAAACGCTCGAGAGCGGCGAATACGGCTTGGTCCACACGCCGACGTTGGACACGTGGAAGGACCGGGAACGGCTCGAGCTTAGGCTCGAGCACATTTTAGCCGTTGACCCCGTCGGCGGTAATAAGGAAACGGTTGCGATAGTAGACGAGAGGGGTAAACGCCGCGGGAAACAAGGGGATGGGTTCGAGCCGTCTGCCGACGCCGTCTTCGGCCTTCCGGAACAGGAAGTGCCGGCAAACGGGCGCGAGTTCATAGGGTACGCGGCTATCGTCACGGCGAAGAGGCGGTTTCGCCGGATGTGTCTTGCGGCGCCGCCTTTCGACGCGCACCGATTTGCGATGTTGCTCGCCGCGGCCGAAGAGGTCGTACTGGCGTACGGCGACGCCGAGGCGCTGGCAGGCCGCGAGTTCCTTAGGCGGTATTACCCCGACCGCGAGAGGTTGGCCGAGTTGTACCGCGAGCTGCGGGAGCGCGGGGAGTTGCCCGCGGCGGATGACGACCCGGGCGTACGCCGGGCGCTCGGCGTCTTCCGCGAGTTGGGTTTGAACGAAGAAGCCGGCGGCGGCCTGGTCGGGGCCGACGGCGGCGCGGCGCGGTCCGCGGAGCGGAAGGCGCTCGACGATTCGCCGTTGTTTCGCCGTTGCCGGCGCCGGCGGGAGGCGGCCGAGAGGTTCGTCGCCGCTATGTGCGAGTGGCCGGCGGCGGCTTTGGAAGACCTGGCTCGGGACCTTTCGTTCGGCGCGTCCGGCCTTGACACGCAGCCGGCTTTCCCGTAGCATAATACGGTTTTTTACGTAGAGGGAATGACGACGTGATACGCATAGCGGCGGTTCATCCGGACGTGGTTGCAGACGAGCGTCTGAAGTTGGGGGCAGCTCGGTTCAACGCCGAGTGGCTCGAGCTTTTCAATGCCGACGGCGACCCGGTGGACGTGTACGGTTACTTCGTCGTAAACGGCCGCGGCGAAGGGTTTACGATTGAGCTCCCCCGCCGTGACGCGTTGTTGGTGGGCCCCTATCAATCGTTAATAATTTTCTCCGGGGTCCCGGACAACCCGGCCGACTCGGCGGTATGTTACCTCGCGAATCAAACGACGCGGCTTTTCCTCAAACGCGATTCGTATTTCTGGGGCGCCGAGGAAGACAACGCGTACCTCTACTCCTCGCGCGACGCGTACGTGGAAAATCCCGACGGGTACGTCGACCATTACTATTATAAGCGACGTTCCGCCAAGGTTATCATTGAACGCAAATCCCAACGAAGGTGATGACGTATGGACCTCGGTGATATGGCGTCCTTCCGGCGCCGCTTCTTCGCGGAGAAACGCGCTCAGCTCGAGCGCTTACTCGACGGGCCGCTGCTGCTGTATTGGGGGCGGTGGGATGGGCCCAACGTCCGCGCGCTGACGTTGGCGGAGGACTTCACGCGGCCGACCTTTATTTTATGCGAACCGGGCGGCGCGACGACGGCGTTCGTACAGCGAATCGAGGCCGACGCGCTGGCGCCGTTGTCCGACGACCTCGAACTGATTACGTACGGCGCGGCCGCCGAGCTGGACGACATACTGGCGCCCCGCCTTAAAAAATTAGACGACGTAGTGGTCGAAGCGTCGACGAATTTCGCCGCGCTCGACCGCCTGCCGCCTCACTACGTCGAACTCCTCTCGTCGCTCGCGAGGATTAGGGAGTGCGACGACGTACTCGTACCGTTCCGGGCCGTTAAATCCCCGCTCGAGCTCGCGTTGCTGAAGCGAGCTTCCGACGCGACGCTGGCGGTTTTCGCCGAGCTCGACGACAGGGTGCGACCCGGCGCGGCGGAGGAGGACCTTCTGGAATTTGTCCTCCACCGGGCGATCGACGCCGGCGGCTCGCCGGCGTATTACCCCATCGTGGCCTCCGGCCCCCGTTCGCAGTATCCGCACCCCCAACGCCGCTCGAAAAAAAAGGTGGAACCCGGGGAACGCGTGATAATCGATTACGGCGTCGACATTTGGGGTTACAAGGCCGACGTTACGCGGACGTACGTTGCCGGCGGCGACGCGAGCGCGGACCCGTACTACGAAATAAGCGTAGAATTAATCGGCCTCTTGCGCGAAGCCGACCTGGGCGCGATGACGCCGCTCGAGCTCGGCCGGGAGGTCGCGCGTAAGGTAAGGGACGCTGGCCTGAGCGACCGCGAGCGTCACGGCTACGGCCACGGCCTGGGCGTCGAGACCCACGACCCTCATCCGTACGTCGTCGGTACGGCTATGCCGTGGTTGGACCGGCCGTTCGAGGACGGGATGGTCTTCACGTTCGAGCCCGGCTTCTACGACGAGAGGGGAGGTTTCCGCATCGAGGACGACTACGTCGTGTGGAACGGCCGGGCTGTGCCGATGCAGGAGTTCGACGTTCCGGCGTAGCTTATAGCGCAGGGCGAGGAAGGGACATGCCTTTTATAAGCGTCAGGGGCGGTTGAGAAGAGGATCGGGTGAATAGGTGAATCCGTAGCCGGATATTTCACCGGTACGGACGAGGTCGGTTTTCGTAGGAGGAAGGATGTTACCTTCAGCGGGGAATACGTGGGTTTCTCTCGCGGCGGCCGCAGGTTGCGGCCTTGCCGCCGGCGTGGTATCGCTTTTTATCCGTCGCGGAATCGCGGCGGAAACGCGGACGCCTACGAGGTTAGCGTGGTTTTTAGCGGGAACGTATTTCGTCGTTTTCGGCGCGTGTGTGGTAAGCCGCTTTTACAATCTCGATTACTGGGGGTATGATCTAGGCGAATATGCCGGCCTCGTTTACAACACGGCGCGGGGCCGGTTTTTTACGCAGACGTTCATGGGTATTCACGGTTACTTCGTCCATTTCGCGCCGCTCCTATTCGTAATATGTCCGTTGTCGTACGTTTTCCGCGAACCGGTTTATTTAGTAATTATTATAGCGTTTTCGGCGGCCGCAAGCATAGCGCTCGTATATTTTTTGGGGGCGGCGCGGGGCGCCCGGTGGCCGGCGTTCGCGCTTGCCGCGTCGTACGCCTTATCACCCTTTCTCCACGGCGCGACGTTGTACGAGAACCCCTTGCGAGCTATGGCCGCGCCGTTGGTCCTGGCCGGGGTTTTATTTTTTGTTCGCCGTCGTTTCTGGTGGGGCGTTCTTTTTACATTCTTGGCGGCCGCCGCCTCGGAGGAGATGGCCGTCTACGCAATCGTCGTGGCCGCCGTCGGCGTATGGGTATGTCGCAAGCGGTGGAGCGGCGTTTTAGTCATTTCGGCCTTCGCCTTTTACGCCTTCGGCGTCGCGCTTCAAGTATATCCGAGGCTCATGTGGGGGCAACCGCATTTGCCGCACTATTGGACATACCTCGAGCAATTGAAGGAGGGCGGCGTATGGACGCTCTTCGAATCTAAGGGGGTATTATCTGTAACTACGAGGTTGTGGTATTTCGTAACGACCTTGGGTCCGGTGGCTGCGTTTCTACCGTTCGCCGGCGTCGGGGCGGTACTTATAATAGCGCCCGGTTACGTTTTGTTCACTCACGACCACACGAGTATCGTCCGGCACGGCTTCGGCTTTCCGTTCCAGTTTTTACCGTTCGCGTACGCCGCGGCGGCTTTTGGCCTGGCACGGATTAGCACCCTTCGCCAGGTCCGGCTCAGGAGGTTTCTCTTGGTAGGGGGGAGCGTAGCGGCGGTGACCTTTCAAGTGGTTTCGATCGCGTGCCCGTACCGTCCCTGGTACGTAGGGATAGCGCGGAGTATGTTTCCTAATTACCATAAACTTGGGACGCTTGCCGGGATCAGGAAAGTCCCTCCGGAAATAGCGATCTCGGCGGACCAGCCGGCGTTCACGTATCTGGCGCACAACAGGCACGTGGCGACGTTGTACCCGCGGGGTTTGGGGTTGGATGGTCTGGAAAAGGTGGACGCCGTATTTTTAGACCGCGACTGCCATTGCGCTTTGGTAATGCCTTCGGATATGGCGCGGTTACGCGCGGCCGGTTTCTACCCGGCGGAGGTGACGCGGGACTACGCTTATTTTACGCGCACCCGGGGTAGGTATTCGTACGACGACGTGTGGGAGGCGTGGTACGGAGTTATCAGCGAATCCCACTTCTGCATACCGGGGAATTACGGAAGGCCGCGCCGCGATTCGCGCGCGTTGGACGACGGCGTCGTCCGCCGCTTCGACGGAAGCGGGTTTCTGTGGGGGAAAGACCGGTATTTTTTCCCTCCCGGGCGTTATAAGTTCACGTATATCCTGGCGTGCGATAGGGACGCGTTCTATCACGTTAGTACTCGCCTAACCATCCGGAGGCCGTGCAACGGCGGGGCGGGGCGCCGCATCAAGAGGTGCTGGACGTTGGACCGGGACGGCGAATACGACGGGTACGTTTTTAAATTTAAAATTAATAAACCGTCGATAATCAGCGTCGATTTAACGGGGACGCCGGGCTACTTCTTGGACGGCGTGGTCGTAGAGGGGGAGGGTTACAATCTGAACGCGGTAGGGAGGTGCTGTCCGTGGCCGTACGTGCCGGGATACGGGCTGGTGGACGAATTTAAGTAAATATGGCTCGCGATATAATTTAACATAATAATGGGTCACGCTCCGCCGCGGAGAAATGAGTAACGGTTTTTACGCGACGGACTTGGAGTTCGCTGATCGTAAAAAGCTGCTTTTTTGCTTGACATCGTCGGCGTACTGGGTTAGCTTAAGTACGAACCTAACGGCAACCTAAGAGAAAACTTAACGTTCACCCATGCGGGAGGTATAATAATGCCGTTTTTTCAACGTGACGGTAGCAAGACTTACCACTCGAAGACTGCTTGCTCCAGGGTGCCGAGGAACGTCAAGACGAATGCCGATTGGGCGGTGCGTACCGCCAGGCCTAAGGGTAAGTTGTGCATCGAGTGCGCGGCCAAGGATAAGCCGAAGGCCAAACCCAAACCGAAGAAAAGGGTTACCAAAAAGAAGTCCGTGGTCAGGAAGACGAAGGCTCGGAAGACTAGAAGGAAGTAGCAGCTTGGCATTACGGTTTGGTTAAGCGCCGGGGCCCGAGGCCTCGGCTTTTTACTTCGCGTAGCACGCCGGTTGCGGAAAAGGCGTCGGCGTTTTTTCTTGATTATGCTGCCGCCGTGTGCTATATGTGGAAGGAAGGGCCTATAGCTCAGCTGCGGTTAGAGCGCGCGCCTGATAAGCGCGAGGTCACAGGTTCGACTCCTGTTAGGCCCACAAGGCCCGCCGCCGGCGGGCTTTTTACGTAGACGCAAGAGTAGGTATGATTGGAAAGCGTTTTAAATGGGTAATGGTCGTAGCCGCGGCGGCGCTGGGTGCGCCGTACGCCGCCGCGCCCGCCCGGGCGGACGACGGCGTAACCACCGTTATGATCGCCGCGGCCACCGCGGGCGCTACGGCGCTCGCGACGATCCTCGTTAAGGATTACTTCGACGATAAGAAGGAGTCGGAGAGGATCGAGCGCGAGACCGTGGATATCCTGGACGAGGTGAAGAGGATAGAAGCGCGTACCGAGACGCTCGAGGCGGAGAATGAAGCGCTGGCGGCCAAGCTCGCGGCGGCGGAAGGCGTCGCCGAGTTCTGGTCGGTGTTGATCGGCGAAGACGAGGAGTTCTTCAGGCCGGGGCACATGACCGACCGCGTGATGGTATACGAAGAGGGTTTGGAAATATTATTGGTGAAAGAACCGGCCCTGGTCGAGAAGATCCACGCCGGCATGTCCCGGCCGGACAGCGATTGGGCCCGCGCCGTCCTCATCCGCGCGTACGGGGCGGGTACGCCGGGCGCCGATTTCTGGGAGTTGAAGAAAAGGGTCGACCAGGGTTTGGAGGGCGGCGTCGTCCTGGTCGCCGGCGAACGACAGACGCGGTACGTTTCGGGCGCGGAGAACGTCATGGCGGTTTTGGATTACGTTTGGGACGTAGCCGGCGCCGACGGGTACGAGGAGACGCTGCAGAAGTTGTGGGGGTGTACGCCGGAAGAGGTGGACGCCGCGCTGGCGGCGTTCCCGGAACGCGAATAACAACGACCGGATTTTACGGTAACTTCCCGGCCGGCACCGAGTCGTAAACGGAGGAAATATGCCGGATGATAAAGTAGGCGAGCTCGAGCAACGGGTCGACGCGTTGGAACGGCGCGTCGGGTTGGTGGAGGAGGGGTACGTCGAAGACGATAAGCGGAGCCGTCGGGCGCGTACGATGAACATGTGGCTCCGCATCACTATATACGTGATGTTTCTTCTGCTGATGGTACTCTTCCTCGTCGTATTTAAAGTCCGCTTCTAAACCGCTATGAGACTCGCCGTCGTGTTCGCGTTGTCTTCGTTAGCGTTGCTGGGGTGCGCCGACGACGGCGGGCCGCCGGCGCCGTACAACGTGACCGCGGAAACCGGGGGCGGCGCGGCCGTACTGCGGTGGGGTTATGACGCCGCGCCCGGGTTGGATAGCTTTTTAATCCAACGCTCCGAAGGTTTCAATAATAACTTCGTCGACCTGGCGAAGTCGCCCGCGAATAAGCTCGATTACTTCGACGGCGACGTCGCCGTCGGCGAGACGTATTATTACCGCGTGGCCGCTTTTTACAAAGAGTGGAACGGCGAGAAGGACGTACGGAGTAGGTATTCGCCCGAGGTGTCGGTTAAGATTGAGTGACCGCCGGAACAACGTGTTATGACGCGGCCGGATTTAAAGATCGCGGCCGCCCTTTTTTTGACCTTCGTCGGCCTCTACGCGCTGTGCGCGCCGGGGCACTTCTACCTCCTCGACGCCTCCTTTAAGCTCACGTGGGCCGAGAACGTCGTCGAGCGCGGCCAGCTGCACTTCGACCGCGACCAGGTCGGCAAGGAGTCGCGCATCGGCACGTACTTCTACCCCGGCCGCAACGGCGACCTCTACATCCACTTCCCGTTGGGAAGCCTTTTTTGTTTTTTACCTCCCGTGTTGCTCGGCGCCGCGGCGACGAGAATATTCCCGGCGTTGGCCGCGTGGGACGTCGGCTACTCGCTGGCGTCGTTCAGCAATGCCCTGTGGGCGGCCGCGTCGGTTGCGTTGTTGTTTTGGCTGGCGCGCCGACTCGATAGGCCGCCCCGGCAGGCCGCGGCCGCGGCCGTTGTATTCGGCGTCGCGACGCCGCTGCTGCCGTACGCGACGTACGACTTCAACGAGCCGGCGGCCGGTTTCTTCGTCCTGCTCGCGGCGGCGCTGATAATAGCGGGTTGGGAGAAGCGCTCCGTTAAATATCCGGTCGGCGCCGGCCTCGCGCTTGGCTTCGCGTTCACGATTCGCTACGAGCTCCTCGCGTTCGCGGCGACGGCAACGGCGTTATGGTTCGTCTTCGCTTTAACGCGGGGTTCGCGGTGGCGGGATTTCGCGGCCTTCGTCGGCGGCTTCGCCGCGGTGGCCGCGGTAATACCGCTGTACAACTGGTACGCGCGGGGCAGCGCCGGCAACTTCGCGTACAACACGCTGCCGTTCTTCACCAACCTCGTCAACGCGCGGTTCGATCCGCTGGAGAGCGGCGGGCCGCTGTCCTTCGTCGGGCGATTCCTGTGGGTGTATTTCCTGTCGCCCAACATGCACAACGTCATATTGTACTGCCCGCTCGCGGCGTTCGGCGTGGCCTCGACGGTGGCGCTCGTGCGGTCGTACGGCCGCCGGATGTTATTCATAATCGTACCGGGCTTGGGGTTGGCGGCTGCGGTGCTCTTCACGACGTACTCGAGCTGGGCGTGGGGCCTCCGGTACGCGTATCTCTTCTGGGTGGTGCTGGCGGCGGCCGGGGTGCTCGTGCCGCGGCGGCGCCGGTGGGTAAAAATACTCTTCGCCGCGTGCGTGGCGTGGGGGATAGCGCTCGGCGTCGTCGCCGTCGCGGCCGACTACCAGCTCACGCAGAACGACATGGCGGTAGACGTAATAGGCGACGCGAAGAAAGTCAACTTCCGCGGCTGGCTGCCGGAGGGGCGCGCCAACCCGCGGTACTCGCAAATACTGTGGCATTATAAGTACGCGGGCCTGGCCGCCGCCCGGACCGTCGACTATTACGTCCACGGCGGCGAGCTGCGCTGGCTCGACCGGCCTCCCCCGGGCCTCAAGGGCGACGACCGCGCGATGTTGGATATATGGCCGGTATACGCGCAGGTGCGGTGCGAAGCGCCGGCCGCGACGGCCTGGCCGCCATACCTATTGTTATTGGTGGCGACCGTAGCCGCGGCGCGGTGGCTTAAGCGGTTGACCGACGCAACGGCTTGACGTAGGGGCCGACCTTTAGCTCGTGATGTAGGGGCCGACCTTTAGGTCGGCCCGTTTTAAGGGAAGGCGAGTGACGACGCGGGTAATTGTTATTGAAGTCGATTCGGCTTCGTATTAAAATTAAACCGAAAAGGGGGCGTAGCTCAGTTGGCAGAGCGGCGGCTTTGCAAGCCGTAGGTCGGCGGTTCGAATCCGCTCGCCTCCACATCGACGATACGGGAACGGCGGCCTTCGGGCCGCCGGTTTAATTTAGAATCCCCGGCGTAAACCCAACGACCTCGCCGCGTCTTTCACCTTTTCTATTTCTTCCCAGCTCGGCGGCCGCATGAGCGCGGCGACCTCGTCGGCGCGGTAGCAAGGCCGGTACTGCGCCATGACGTTTACGTACGATTCGGGCGATAGCTCCTCCGCGATAAACGTCAGGACCGGCTCGCTGTCGGCCAGGCCGTTCGGCAGGACGAGGTGGCGGATGAGAAGGCCGCGCGTCGCGACGCCGCGGCCGTTCACCTCCAGGTCGCCCACCTGGCGGTGCATCTCCCGCAGCGCCTCTTTCATTCTCTCGAAGTAGGCCGGCGCGGCCGAGAGCTCCGCCGCGGGCGCCGCGGGGCCGTACTTCGCGTCCGGCATGTATATATCGACGTAGCCGTCGAGCAGCTTGAGCGCCTCTACGCTATCGTAGCCGCCGGAGTTATAGACTATCGGGGCCGTTAACCCTTGCGCCCGGGCGAGCTCGATCGCTTCGGCCACCGCCGGCGTTACGTGCGTGGGCGTCACGACGTTGACGTTCTCGCAGCCCTGGCGCTCGAGCGCGAGCATAGTTTCCGCCACCTTGGCGGGCGTTACCTCCCGGCCCGCGCGGAGGTGGCTGATGTCGTAGTTCTGGCAGAAGATGCAGCCCAGGTTGCAGCCGGCGAAGAATATCGTGCCGGAACCGCCGCGTCCCACGAGCTCGCGCTCCTCGCCGAAGTGGGGGCCGGCGGAGGCGACGAGCGGCAAGACGCCTACGCCGCAGGTTCCAATGTCGCCCTCGGCCCGCCGGGCGCCGCACTCCCGCGGGCAAAGGCGGCACGGCGACGCGAGCGCATAGAGCGCGTTGACCGGTTCGCTTCGCGACGGCATGTCGCCACGAATTTAGCATATGAGAGCGGGGCCGGCGAGGTTTTTCGGGAAACGAAGCGGATTGTAAGACGGCGCGAGGTGTGTTATTTTTAAGTTAAACGTCACTTGCCGGAAGGCGGTAGCGAGGAGGTTCGGCCATACGGGCGATGGGCGTATTTATAGTAATATGTGTCGCATAGGAAAGGTTAAAGCGCTGTTTCGCTAAGGGGGCGCCGTCCGGATTTGCGTTTGCGTTACCTGCTAATATCTGCGTTATTAAGTTTCGCGGCCTGCGTTTCCGCTCGAGCCGAGGTAATAATCTGGGCGGAAGGCTGCATCGCCAAGGTTGCGTCGGACGCGCCGCGCCCCGCCGAGACGTACGTCTGGGACGGTGGACGAATCGCTTTAAAAGCGGCTCGCGGCGAGTGGGCGCCGTTCCAGGTCGTAATTAACTCCGACCAACCTCGCGTCGTTTCTTTTGAGATATACGACCTCGGCGGCCCGAGGGGCAAGGTCGCCGCGGCCAACATATCCGTCTACCGCGAAGTGTACCTTCCCGTAAATTGGCCCTCGGTCGATCCGGCTACGAACTTCACCGTGGGCTTGGGGCGAGGCCGTTGGCCCGACCCGCTGGTGCCGGTCATCGGCCACGCCGACGTCGTCGCCGGCGAGAATACCGTTTTCTGGTTCGACCTCTTCGTCCCGCCGGACACGCTGCCGGGGAAGTACGACGGCACGATTACGTTCCGGTGGTCCGGCGGCGACTACTCCCTCCCGCTCGAGCTCGCGGTGTGGGATTTCGAGCTGAGCCGCGACGGGCCGCCGGCGTTCATCTGCGCCGTTAACGCGGACGAGGTATGCCGCCTTTACGGCGTTAAGGCCGACGCCAACGAAGGCCGCGCGATATTGAGCAGGTATGACACGACGATTAAAGAGCACGGCCTCGAGCCCTTTCGCGCGGCGGACGGCGCCGTCGCGGCCGACGCGGCCTTACCCGCGGAATTTCCCGGAGACTACCCTTTTCGGGATTACCGCCTCGAGACCTTCGCCGACGGCGAGGCGTATCCGGAAATACTCGCCGACGCGCGGGGTAAGGGCGTCGGCGTAGCGTACAAGGCCGGAGGCTTCGCCGGCTACGTCGACCGCCCGGCGGGCGACCACCGCCTCGTCGGATGGGCGTTGTGGCGCTTCCGCGGCGACGTCGCGACGTTGGGCGACGTGTCTTATTTCCCCCGAAAAAACGCGATGCCGCTCGCCGACGACCCGCGCAATAAATGGGGCAACGGCGCGTACGCGTTGATATACCCGGGGACCGAGTTGGGGTTGAACAGGCCGCTGCCGAGCATGCGGCTGAAACTTCTGCGTGAAGCGGCGGAGGATTACGCGTATTTGTCGGCGCTGAAGGATGCCGGCCTGGCGGCGTACGCCGACGAGCTTGCGGCCGGCGTCGTCCCGGCGTTGCCTCCCGCGGGGGGGAGCGGGGTCGAACCGGCTACGTTATATGAAGCTCGCGAGGCCGCGGCGGTAGCCCTGGTCAAGAGCGAGTGGGGCCAGGAAATAGCGGAGAACGTCGTGCGAGGCCGCGCCGTGAGCGACGAGGGCGCGGCCATCCCCCGGACGGTGGTGCGCGTGGGCCCGCTGGCGTCGGTTACGGATGGGAACGGCGACTACGAGTTGCGTTACGTACCCCGGGGGCGGACGCTGGCGGCGGCGGCGCCGGGTTACGGGGGGGCGGCGTCTTCGGGCGCGGGTGGCCGCGGCGACTTCGTCTTGAAACAATTTATCAGGCGTTATATATTGAACGGCGAGAGGGCTTCGGACGGTATCACCGATAAAGGTTTTGAAGGAGCCCGCGTTTTACCGGGCGCGAACGTTGCGGCCGGGCCGGCGTTCGCGGCTCGGCTTAAGGCGAAGCGCGCGGGCGAGCTCAAGTTCAGGCCGGCGCTCCGGGATTGGCGTACTTTCGGCTCGCTCGTCGTCGAGTTGTACAATGGCTCGAGCGGCCGGGTTGGCGCGACGGTGCGCGTGACGGACGGAGCGGGCGCTTTTTACGAGGAAGCGTTCTTTTTATCGCCGGCGTGGTGGACGCAGGCGCGGCTCGAGTTGGACCTGGCCCGGGCGCGTTTTTACCTCGAGGCGAAAGGACGCGAGGGCGCCCTCAAGTTTGACGACCGGCCTCGGGTTAATATCGCCGACGTTCGCGACGTGAAGGTAACTTTCGAGGGGCCGGCGGGCGCCGAGGTCCGCGCGGGGCGGGTTTGGCTGGAGGCCCGCGCCGATTAAATACGCTCATAAGATCGTACGCCGAGAACGGAACCGGTATTAATAAATAGTTATACCCCAGCCGGCTCGTAGGCCGCCGGCGTTGCGGAGCAATAATAAAGTAGGAGTCTAAAGCCGTTATGAGCGATTTTAAGATACTGTTGGTTATCGCGTGCGTCGCCGGTATAACGTGGGGCGGCGCGGGTGCCGTCGTCCCGCTGGCGGACGAACCAGCGTGGGAGTCGGAAGACGAGGACTACGCCACCGGCGGCATGTTGTGGGACCTCGACGGCGACGGCTACGTCGACCTGGACGTGGGGACCGGCAACGACATGGACGAGGAGAAAGACGCCGTCTTCTACAACCGGCGCGGCGAGCTCGAGCGAGCGGCGAGTTGGAGGAGCGCGGACCTCGGCTACGACGGCCACCTCGACATGGGCGACGTGGACGCCGACGGCGACCTCGACGTAGTCATCACGGGCTTCCTTACGCCCCACCTCGAGCAACTGTACCGCAACGACGGCGGCCGCCTGACGACGTCGCCGGTGTGGATGAACGCCGACGCCGACGACAGTTTCTCGTGCGCGCTGGGCGACGTGGACGGCGACGGCGACCTCGAGCTCGCGACGATATCGGGGTACTTCGACCCGGCGCCGGTCCGCCTGTACGCGAACAACGGCGGCGTTTGGGAGGAGCACACGAGTTGGTTTACGCCCAAGGCGTACAACGCCAACGACGTCGGCTGGTGCGACGTGGACGGCGACGGCGACCTCGACCTCGCGACGGCGGGCCACGGAGAGCCTTGCTACCTGTTCGAAAACGACGGGGGCGTACTCCGGAAGACGCCGTCGTGGCGTACGGGTGTGATCACCGAATTTAACCAGCTGACGTTCGGCGACGTGGACGGCGACGGCTGGCGCGACATGGTCGTTTCGGACAACTCCGGCGGCCGCTTCCTGTTATATATGAATGAGGCGGGCGTACTCGCGACGTCATTCGCGTGGTCGGCGCCGCTGCGCTACGCGTCGTGCGTGAAGCTGGCGGACGTGGACGGTGACGGCGACCTCGACCTGGCCGCCGGCGGTTGGTGGTCGCCGATCCAGGTTTACGAAAACGCAAACGGCGCGTTCGGCGCGTCGCCGGCGTGGTCCTACTACCCTCGGAGCGGCGCGTTGGTGGGCGAGCAGGCGGTTTGGGGCGACGTGGATAACGACGGCCTGCGCTTCGTCGACGCGGAGCGCTACGACGGCGACGGGACCCGCAAGCTATGGTACCTCGAGCACCGGCCGCTACACGCGTTTACGTACGTACGGGTGGACGGGAGGACGCTCGAGCCGGGGGAGTTTTGTTTCCATCCCGAAGACGGTTGGGTCTCGCTCGCGCGGGCGCCGCGTCCCGGGAGCGGCAACGTCGAGTTCGGTTACGTGTATTCCGAGGACCTGGACCTCGTCGTGACAAATTGGGACGAGGAGGCCGGCAGTTACCTCTTCTTGAACGAGCGAGGGGGCGTAGTCGCGATATCCGGATTCGGCGTGTTCCGGGCCGACGGCGGCCTGGCCGTAAATTGGAGGGTAACCGCGGGGCGTTCCCGCTTGTCCGGGTTCAACCTCTACCGGCGGCGCGCGGACGTAAGCGGTTACCGGCCGCTGCTCGTTAAGGTGAACGAGGGTTTGATAACGAGCGAGACGTCTTCTTTTTCGTACGACGACGCCGAGGTCGCCGGCGGGGCGGCGTACGACTACTGGCTCGAGGCCGTGCTCGCCGGCGGCGGGGTCGAAACCTTCGGCCCGAAGCGCGGCTGGGTCCGGAAGACGACGTTCGCGCTTAGCCAGAACTACCCCAACCCGGCGCATAGTTCGACGAAGATAATGTTTTCGTTGGAAGCGGGGGCCGACGTTACGCTTTCGCTCTACGACCTCGCCGGGCGGCGGGTGGGTACGTTGTTCCGCGGCTTCGCGCACGCCGGGATGCACGAGGTCCGCGCGGACGTGTCGTCGCTGCCGCCGGGGGTTTACGTTTACCGGCTCGACGCCGGAGGCGACGGCGCGGCGAGGAAGATGGTAATAACGCGCTAAACGCCGGCTTGACTTTACGCCGCGGCGGTCTTATATTGGCGCATAAAGGTTCCCACAACGTTCTTTAAGTCAAGGAGAATCCGTGAAAGAGTTAAATTTCCACACGCTGGCCGTCCAGGGCGTGGCGCCCTACGACGAGAAAACGGGCGCCGTCGCGACGCCTATATATCAGACTTCAACCTTCTCGTATTTCACCGCGGATCGGGGCGCGGCCCTCTTCGCCAAGGAAGAGAAGGGGTATATTTATACACGCCTTTCGAATCCGACAAACGAGAAGCTCGAGAAGAACATGGCGCTGTTGGAAGGTGCCGACGCGGGCCTTACTTTCGCCTCCGGATTGGCGGCTATAAACGGGGTAGCGTTGTACCATTGTTCCGCGGGCGACCACTTCCTGGTCCAAAAAGAACTCTACGGAGGCACATACGAGCTATTTACGAAACACTTGCCGCGGCTGGGCATTGACGTTACGTATTTAACGGAGATGTCGGCCGACGCCGTCGCGAAAAATATCCGCGACAATACGAAGCTGATATTTTTGGAAACACCGTCCAACCCGTTGCTCCACATCGTCGATATCGCCGCCGTCGCCGACGCGGCGCGAAAGGCCGGCGTACCGCTCGCGGTGGACAATACGTTCGCGACGTCGTACCTCACGCAGCCTATAAAACTCGGCGCGACGTACGCGGTACATTCGGCGACGAAGTACATCGGCGGCCACGGCGACTGCATCGGCGGAATAGTAACCGGGCCGCAAGAGGAAATAGACGGGATGCGGGGAAGTACGTACAAGGACCTCGGCGCGACGACGTCGCCATTCAACGCGTTCCTGTTCTTGCGCGGCCTGAAAACCTTGCCGCTTCGCGTTGACCGCCACTGCTCGTCGGCGCAGCGCATCGCGGAATTCCTCGCGGGGCACGATAAGGTCAACAAAGTATACTACCCGGGGCTGCCGAGCCACCCGGGGCACGAGCTCGCGGCGAAACAGATGAAGCTTTTCGGTGGGATGGTGGGCTTCGAGGTGGGTAGTTTCGACGCGGCGAAAAAACTCCTCGACGGCCTCGATCTCTGCGTTCAGGCCGTCAGCCTGGGCGACGTAATTACGCTGATCGAACACCCGGCTTCCACGACCCACCACGCTTATCCCGAGAAAGAGCTGGCCGACGTGGGCCTAAGCGAAGGGTATATACGAATATCGGTTGGGTTGGAGGACCCGGGCGATTTAATCGACGATTTGGCGGCGGGCCTGGACCGAATATAGGCGGAGCCGACATCGCAAACCGCCCCCCACGGGGCGGTTTTTTATTTGGGTTTCTCGCAGCCATCGGGGACGTCGCCAGCCTCGGGAGGGGGCGCGCAGTGCGACGGGTCGCCGCCGTACGGGCAGCCGCTGCAGCAACCCGGCGCGCCGCCCTTGGCCTGGCGTTTAATAATAAGGAGCGCGGCGGCGGCGCCGATAACGACCGCCGCCAATATTATTATAGTTTCCCACATACCCTTTTCGTTTCTATCCCAGCCCTAAAAGCCGGCCGCCCTGGTAGACGAGCGTCGCCATCAACCAACCTAATATAATGGTGTAAGCGACGGCGAATAGCGTCCAGCGCCACGAGCCTGTCTCGCGGCGGATGACGGCGATGGTCGCGGCGCAGGGGATGTATATCAACGACATGACCATGAAGGCGTAGGCCGACAGCGGCGTGAACGTAGCGCGCAGCACGGTAGTAAGTCCTTCTTCGCCGGCGCCGTATAGGACGCCCAGCGTGGATACCACGGCCTCTTTCGCTATTATTCCCGCGACGAGCGCGACGGCCGGCTCCCATTCGCCGAAGCCGGCGGGCCGGAACGCCGGCGCTATAAGGGCGCCCGCCTGGCCGAGGATGCTGTCGCGACTCGCGTACGCTACGCCGGGCGGAAGGTGGGCCAGGCCCCAGAGCAGGACCGAGGCCGCGAATATAATGGCGCCGGCGCGCGCTACGAATTCGCGGCTTCGCTCCCAGGCGTGGAGCAAAGCGCCGCGCAGCGTCGGTATCCGGTAGGGGGGAAGCTCCATTACGAAGTGCGCCGACTCGCCGGGGAACAGCACCTTGCTGAATACCTTGGCCGCGACTACGGCGAGTACTATTCCCAGGACGTACAGCGACCAAACGACCGGGCCCCTCCGGCCCGCGAAGAACGCCCCGGCGAAGAGGACGTATATCGGCAGGCGCGCGGAGCAGGACATCAGCGGTATAACCATTATGGTTATCATGCGTTCGCGCCGCGTCTCCAGCGTACGCGTCGCCATCACCGCCGGCACGTTGCAGCCGAAGCCGAGTATAAGCGGGATGAAGCTGCGGCCGTGGAGGCTCAACTTGTGCATGAATTCGTCCAGGATGAACGCGACGCGCGCCATGTAGCCCGAGTCTTCCAGGACGGCGATGGCCATGAAGAGGAAGAATATGTTGGGGACGAAAACCAGGACGCTGCCGACGCCGCCGAGGACGCCGTCGACGACGAAGCTTATGAGGAGCGGGGGAGCGGTCGCGCTCCACGAAGACGCTTGGGCGCCGAGCCAACCGAGGGTCCACGCCAACGCGTCCGCCACCGGCTCGGCGATTTTGAACGTAAGCTCGAAAAGGACAAACGCCGTGGCGAGGAATATCGGGATGCCGAGGAAACGGTTGGTGACGACCCGGTCTATTTTATCGGAAGCGGTAAGCCGTACCGGCGACGGTTCGCGCGACCGTACGACGTTTCTTATCAGACCCGCGATGAAGCCGTACCGGTAGTCGGCTATAGCGACCACGGCGTCGTCGCCCACGATACTTTTTAGATGTTCGGCGACGGCGGCGCCTTCGTCGGCGACCGCGGCTCCCGCCGGCGTTTCGCTTACCAGCGTTGTTACCTTTTCGTCCCCTTCGAGGAGTTTGAGGGCGAGCCACCGGCGGCCGAGCCCGGGCGGCAACGTATCCAGGGCCGTCAGCTCCGCGGAGAGTTTTTCGACGTGGGGTTCTATTTCGTGGCCGTAGTTGATGCGCAGCGGCGATGCCTTTCCGCGGCGGGAGGTGGCCGCGGCGACGGCGTCTTTGAGCTCTGCGATGCCCTGGCCGGTGGTCCCGACGGTGGGGATCACAGGTACCTTCAGGAGGTTCGATATCGCCGCGACGTCGATGCGAAGGCTCTTTTCGGCGACGTCGAACATGTTGAGCGCGACGACGACGTTGGCGCCCATCTCGAGGAGCTGCGTCGTAAGGTAGAGGTTGCGATCGAGGTTGGACGCGTCCACCACGTTGACGACGACGTCCGGCCGGCCGGTCATTACGAAGTCGCGGGCGACGACCTCGTCCAGCGAATACGCGCCCATGGAGTACGTCCCGGGGAGGTCGACGACGCGAACCGTCGTGCCGGCGTATTCGTATCGGCCCTCTTTTTTTTCGACGGTTACGCCGGGCCAGTTGCCGACGTGCTGGCGGCCGCCGGTGAGCTTGTTGAACACCGACGTCTTGCCGGTGTTAGGATTGCCGGCCAGCGCTATAGTTATTTCCTTCATCGCAGCGTTGTGTTAATGTTAGGCGTTCCTAACATATGGCTTAAATTTTTTACCTCTTGGGGCAGGATTCGTCCGTTCCGCATTCGGGGCATGCGTCGTCGGGAGCGGCCGCCGCCATGACTTTCGCGGCGACGCCGCGGCCCAGAGCGATGCGGGAATTATTAAAGCAGAGCTTGACCGGGCCGTGCCTGTTGTCGAGGACGTAAATGTCGGCGCCGGGGACGAGGCCGAGGGACAGGAGGCGCTGCTTCAATCCCCGGCCGGCGTCGATCCTGACGACACGGACCGTCGTTCCGCGGTCGAACTCCAACAACGATTTGATTTCGGGCAAGTTCAAACGCCTCCGTTAATTCGCCATTGAGCCGCCGCGGCGAAGAGACCTCGTGTATTCCGTGTCTACTTTCCGGGGACCCGTTTGGCGCCGGTTGGGCGTCGGCTTTTACGGCGGCGGACTACGGCTACAGTATACTCGGCGAGTAGTTCGGCGGTCTCGTCGCTGAGGCCGTGCTCGAGGGCGCAGGCGTCGCGTTCGGCGACGGCGTCCGGGACTTCCAAAACGTCCTTAAAGAACGTTACGAGGGTATCGTGTCGGTTGCGTACTTTACGCGCCAATTTAAGGCCTTGGGTCGTAAGGCTAACGCGGCCGTAGCGCGCGCACTCGACCAATCCCTTGTCTGCCAGCCGCTGCACCGCTTGAGTGACCGAAGCTTTGGCCACCTTTAAGCGGCGCGCGATGGACGAGACCCTCGCGGGCGGCCCGAGGTCGAATACGGCCTCCAGGTAATCCTCGAGAGACGGACTCAACTTTTTACGAGAAGACGCTGCGGAATTCGTTACCATTGTTAGGTAATCCTAACATATTCCCGCGCGGTTGTCAATATTTTAGTCGTCTTGACGTAAAAACGGTTCGGGGTCGACTCGAGCCTTCGAGAGTTTCCTCTGTATACGCCGAGGCGCGTAAAAATACCTTGCTCGGAAAGGGAGTTGAACGTATACTGAAATTTAAGGTAAAAAAGGTGGACCCGAGTCGCTACCGGTAAGCAGGCCGGATTTTATAATCGGCTTTGACTTCCATTTATTCAAGGAGAGAACTACGTTATTGCAACACGAGCAGGAGCCTCTATCTTATACCTACGACATGTTTAGTAGGCCGGCGGTATGGGCGCAGAGGCGTTGAAGGCGTACGGTCGTTTCGTCGGCCAGGTTTTCGGCGCCGCTTGTTTGGGCGGTGTCCTCGCCGCGGCCGGGGAGTTAATCCTCGGGGCGGCGTTAGGTCGGGGGGCTTTTTGGGGTACGCCGAGGTTGTTATTCCAGGTTTCGTTTGGCGCCGAAGCGTTATGGGCGGCCGCGGTGAGCGGCCTCTTATTCGCGGCCGGTTGCTCGATATACTACTTCTGGGCGGCGAGGAGAGGAGTGGTACGTTTAAGCTCGCCCCCGTTGCTAGTAGTCGTGATCGCGTTATTGGGCGTTCCGTTTTTTTATTTGCTGGCGACATTCGATTTTACGTGGTTTTACTATAAATCGAACGTGGTCATTGGGGTCGTTTTCTTGCTTGCGATAACCGTATGGTTTTGCGCGGCGTGGGGGGTTTACGGGGTGGTAAATAGGATATGGCAGCGGTCGCCCGCCGGGGGCTCTCTGCTTGCCGCCCTCGTACGATTATTAACTCTTGGTTTGTTGGCCCCCTTCGTCTTCGCGGAGGTGTGGGCCATTTGGCAGGAGCGCGAGCCGCCGCCGAGGCGGCCCGATATATACCTCGTCGTCATGGACGCGTTTCGCGCGGACCGGCTTAGTTATTACGGGGCGGAACGATATTTGGCTCCTGCTTTGGAGATGTTCGGCGTGGAAGCCGTGGTTTTCAAGGAAGCTTTCACGGTTTCCATGTGGACGAAGCCGGCGGTAGCTTCCATTTTCACCGCGACCTACCCCGGCACCCACGGCGTCAACGCCGACTTCCTCCCGCTTCCGGACGAAGCGGTTACGTTGGCCGAAACTTTGCGGGAAGGAGGCTATAGGACCATATGCGTTTCGGTTAACCCGCACGTAACTCGGCTGGCGCGGATGGCCGACGGTTTTGATATAATGGACGATGTTTGCCGGGAGCCGGTGTTCAACGCCGCCGGCCCGCCCGTATCGTTCGCGCGCCCTTTTACCGCTTTCGTTTGGATGAGGCCGTTTTTAGGGCCGCTTTTAAGTATATCGAACGACGGCCTTAGTATTAACGCCAGGCTGGAATTTTGGAGTCGTTTCGCCCGGGGGAGGCCCGCCTTTTTTTATGTCCATTATATGGAACCTCATACACCTAATTTACCCGGGCCCGAGTATTTGTATGAGTTCCAGCAGTATTTGGCCAAGGTCGAACCGGCGCGCAGACTTGAGATAGCGGCAGGGCCTTTTTTTTGGTATGATGTGTTGAAGGATCCGACGTTCGTGCCCGACTTCAACGAGGACGAGTTGGCCTTGGCCCGGGGGTTGTACGACGCCGACATTCGTTTGATGGACAGAGTCATAGAGGGCCTGCTGGAGAACGTCGTTACCGGCCCCGGGCGCGACCCGGAGGCGGTAATAGTAATAACGGCCGACCACGGCGAAGAGTTCTTGGAACACGGCCGTTGGCTTCACGGCGCCGGCCTTCACCACGAGGTAGCGCGGGTACCGTTTATAATTAAAGCCCCGGGTTGCAAACCGGCCGTCGTCGAAGAGCCCATTAATTTGGTTGATATTCCGCCGACGTTGGTCTCGTTCGCGGGCCTCGAAACCCCGGCCGGTTGGGAAGGGTTGGACCTGGCGCCTTATCTTAAATCCGGGTCCGAGTTGCCGCGCCGGGAGCTGCTTTTAGAAGGTATCCACACGATACTCATGCCGTCCGAGGAGGAGGGGGTTGAATCCAGTATAGAGTTAAACGCTTTAGTGGCGGGAGATTATTATTACCTTAAGGACGAAAATGCCGACGTCGAGTATTTGTACGACCGACGGGGCGACCGGTGGCAGAAAAAAAACCTCGCGTCCGACGCCGCCTTTACGGAGGCAGACGCCGTACTCGCGGAATGCCGCGAAGCACTGGCTCGATACAAAAGCCGGGCTAAGGAGAGGGCTTTCGCCCAGGGCGAGATTCACATGCCGCCGACGCTCAAGAAACAGCTGAAAACGTTGGGTTACGTGAAATAATTGGAGGACATCGGTAGGTGATTGTTCGACTACGGCCTTTTACGGTTCAAAAGTACTCCCTTCTGAGTGATGGCTATTTAAAGAAGCGGTTCGGAAACGGGCGTATAAACGGCGCGGCGACGAAGCCGAAGGCTACGACGGTAACGGAACTTCCTGAAAATAATTACGGGGGCGGAGCTGCTACTGGTGGGCAGGCCGGACTTCAAATCCGTGCGGCGGCACTAACCCTGTCGCCGGTGGGTTCGATTCCCACCCGCTCCCCCCAGAAAACTACGCCCGGCTGCGCGCCGGGCGTTTCCCGAAGTCCTTCCGGTATGGGATCTTGACGGCCGGCCCAGCGTAGTATATAGTGTGTTCCGGCCGCCGCCCCGGAATCGAGGTTATTTATGATATACGACATTTTAAACCGCGTAATTTACGAAAACCGCGTCGCCGATTATCTCATCGTCCTCGGTGCGATCGTGGGCGGCATTATAATAATCCGCATAGTAAAGTTCGTCGTGCTCCGGCGCGTCGCCGCGTGGGCGAAGAAGACGGAGGCGCCGGTCGACGACGTTCTGGTCAAGAATATATCCAAGACGCTGCTCCCGCTGCTGTATCTCGGCGCCGTTTACGCCGCCGTTAGCGCGTTGACGATTCCGGAGGGGGCGGCCCGGGCCGTCGATACCGTCGCCAAGATTTTACTCACGATTCTCGGCGTACGTTTCATTATCGCGATATTGGTCAGCGCGATCGAATACTACTGGCTGGCTAAGGAGGCGAACGAGGCGCGGGAGCGGACGGTAAGAGCCCTCATACCTATTATTAAGTTTTGCGTGTGGATCGTCGGCGTTATATTCCTCCTCGACAACCTGGGTTTTAAAATTACTACCGTCGTCGCGGGCCTCGGCATCGGCGGCGTCGCGGTAGCGTTGGCGGCTCAGGCGATATTAAAAGACCTATTCGGCTATTTCTCCATATTGTTTGACCGGCCTTTCGAAATCGGAGACCTCATAGCCGTGGGCGACAAGATGGGTAGGGTCGAGCGTATCGGCATCAAGACGACGCGGCTCCGGAGCATCGACGGTGAGCAACTCGTTTTCTCCAACGCCGACCTGACCGACTCGCGGGTCCAAAATTACAAGCGTATGAAGCGGCGCCGGATAGCGTTCAATATCGGCGTAACGTACGAAACGCCCGCGAAGGAGTTGGAAGAGATCCCCGCTATCGTGGAGAGGATCGTCACCGAAGTCAAGGGCGCCGATTTCGACCGGGCCCATTTCTACTCCTACGGCGATTCCAGCTTAAACTACGAAATAGTGTATTTCGTCCGGGGGAACGATTATAAAAAATATATGGACGTACAACAGCAGATAAACGTCGCCATGTTCTACGAGTTCGCCAAACGTAAAATCGATTTCGCATACCCGACGCAGACCTTGTATTTACCGAAGGCCGAAAAAACGAAGGGGAAGAAATGAAACCCGTTTTAGTGACCGACGACGTCTATTGGCTCGGCGTCCACGACCCCCACTTCGACGCGTTCGAGGTGGTCCTGCCGACGCCCTGGGGGACGACGTACAACTCATATTTAATCATGGCGGGCAAGCCTACCCTGGTGGAGGCGGTCAAGGTTACGTTCCGCGACGAGTACGTCGAGAAATTGAAGTCCTTAATAGACCCCCTCAAAATAGAATACCTCATATTGAATCATACCGAAGCGGACCATTCCGGCGCGGTTCCCTGGCTCGCAGAAGTGGCGCCCAACGCCCGGGTCGTGACGTCGGAGGCCGCGGGCCGGCAGATCCACCAACTCTTCCACCTCGAGCGGGAACCGCTGGCCGTGGGCGACGGCGACACGCTCGAGCTGGGCGACCGCGAGCTGACGTTTATCAGCGCGCCGTTCCTTCACTGGCCCGACACTATGTTTACCTATTCGCCGCGGGACCGCGCGCTGTTCACTTGCGACGCCTTCGGCGTGCATTTCTGCGACGAGCGCGCGGTATTCGACGACGAGGCCGCGGACTTCGCGGGGCCCTATCGGTACTACTTCGATAATATAATGCGGCCGTTCCGCGATAAGGTGCTTTTGGCGGTGGATAAAATCTCCGCCCTCGACATAGACGTGATCTGTACCGGCCACGGCCCGGTTCTACGCACCGACCCGCGAAAATACGTGGAACTTTACCGGACGTGGAGTGAGGAACCCGACGAAGGGCGCGTTAAACCGCTCGTCGCCGTATTCTATTCCGGCGACTACGGCAACGTCGCTCAGATGGCCGACCAGATCGCGCGAGGTTTGGCCGCCGCGGGCGCCGAGCCGGCGTTGCGGGACGTAACGACGATAAAGAGTGGAGAAGTTTCGGCGTTGCTCGGCGAGGCCGCCGGCCTTCTTATCGGCGTACCGGCGGTCGCGGACGAAGCGCTCGAGCCGGTGGAAAGGGTTTTAACGGAGGCGGCGGACGCGGTCGGCGGGAAACCGGCGGCGGCGTTCGGGCCGTTCGGCACGACGGGCGAGCCCGTTCAGCGGGTGGAGAACCGGTTGAAGGAAGCGGGGGCGAAGCTGGCCCGGCCGGCGTTGGCGGTGGATTTCGCTCCCGACGAGGAAGTATTCCAGCGCTGCCGCGAGTTCGGCCTGGACTTCGGCGCTGTTTTAAAAAAGGCTTAGGTTAATTAGTATAAATTATAGACCCGGCCTTATTAGGCCGGGTTTTTTCGATTCCCGCAACGTAGGCCACGGCGTGTCGTTCAGAGCAGGCCGATAGAGACCGTGAGGCCGGTGGCGGTAGGTTCGATTTTAATGCGCGATTGCGCCTCTTTATCTGCCGGCAGGTCGGAGACGTCCCAGTCGGCGAGGTGGGCGTCTACGTACGCGTCCATCATCGAGAACGTGAGGATGCCGACGAAGAGCCAACCCCAGAACTCCGTCTCGACGATGTAATCGTTGTGCCGGGCGAGTTTTTCGGCTTTGATGTTCTTGTCGGTCGCCTCGCGGGCTTCGCGTAAGTACTTCCTGGCGACGAGGTAATTATCCACCGCCATATATAGCGAACCCGCCTGGGCGGCTATTATCCCGCCCGCTTTCCAATATTCGCCGTTGTAAATTTGACCCCAACCCGGAACCGCGAACGACCGCCACAACGCCCCCGTCGGCGAGCGCTTCTTGCCGGCCAGCGCGAGTTCGGCCAGGGCCGTCGAGTCGTAGTAACCCTCTCCTTCGAGCGGCGCCAACATCGTGGCCTCCGCTTTCTTGGCCTCGTCTTCGGCTACGTTGATGTCTACCGCGGCGGCGGCCGTCGCCAGCGTACATATTATTATAACGATACGCAGCATCGTCGCGGCGATAATATCGCAACCGGGCGGGCCCGTCAAGCGGATACCGCCCATGCCGCGCCGAAGACTACGCCTCGGCGTTGATAACTAAACGTAATTATGGTAGAATTGGCTTCATATAGGAGTCCATATGGCAAGAGATTATTTCCCGGAATTGGAAAGCCGGCGTACGCGCCGCGTTAAAAAGAATACGGGCGTTTCGCGCGTGACGCGCATATTATTTTGGGTCCTTTATTGGGGCGCTCTGGTCGGCGTGGGCGTAGGTTTCGGCCTAATGACGGTGCTGTCGCGAGGGTTGCCGCCGGTTTCCGGATTGGAGACGTACGAGCCCGCTCTCCCCACCAAGATATACGACCGCAACGGCGCCTTAATAACGCAGTTCCAGGTGGAACGCCGTTATCTCCGGCCGTACTCGGCGTTTCCCCCCGACCTCGTGAACGCGACCATTTCCATCGAGGACGAGCGATTTTACAAGCATCACGGCGTAGACAAAGAGGGCATCCTGCGGGCCGCATGGGCTAACGTTAAGGCCGGTCGCGTCGTCCAGGGGGGGTCAACGCTTACCCAACAGCTCGCCCGCGACCTTTTTCTCACGCACGAACGCACGTACGACCGGAAGATCCGGGAGGCTTTGCTGGCCCAGAAAATAGAAGAATCGTATACCAAAGAAGAAATCCTTTATTTCTATTTGAACCAAACTTATTACGGCCACAACGCGTACGGGGCCGAGGGCGCGGCCCGCGTATATTTCGACAAGCACGTCGAGGATTTGACGGTGGAAGAATGTGCCATCTTGGCGGGCCTTCCCCGTTCACCCGGGCGGTACTCCCCGTACGTTAACCCCGATAACGCCCTCGAGCGGCGCAATACCGTTCTCGATAAAATGTACGAGGTGGGCCGCCTCGAGCAGGACCGGTACGAGAAGGCGCGGGCGACGCCTATCAAAACGGCGCCTGTGAAGCGCGACCCGGACCACGCACCGTACTTCACCGAGTACGTGCGTCGGATCCTGGTCCGGCGCCACGGCTCGGAACAGGTATTCCGGGCGGGCTTGCGCGTCTACACGACGTTGGACTTAAAATACCAGCGGATCGCGGATGAGGCGATGTCCTGGGGTTTGACGCGCCTCGAGAAGAACCACGGTAAAAAGTTCTCCCGCTACGATGCCAACCTGACGTTCAAGAAGTTGGAGACGGGCCAGGTCCGGTACGTCAAAGTAACGGATATGACCAAGGCGGTCGCGATATGCGACCTCGGCGGCGGTATTAACGGTACCATGGATATCTCGCCGGCGGAATGGTCGTTCCCGTTCAAACCGGCGAAAGTCATAAAAGTGGGCGAGGAGATACCCGCCAAAGTAGCGGGGGTATATACCAAGAAGAAGAAAGTGCTGCTGTCCTTTGAGCAAGAGCCGTTCTTGCAGTGCTCGATGTTGGTGATGGACGGCCCCACCGGCGGCGTCCTCGCGATGATCGGCGGCGCGGACTTCAACGAGTCGAAGTTCAACCGTTCGGTCCAGTCGAAGCGCCAGCCGGGGTCGTCCTTCAAGGCGTTCCTGTACACCGCGGCCATCGACAACGGCTTCACTCCCGCGGACGTCATATTGGACGCGCCGTTCCGCATCGAGGCCGACGGCGTCGTGTGGCAGCCGCACAACTACAGCCGCTCGACGTCGGGCCCCATGACCATAAGGCGGGCTATCGAGCAATCGATAAACATCGTCGCGGCCCGCATCATCGACGAGGTGGGGATCGAGACCGTAGTGGACTACGCTCACCGCATGGGCGTAAAGAGCGAGCTGGTCCCGGTATACTCGCTGGCGTTGGGCTCCAGCGACGTTACGCTTATGGATATGGTGGACGGCTTCGCGACGCTGTCCAATATGGGCGTTCACGTCGAGCCGCGCGCCATAACGCGGGTCGAGGACCGCTACGGCAACGTGCTGGAGGAGTTCCCCGTCCGCCGCGAGGTAGTGGTGGGGGAGGATACCTGCACCATCATGGTGAACATGATGGAGGGCGTCATCGACCGGGGGACCGCCGCGTTGGCCAGGCGCTACGGCTTTAAGGGCCCCGGCGCCGGAAAGACCGGGACGACCGACGGCGCTGCGGACACCTGGTTCATAGGTTTCGTCCCGGAGGGTTTAGTCGCGGGCGTTTGGGTAGGCCGCGACGACCACGAGTCGCTGGGGCACACGGCGACCGGCGAGACGTTCGCCGTACCTATTTGGTCGAGGTTTATGGGCGAGGCGCTGGGCGACCGCGGCGACGCGAAGTTCGATAGCTCCCCGGATATCGTCAGCGGGCGCATCTGCGAGGAATCCGGCCTTTTAGCGACGAGTAAATGCACCCGCGTTATTACGGAATCATTTCTGCCGGGCACCGTACCTACGAAATTTTGCGATATGCACGGGCCCGCGGATTGGGCTCTCAAAGACGTGGAGGCCTCTTCGGGAGGCGGGGACGCCGAGGAACCGCGCCCCGATTTATAACGCCGCGGCTGAAAAATTGATTGCAACGCGCGACGAGCGAATGATGGCCGAGGCTGTTAAGCTCGGCCGCTTGCGTAAGGGTAGGACCGCGCCGAACCCGGCGGTCGGCGCCGTGGTGGCGGCGGGCGATAGGGTTCTGGGGAAAGGTTTCCACGAACGCGCGGGCGCGCCCCACGCCGAAGTGGTCGCGTTGGAGGAGGCGGGGGCCGTGGCGCGCGGCGCCACGCTGTACGTAACGCTGGAGCCGTGTACCTTCGAGGGGAAGACGCCGGCGTGTGCGCCGGCGGTCGTGCGGGCCGGAGTGAAGAGGGTCGTCGTCGGCACGCTCGACCCCCATCCCCGCGTCTCGGGGGAAGGCGTCGCCATGTTGGCGAGAGCCGGGTTGCGGGTGGAGGTCGGCGTCCGCGAGCGGGAGTGTCGGCACCTCGTCGAGGATTTCGCGAAGGTAGTAACGGCGGGCGTACCCTGGGTCACGGCGAAGTTCGCTGCCTCGCTGGACGGGAAGATTGCCACGCGTACGGGCGAGGCGGCGTGGATAACGGGGGCGGCCGCGCGGCGGCGAGCGCACCGGCTGCGGTGGAAACACGCCGCGGTGGCCGTCGGCGCCGGGACCGTGAAGGCGGACGACCCCCGGTTAACGGTGCGCCTCCGCGGCCACGACGCTGCCGACGGCCCGGTGCGTTTGGTTGTCTCTTCGCGTGCCGCCGTCCCTTCGGGCGCGCGGCTGTTCGACGAGCCGCCGGGGCCCCCGGTCTGGGTGGCTTGCACCGCTCGAGCGAGCGAGAGAGACATCGCGCGGTTGACCCGGCTGGGCGTAGAGATTATAATGTGCGAGGAAGAAGGCGGCCGCGTTTCGCTGAACCACTTGCTTCGCGAGCTCGCGGCGCGCGGGATTACGAGCTTGCTGCTCGAGGGCGGCGAACGGTTGTCGGGCGATTTTTTCGACCGGGACCTCGTGGACCGCGTCGTGGCGTTCGTCGCGCCGAAGGTAATCGGCGGCGAAACGGCGAAGTCGCCGGTGGGCGGCGGGGGCGTGGAGCAACCGGCGGACGCGGCGAACCTCGTCGAGGTAACGTACCGTTCGGCGGGCCCCGACGTAATGATCGAGGGGTATTTGACGAACGTGGACGACCTCTTCGCCGGCGTACCGCGCGTCCGCGGCGTCTACAACGAAGGCGCGGGGCGCGGGTTATAAAGACGGATGTTTACCGGGATAATATCGGAGGTAGGCGAAGTCGCGCGCGTCGCCGTGAGCGGCGCCGGCGGGCGGATACGAATCAAGGGGCGCGAGACGGCTCGAGCGCGCTCGCCGGGCGAGAGCGTCGCGGTAGACGGGGTTTGTTTGACCGCGGCCGAGGCCGGCGCCGACTTCTTCGAAGCGGACGTCTCGGCCGAGACGGCGACGACGACGACCTTGGGCGAGCTCAGAGCCGGCGGGGCCGTCAACCTCGAGCTCGCGACGCCGGCGGGCGGCAGGCTCGGCGGCCACTTCGTCCAGGGGCACGTCGACGGCGTGGGTAAGGTCGCGGCGGTAACGCCTTCCGGCGACGGTTACTTGTTCCGGTTCGCTGTTCCGCCCGAAATAGAACGCTACGTCGTGGAGAAAGGTTCCGTCGCCGCTGCCGGGATAAGTCTTACGGCGGTAGACGTCGGCGACGGCGCCTTCGCCGCGGCGATTGTCCCCCACACGTACGAAAATACGACGTTGAAACGCCGGCGCCCGGGCGACCGCGTAAACGTAGAGGTAGATTTAATAGCGAAGTACGTGGAGCGTTTCCTGGCCTCGAGCGCGGGGCGCGGCGTAACTCTCGATCGTTTGACCGAATTGGGTTACGGCGATTAATCGCGCGGGAAATATGAAACTAAAAGAAGACAAGCCGAATAGCGGCAATCCGATTCTCGCCGTCGACGAGGCCATCGCGATATTCCGGCGCGGCGGCGTACTCATCTGCACCGACGACGAAGACCGCGAGAACGAGGGCGACTTCATAACGGCCGCCGAGACGATCACGCCGGACGTGATTAACTTCATGGCGACGCACGGCCGGGGTCTGATATGTACGCCGATGTCGGAGGATCGCGCCAACGAGCTCGGCCTACCCCCTATGACGTCCGAGAACACCGGTTTGATGGGGACGCCGTTCACGGTTTCCGTCGACGCCGTCGAGGGCACGACCACCGGCATATCCGCCGCCGACCGCGCGAAGACCGTGAAGGTTTTGGCCGACTCGGCGACGAAACCGCAGCACCTCGCGCGCCCGGGCCACGTTTTCCCGCTGCGCGCGAAGGCGGGCGGCGTGCTGGAACGCGCCGGCCATACCGAGGCCGTCGTGGACCTGGCGCGGCTCGCGGGCCTTTCGCACGTCGGCGTTTTGTGCGAGGTAATGGATGAGGACGGTACGATGGCGCGGATGCCGGTGTTGGCCGAGGTGGCGCGGCGGCACGGCATAGGCGTCGTTACCATCCGCGACATTATCGAATACCGGCGCCGCCACGAGAAGCTGGTCCGCGATATCCTTGAAGCGCCGCTGCCCACGTTATACGGCGAATTTGCGATGCACGTATACGAGTCGCTCATCACGCCCGGTGAACACCACCTGGCGCTGGTGATGGGCGAAGTCGCGGGTAAAGAGAGCGTCCTGGTTCGGGTTCACTCGCAATGCCTAACCGGCGACGTCTTCCACTCGCTGCGCTGCGACTGCGGCGACCAGGTCCAACGGGCGCTGGAGAAAATCGCCGACGAAGGCGAGGGGGTACTCCTCTATATGAGGCAGGAGGGCCGCGGCATCGGCCTTCTGAATAAAATTAAGACCTATGTCTTGCAGGATGAGGGTATCGATACCGTGGACGCCAATCTCCTTTTGGGGTTCAAGCCGGACGAGCGCCACTACGGCATCGGCGCCCAGATCCTGGCCGACCTCGGCCTGACCACCATTCGCTTGATGACCAACAACCCGACGAAAATGGTGGGGCTGGAGGCCTACGGCTTGAAAATAGTCGAGAGGATCCCGCTCGAGGCGAAGCCGAACGAGCGCAACTACGACTACCTTAAGGCTAAAAAAGAAAAGATGGGCCACATCCTGGAGCTGGATTCGGAGGAGAACGGGAAGCACGGTAAATAAAGGCCGGCGTTTATGCGACCGGGAATTTATTCCAAACAGATAATAAGAACATTTAACGCGCTAACGGCGGAGGTCCCGGAATGGCGAAGGTTATTGAAGGTATAATATCGGGCCGAGGAAAGAAGTTCGCGATCGCCCTCAGCCGAACGAATGAATTTGTAACCAGGCGCCTTTTGGAAGGAGCGCTCGATACGTTGAAACGCCACGAGGTCGCCGAGGACGACGTAACGGTGGTTTACTGCCCCGGCTCGTTCGAACTCCCGCCGGTAGCGAAGCGGCTGGCCTTGGCCGGAACGTTCGACGGCGTTATATGCCTGGGCGCCGTCATTCGCGGCGACACGCCGCATTTCCAATACATAGCCGCCGAAGTGGCCAAAGGCGTCGCCGCCGTGGGGCTCGACGCCAAGGTGCCGGTCGTCTTCGGCGTTTTAACGACGGATACGTTGGAGCAGGCCGTGGAGCGCGCGGGCTCGAAGGCCGGGAACAAGGGGCGGGAGGCCGCGCTCGCGACGCTCGAATTAGTCGACCTCTACGGTAAGTTGGGAGGCAAGGGGAAGTAGTTTGGGTAAACGGCGCATTGCACGCGAGCTGGGACTGAAGCTCCTTTACCAACTCGAACTCGTCCGCCCCGAGGCGCGCGAGACGACGGTCAAGGCGTTTTGGGATGATCACCCGGTGGATACCGAAGTCGAGCTCTTCGCCTCTCTTTTAATTAAGACGGTGCTCGACCATCAGCAGAAGATAGACGACGTTATAAAGGAATCGGTGGATAATTGGGAGCTGAACCGCATAGCCCGCGTCGAACGGAATTTGCTTCGCTTGGCGACGGCCGAAATGTTATATTTGGACGATGTACCTCCCAAAGCCTCGATTAACGAGGCCATAGAGATTGCCAAGATGTACGGTTCGACTAAGCGCTCGTTCCAATTCGTTAACGGCGTTCTGAACAACGTATACCGACGTTACGTAATTAATGAATAGTTAACTGACGGTTTCGGGTCGGGCGATTACGCCTTTGAAAATAGCAATATTTTCCGACGTTCACAGCAATTTCGAGGCGTACCGCGCCGCTCTTTTGGATATCGGGGGGCGCGGCGACGTGGGCGAGCTGTGGTGTTTGGGGGACGTCGTCGGCTACGGCGCGGACCCGGAAATATGCGTCCAAATTACGCTCGCCCTGGCCGGTTCCGCGCCGACGCCCGCGGTCGAAGGGGACCTCGCGGGAGCGATAGAAACGCTGGCCGGGAAACTACGCCACGCCGTATTGGGCAATCACGACGCCGCGGCCTTCGGCCACGGCATAATAAATTATTTTAACGAGGCGGCGCGGGCCGCGGCCCTTTGGACCGCGGCGGCTATTTCGCCGCCCGCCACCGGCTTCCTGCAAAACCTTCCCTTAACGGCGACAGAAGGGGACGTGTTGCTCGTCCACTCCACGCCGGTGCGGCCCCAGGAGTTCCATTACGTGACGTCCGTCGCCGACGCGCGGGAAGCTTTCGGCGCGACCGACGCGCGCGTGATTTTTTACGGCCACAATCATCAACCGGTGGTGGTTTCGAATCGAGGGGGGCGGCCGGCCGCGACGCCGTCCGACGAATTCGGCGCCGGCGGCAGGTGGTTGGTTAACGCCGGTAGCGTCGGCCAACCGCGCGACGGCGACCGCCGGGCGTGTTACGTGGTCTACGACGCGAGCGAGGTCCGGCTGGAGTTCGTACGAGTCGAGTACGACGTCGAGGCCGCCGCGGAGAAAATCCTGAAAGCCGGGTTGCCGCGCGTTCTGGCGGAGCGACTCCATTACGGGTGGTGACGTCGTTTGTCGCTCCGTGTAAGCGGCGGCTTCCTGAAGGGTCGGGTGCTCGCGGCGCCGCCGGGGAAGCATTACCGTCCGCTGGCGGGCCGGCTTAAAACGTCGCTGTTCGATTATCTCGGCGAGACGGTAAACGGCGCGGCGGTACTGGATTTATTCGCCGGCGTGGGCGTCTTCGGCGTGGAGGCGCTTAGCCGGGGTGCGGCGCGGGTTACTTTCGTCGAACGCGACGCCGGCCTGGTCGACGCGTTGGAGGAAAACCTGAGGACCTTGGGTTTGGCCGACGCGGCGCGCGTATACCGCGAGGACGTATTTACCTACTTCGATATTACGCGGCCCAGTACCCCTTACGACGTCGTTTTCCTGGACCCGCCGTACGGCCGCGGCCTGGGGTTTCGGGCCGTCGAGAGGCTCGCGACGTGGCCCGGCTTCGGCGAGGATACGTTGGGAATAGCCAAGACATTTAAAAAAGAACGCTTCGCCGGCCCGGCGCCGCTTTCCCTACTGGGCGTGCGGCGGGTGGGCGACGACGACCTGTCCTTTTTTAATAAAATAAGCTCGAGCCGCGCGGCCGGCCGTAGTGGTGATGTACCTTAGCTTCGGGCCGGGCGCGCTTCACGGTTGCGATATGTTCCAACTCGCCGCGGGCCGGCTGATGCGCCCGCGCCATAAGGAGGTATCGGATGTTCCTCTTCGTATTGTCCATATTGGGAATCGTCGGCGGTGTGGTCCTTTTCGCGATGGGGAAATGGGTCGGCGCGAAGGGCGGCTTCAGGATTCTGCCGACGGTGGCGTTGGTGTTAGGTTTGATTTTGCTTATCTTTTCGTCGTTGGTGGTTGTTCCGGCGGGCCACGTCGGCGTGCCGGTAATCTTCGGCGACGTAAGCGATACGGTGTACGCCTCGGGCCTCCATTTCAAGTGGCCCGTAGCCGAAGTCATAATAATGAGCGTACAGGAGCGGGCTTACACGATGGGTATAAGCGGCGAGGTCGAAGTGGCTTCGCGGGAGTTCGATATCATAACGGCGTTGACGAACGAGGGCATGAAGGTCGATATCGACATCACGGTGCAGTATCAAATCGTGGCCGAGCGTACGCCGTGGATCCTCGATAATAAGGTATGGGCTAACGAGACGCAGTTCGAGCGCAGTTACGTGCGGCCCGAGATCCGCCGCGCGATCCGCGACGTCTGCGCCAATTATTCCGCGCAGGAGCTGTACTCGACGCGGCGCGGCCCGGTAGGCGAGGAAATACGCGAACTCGCGGATAAACTGCTCGCGAAGAACGCGTGCTCGTGCGTCGCCGTCAACCTCCGGAACGTCGTGCTCCCCGAGCGCGTTACCGAGGCTATAGAGCGCAAAAAAGAACGCGAACAGCAGAGCGAGGAGTACGACTACAAACTGATGGTCGAGGCCAAAGAGGCCGACCGGAAGCGCATCGAGGCCGAGGGCATCCGAGACTACCAGATAACGGTCTCCCAGGGGATCTCGCCGATCCTTATCCAATGGAAAGGCATCGAGGCGGCAGAGAACCTGGCCGCCTCGCCCAACGCCAAGGTTATCATCTTCGGCGACAGCAAAATCCCGGTCATACTCGGCGGCCAGTAGGCCAACCTCCCGACTACCAACAAGCCCGGGCCCCGGCCCGGGCTTTTTTCTATTGATTATATTTGGCGATTTGGTTATAATACCAAATGTATATAACGGCGATTTTCTATGGATGCTAAAACGCAAGCGCGATTCGACGCCCTGGCCGCGGTCATCAAAGCGATGGCGCACCCCACGCGCCTTTTCGTCGTTGACCAGCTTTCCCGCGGCGAACGGTGCGTTTGCGAGTTGACCGAAATGGTCGGGGACGACGTTTCCACCGTATCCAAGCACCTGGCGGTTTTAAAGGCCGCCGGCATCGTAGCTTCGGAGAAGCGCGGTTCCCGGATTTATTACAGCCTGAGGATGTCCTGCGTCTTGAATTTTTTCGGGTGCGTCGAATCGGTTATCAAATCCGTCGCGCGCGAGAACCTCGGCGCGGTCGAATAAAAAGGAAATCCGTTTTATGGATTGGAAGCGCGAGTGGAAAATACTTGCGGCCATCGCGGCCGTATTCCTCGGCTTCTTCTACTTGCCGCTCGGGACGCCGCGCTTTGACCGGTCAATATTCGAGGCGCTGGCGCTAGTCAAGTGGTACGCCCGCGAGCACGTTATGCTGTGCCTGGTTCCGGCGTTCTTTATCGCCGGCGGCATCTCGGTCTTCGTGAGCCAGGCCGCGGTGATGAAGTACCTGGGCGCCCGGGCCAACAAGGTTCTGGCGTACGGCGTCGCCTCGGTCTCCGGCACGGTCCTGGCCGTATGTTCCTGTACGGTGCTGCCGCTCTTCGCGGGTATTTACAAAATGGGCGCCGGCCTGGGACCCGCGTCGGCTTTCCTGTACGCGGGCCCGGCCATCAACGTTCTCGCCATCGTGCTTACGGCGCGCATCCTGGGGCTCGAGATGGGCGTAGCGCGGGCGGTGGGGGCGATCGTTTTCAGCATCGTAATCGGCCTGGCGATGCACTTCTTCTTCCGCAAGGAGGAAGCCGCCAAGGCGGCGGCGCAGGCCGCGATGCCCGAGGCCGAAGTGACGCGGCCGCTGTGGCAAAACGTACTCTACTTCGCCTCGATGGTCGGCGTCCTCGTCTTCGCGAACTGGGGGAAGCCGGCCGTAGAAGCGGGGATTTGGTTCGCGGTATACTCGGTCAAATGGTGGTTGGCGTCGGCCTCGGCGCTGGCGCTCGGCGTTATACTCATTCTCTGGTTCGGCGTGAAGTGGTGGAAGGTGGCGCTCGTCGCGGCGCCTACCGCGGCTTTGGCCGCCTTATTGCCGCGCTACCCGCTCGTGCCGTTTGCCGCCGGAGCGGTCGGCATCTCGCTGATAACGGCCACCGACAAAGGCGAGGCCCGCGATTGGTTCGGCGCCACGTGGGGCTTCGCCAAGCAGATATTGCCGTTGCTGCTTCTGGGCGTACTCGTCGCCGGAGCGCTATTGGGGCGACCGGGTGAGGAGGGCTTAATACCGTCGTCGTGGGTGAGCGCGGCCGTCGGCGGCAACTCGCTGCGCGCCAACTTCTTCGCCTCCATAGCGGGCGCGTTTATGTACTTCGCGACGCTGACCGAGGTGCCCATCCTTCAGGGCCTCATCGGCAGCGGCATGGGGAAGGGGCCCGCGCTGGCGCTCTTGCTCGCCGGGCCGGCGCTGTCGTTGCCCAGTATGCTCGTCATACGGAGCGTCATCGGTACGAAGAAGACGGCGGTTTTCATTTTGTTGGTGGTTATAATGTCGACCATTACGGGCCTGATATACGGCACGTTGTTTGGATAGGAGGTCCCGATGAAGCGGATACAAATTTTGGGGACGGGCTGCCCCAAGTGCAAGAAGCTCGCGGAGAACGCCGAGGCCGCGGCTCGAGAACTCGGCCTGGAGTGCGAGGTGGAGAAAGTTACCGACATCGAGGCCATCATGGCCTTCAACGTCATGATGACGCCGGCGCTGGCCGTCGACGGGGAAGTTAAGGCCGTCGGCAAAGTGCCGTCCAAGGACGAAATAAAGGAGATACTCTCTGAATGAAACCTAAGACGATATTGACGGTCGTTATCCTGGCCTTCGTCGCCGTGGCCGTCGGGTACCTGGTCGTAAAGGAAGTGCGCCAGGCGAAAGCGCCCGAGGTAGCGCGGGAAGGGGTCTCGGACCCCGCTCCCGCCGCGACCGGCGAGCAAGAATTGGAAACCGGCGACACCGAAACGGCAGCCGCGCCGGCAACGGTCGCCGCCCCCGGCGACGACGCGTCGGGCGAGCGGACTACGCCGTCCGTCCCCGACCGCAAGGTCGTCGTTACTTATTATTATACGGCGAAGCGTTGACTATCTTGCTTGAAGATCGAGAGTTTCTCGAGAGAAGCGGTCGAAACCGGGTTTAGCAACGAGTTGAAGGACGGTAAGGTGGTCTGGGGCCTCGTCAACATTGACGAGCCTGCGAACAAGCATTACATAGAAGACTACCAGCTTTACGCCAAGTCGGTTATCGTCGCGGACGTCCGCGCCGGTGAGGAAGTCCGCTGGAAGAACCTTACGAGGGTGTGGCAGCTAACGAACGATGAAAGGGCGTTCATAAAGTACATCCAGGACGAGGTCCGCGATTATCTGGAGGGCGAGTAAGTGGACAGCATCTTGTTCGCCGCGGCGTCGGCGCTGTGGCTCGGGATACTGACGGCTATAAGCCCGTGTCCGATGGCGACCAACGTCGCCGCCATCTCCTATATCGGCAAGCGGCTGGGCAGCCCGCGCCAGGTGTTGCTGGGCGGCGTCCTGTACACCGTCGGGCGGACCGTCGCGTACGTCGGCCTGGCGGTGCTGATACTCGCCGGCCTGCAGTCCATCCCGCGCGTCTCGACCTTCCTTCAGGAATATATGAACAAGGTGTTGGGGCCGGTGCTCATCGTCGTCGGCTTATTTTTACTGGAGTTGATCCAACTCGGCGGCCGGTCGAATTTGGGGGAGCGCCTTGGCCGGCGCGTCGAGGGGTGGGGGTTGGCCGGCGCGCTGGCGCTGGGCGTCATCTTCGCGCTGTCGTTCTGCCCGATATCGGCGGCGCTGTTCTTCGGCAGCCTTATCTCGTTGGCGGTGAAATACGACTCGCGGGTACTGCTGCCCGGCGTCTTCGGCGTCGGGACCGCGCTGCCGGTTTTCGTTTTCGCGGTGATAATCGGCCTGGGCGTCGGCTCGCTGGGCGCGGCGTTCCACAAGCTGCAGCGGTTCGAGTGGTGGGCGCGGCGCATCACCGGCGTCGTCTTCATCCTCGTGGGGATATATTATTGTTTGGAGTATATATTCGAGGTATTGTAATTACCGATGATGTGGGAACCTCGTTACGTTTTATCCCGGCCCTATAGCTAGCCGGCGATAGCCCGAACGGCGAAGCGATTGACAAAGGCCGCCGGGCGGGTTATAATTCCAGCGGTGATATTATGAAAGTTAAGGTAGTATTGGTACCGGCGGAAGAAGGCGGGTACACCGTTTACGTCCCCGCGCTGCCCGGGTGTATCAGCGAAGGCGATTCGCGCGAGGAGGCGCTGGAGAACATCAAGGAAGCGCTTGCCCTTTACCTCGAGCCGGTAGAAGACGACCTCTTTATAGAAGCGGAGTACGAGCTCGTGGATATAACGTTATGACGCGTCTACCGGCGCTGAGCTATCTCGATATAATCCGCGCGTTACGGAAGCGCGGTTTTTTAGTGGTGCGGCAGCGCGGCGGGCATATACGACTCCAAAAGGAATCGGCCGAAGGTACGATTAAATTAACGTTACCTGCCCATAAGGCGGTTAAAAGAGGGACCCTCCGGCGCGTGATTAAAGACGCCGGCCTAACTCGCGACGAGTTCCTCGAGTTGTTATAGGACGCCGACGTCGAAACCGGCCGCGAGGCCGGCTTTTTTACGCGGTTGGAGTTTTCTCCGAATAAGGGGACGTGCCGCAAACGAACGGGGCCTCGAGCGGCGAGAGGCCCCTTTTCGTCGGGTTAGGATGGTACTAGGAAGGCCGGCGGTTGTCGCCTACGGCGACGGCTGGGGATTCATCCCCACCCGGTCCACGGTCGGGACCAGACTCAGCGCTTCGCCCTCCCACACGTGCGTCGTGGAAACCGTCACCGTCGACACCTTGCAGTCGGCGTACTTGCCGACGATGACGTTCTTCTGCGCGGCGGTGAGGGTAAGGGTTACCGCCTTGCCCGCGGCCTTGTTTACCTGCTCCAGCTGCTGGGCGGTAAGCGTTATCTTGACCGGGTTATCCTCCCCCCGGCGGTTGGGGGCCAGCGTGACGGCCATCACGACAGCCAGCAGTACGGCGAGTAACGCGACCTTTCTCATGACTCGTACCTCCCGGTTTCGCCTTGCGTGAAAGGGTGGGGGTCCGCCCCTTTTTACGATAGGAACGCGCCGGCGTCAAGAGTTTTGTGGCCCTCGGCGCCACTATTTTTCCCGGCGGGTGGTTTTGCGTTGACAAGGCCGCCGCGTGTGATATATTTTAGTAGAAATTAGGTTTCTTTTTACGGGGAGGTCTCGAGATGAAAGTCGTTCCGTTGTTGGTATTCACCGCTGCCGTCGCGGCCTCGCCTGCTGGCGCGTACCTGGGGCAAGTAGTACAATCTTTCCCGTCGCCGGGCGAAAATCCGCTTGCCCTGGCGATAAGTCCTAGTTGCCTCTACGTGCTTTGCGAGGGGCCGCGGCATATTTTCCGTCTCAATCCTGCTAACGGTTCGGTAATTAGTTCGTACGCGTCGCCGTTCGGTTTACCCACCCGCGGCCTGGGATACGAATACGGCGGGTATTTATGGATAGGGACCTATTCTCCTATGAACAGCCGGATAGTGAAGTGCCACGAGGGTACGGGCAGTATTTATTCATCGTTTCAGGTGATACAACACGATATGTTCGGCGGCCTCGCGTGCGAGGGTAACCCGAGTAGGCCGCGTACGGTGAAGGCGATTATTAGCAGTAGCTTCTCGGAAGCCCCGGTCACGCGGCATACGACCTCCGGTAGTTTGCTGAGCAAGTTCTATCGCTACGAGCGGATAACTAGCTATGACCCGGCCTGGGATTACCGCAATGAATTGATATGGTGGGGGGACCATGGTTCGTACAAGACTCACGTGCACGGGTACACTA
>CBFCYS010000006.1:0-39354 GCA_965602215.1 uncultured bacterium
TGAGCGTCCTCCGGCGGTACAACGACCTCTCCCGCCGCGAGGGGGACCGGACGTTCCCCCCCATTTCCCTCATCACCGGCCGGCCGCACTCGTACCTGGAGGCGTTCGCGCGCTTTATCTCGACGCCGCTGCCGTCGCTCTTCGAGTCCGGCTGCGGGATGCACTTGCCGACGGCGCCGCTGGGCCGCGAGTACCTCTTCCACCCGGCGCTGGCCGCCCCCCGCGTTTCCGAAGCGCTCGAGCGGTTCCACGCCTGGGCCGACGACGAGCTGGTGGCGAAGCGCGGCGCGGGGGTAATAATCGGGAAGAAGTATTCCTTCAGCTTCGCGGCCGGCGATTGTTGTTCGGTGGAGGAATTGCTCGAGGCCACCCGCGCCATGCCGGCGGATCTGGCGCCGCTCTTCGTCGTAACGCGGTCCATTGGCGTCGTCGACGTTACGCCGCGGCCGGTCGATAAAGGCTCCGGCCTCGAATGGCTAATGCGGTACTTGCGGACCGAGCTCGGCTTCGACGTCGTCGCGGCCGACGTCGTGGGAGTCGGCGATTCCTACAATGACCTGCCTTTCCTGGCGAAGGTCGGGATATCTTGCGCCGTGCCGAACGCCGCCGCGGCGGTGCGCGACGCCGTCGATTACGTCGCTACCAGGTCCACCGCCGAGGGCGTCGCGGAGATCGTCGAACGGGCGGCCGCGGCGAACCTGCGGCTGGGGTATCGATAGGGAAGTATGGCCAAGGTCCGGAAGCTCGACGAAGAGACGATAGCCCTCATCGCCGCGGGCGAGGTGGTGGAGGGGCCGTGGTCCGTCGTTAAGGAGCTTACGGAGAACAGCCTTGACGCCGGCGCCCGCCGCGTAGACGTGTCCGTCGACGGCGGCGGGTTCAAAGAGATAAAGGTGGCGGACGACGGTTGCGGCATGGGGGAGGAAGACTTAACGCTGGCGTTCGAGCGTTACGCCACGAGCAAGGTTGCGCGCCCGGAGGACCTAGACGTGATCGCGACGTTAGGGTTCCGGGGCGAGGCGCTGCCGGCCATAGCCGCGGTCTCGCGGGTAACGGTCTATACGCGGGCCGAGGACGAGCCGACGGGGCTGAAGGCGGAGGCCGCGGCGGGGGCGGTGAACGTTTCGCGCGAGGGCGCGCCGCCGGGGACTACGGTTATAGTTCGCGACCTTTTCTACAACGTTCCGGCGCGCCGCAAGTTCGCCGGTAAGCCGACCAGCGAGTGGCGCCGCGCCGCGGAGGCGTTCAAGCGTCTCGCGCTCGCCCGGCTGGCGCCGGCGTTCTCGCTTACCAAAGACCGCCGCCTGCAATACACCACCTCGGCCAACGCCACGGCGCGGCAGCGCGTAGGCGAAGTCCTGGGGTGGGAGCTGTTGGACCAATTGATTCCCGTCGCCGCCCAGGGCGGCGATTTTTCGCTGGAGGCGTACCTGTCATCGGCGTCGGCGTCGTACGGGACCACCGGCAACGTGTACACCGTCGTGAACGGCCGTCCGGCCCGCGCCAAGTCGGTCTTCAGGGGTGTTATGTCGGCCTACGACGGCAGGTTGGAGCGCGGCCGGTACCCGCTGGTCGTTCTCTACCTCGACGTCCCGCCGGAAGCCGTCGACGTCAACGTCCACCCCCGGAAAGAGGAGGTCCGATTTGCGGACGAGGCGGCGGCGTACGAGTTTGTGAGCCGGGCGCTCCGCGAGGAGCTGGCGCGCGTGGGCATCACGGTGTCTTCGACTACTTTCGGGGTACCGGCGCGAGAGGCGCCGCCCCGCGAGGCCGAGGTAACGGCGGCGGTCAGGGAAAACGTCGAGGGGTATCTGAAAAGGCATGGCCTGTGGCCGGGAGCGGCGCCCGGCGGCGTCGCGAGTGGTGGGGCGAAGACGGAGGCCGCGGCCGCGCCGGAGGCGTTCGCCGCCGCCGAACGCTCGCCGGAGGGCGGCGCGGTGGAGGTGCTGGGCCAGCTCGGCACTATGTACGTGATCGCGCGGCGGGGGGGGGATCTGGTCGTCGTCGACCAGCATACCGCCCACGAGCGCGTTATCTACGACCGCTTGCTGGCCCGCGCCGCGGGCGGAGGAGGCTGTCAGGAGCTTCTCATGCCGGTTACGGTGTCGCTGGGGGCGGCCGCGGCGGCGGATTTGCGGCCTTGCCTGCCGGCGCTCAACGACTTGGGCTTCGAACTCGACGAGTTCGGCGGCGACGCCTTCGTGCTGCGCGGCCACCCCAACGACGTCCGCGTCGGCGACGTCGAAAAGTTCCTGGCGCGCGTAGTGGAAGATTTCGTCGAGGAGGGGAGGCCCGCCGAGCTCGAGAGGCGACGGGAGGCGGTGCTCAAAGGCGTGGCCTGCCACGGCGCCGTGAGGGCTGGCGAGCGCTTGGAACCGGCGGAGATGGCGGCGCTGGTCGGCGACCTGTTCGCGTCGCCCACGCCGGACGTATGCCCCCACGGCCGGCCTACTATGGTCAACCTCGCCGCGCGGGATTTGGCGCGGTTGTTCCGGAGGTGAGCGTCGGCGCTTAAATAAAAACCGCGGCTGGGCCGCGGCTTTTTTTTACGTTTAAACGCCGGGCTTTACCCGGCTTCGTCGGCGCCGAACGATTTCGCCGGCGAGTTGCATATATGCCTGGGCGCCCGGCGAACGGCCGTCGAAAGTGATGGCCGGTTTTCCGTACGACGGTGCTTCGGCCAGCGCGACGCTGCGCGGGATTACGGTTTTGAATACGAGCCTACCGAAGCGGCGGCGAAGGTCGCTTTCGACTTCGTGCGAGAGTTTCGTCCGCTCGTCGCACATCGTCAATAAAAACCCCTCGATCTCGAGGTCGGCGTTTACGCTTAGGCGGACGGTTTTGACCAGGCGGATGAATTGGTCGAAGGCGTGGTAGGAGTAAAACTCCGCTTGCACCGGAATCAGGACGGAATCGGCCGCGACGAGCGCCGACACCATCAGGTGCCCCATACTCGGCGGCGAATCCATTATTATGTAATCGTATTCGTCTTCGATTTCTTCCACCGAGCGGGCGAGCATGGTGCGGTTGAACGAAGTCCGCATAATCTCGTCTTCGGCGTTGTTAGACCAGATATTGCTGGGGATGACGTAGAGGTTGGGTACTTCGGTCTTGTGCACGCTGCCGGAGGCGGGGAAGTTCCGCATGAATATTTCGTATACGCCGCGGTAAAGCAAGTCCTGGTTAAAGTCCAGCGCTACGCTCGCGCAACCCTGCGGGTCGAGGTCGATGAGGAGCGTTTTCTTCTCCGCGGCGGCCAGGGAGGCGCTCAGGTTCACCGCGGTGGTGGTTTTCCCGACGCCGCCTTTTTGGCTGGCTACGGCAATTTTACGTGCCATTAAGGTATGGGCTCCCGGCTCGTCGGTTGCGTTACGCCGGCGGTTTACTTTCGCTCGCCCGCTTGTAGGCTCCGTTTAAGATGACTTCGGAGCGCGCGAGTTTTTTCTGGAGGTCGTCGAGGCGGTCGCCGGACGATTTTAAATTCGCCATCTTGGCGTCGACGTCCTTCGCGAGGAAGCTCATTTGCGCGAGCTTTTCAGCGACGGCGTCCACCCGTTTCTCTTCGTTCCGCAGCTGGCCTATTTTCTCTTCGACCGCCGCCGCGGCGCGATTTATCTGTTCGAACCTGGCCTCGACATTCTTGATTTCGGCCCGTTTGCCGCTTACTTCGCGAACGGCCGCGGCTACGTCTTTACGCGCGTCCGAGAGCTCGTTTATCTGGCCCCGGATCTTGCTTATGGCATCGGCCTCGCTCTTGAGGTCCGCCATCCCGTCTTTTACCAGGTCGTAATAGGCCTTGAGGTCGCGTACCTCGCGTTCGACCGTCGCCACTTCGTCGCGGCGCTGGCCCAGGAGGCGCAGGCGTTCGTCGAGGTCCTCGGCCAACATGGTGAGGGCGTTGACCCGTTCGTCGACGGCGACGACGTCCTGACTCCGCCGCTCGACAAGCGTGGCCCTGCGGGCCGTCTCCTGGGAAGCATCCAGGATTTTCTCGAGAATGCGATTGACTTCTTTCTCCGTATCGGAGGCTCGCGCGGCGTGGGAGGCGACGCGGTCGTTTGCTTCCGTTACCTCGGTCCGGAGTTCCTCGATCTTTTCCACTTCGCCGGCCAGCTCGAGCCGTAACTTACCCTGGGCGGCCAGGGCTTTTTCGACCGCAGCGGAATTCTCCTCGAGAGCGGCGACTTTTTCGACCAGCCGGTCGACCTCTTTCTCGGATTTAAGCGCCGCCCGACGTTTGTCCTCGAGCAGCGAGAGGTCCCGGTTGAGGTCGTCGAGGCGGGAGCTCAACGCGTCGAGCTTGGCGTCTTCGCGGAGCACCGTCATCATACGGCCGTCGATGTCTTTGAGGAGGGTGTCGATTTTCTCGGTCTTGTCGTGAACGCTGGAGACCAGTTCTTCGCGGAGTCGGATCTCCTCCTGGCGTCGCTCGAGCCGCTCGAGCACTTCCTGCGCGGATTTATTCAGGTGGGCGAAATCCTCTTGCGTACGCGCCCGTTCCATCCGATATTCGCCGAGTTCGCGCGACGCGACTTCGGACAAGCGCCCCGACTCCTCCAGCGTTTTTTGGATATCCTTTATCTGTTGCGCCGCGGCGTCGACCCGGCCGACGTCGGTCGTTATTTCGCGGACTTTGTTTTCCACCTCGTCGAGGCGGGAGGCGCGGGCGTTGAAGGCCGCTTCGCGAGCCTTATTCTCGGAGATCTGGTCGGCGACGACCCGGGACAGAGCGTCCGCTTCGGCCAGGCGCGTTTCCAGCGCCCCGATTTTTTCGCGTAACTTCTCCACCGAAGAAGCCTGGGCTTGGAAGTCGGCCAGGTCCGCCTTGACGGCGCGGAGTACGTCGGCGCGGTTATCTATGGCGTCCAGCGTAGAGGTAGTTTCGGCGAGCTTGCTTTCGGCGAGACCCAGTTTGCCGACGAGCTCTTCGGCGGTGCGGGATACCTTGTCGAGGTCCGTCCGTACGTTGCGGAACTCGGCCATTTGGTTTTCGAACGCGGCTACGTCGCGGCCGAAGTCTTCCTGGCGACTCTCGACGTCGGCCAACTTGTCTCGAATGCTCTGGGCTTCGCGGAAGCGGTCGCGCATCGCGGCCAGCATTTCCTCCAGGTCGGTGATGCGCCTTTCGCCGTCGCGCACCATCTTCTGCTCTTCGGCCAGCTTCTTGAGCCGGACGTCCATTTCCCACAACAGGACGTCGAGCTTGCCCGATTCTTCGTTGGCTTTGGTGATGAGTTCGCGTTGGTCTTCCAGGACGTCGAACTTGGTGTTGATATGTTCGATAAGGGAGTTGAGGCGGTCGACGTTCTGGGTCGCTTCGGCGTAGCGCTCGCGTTCCACGCGTAGGATGCCGAAGTCCTCGTCGATTTTGGCGAGCGATTTCTCGAGCGCTTGGGCCCGCTCGGCCGAGCTTTTGAGTTCCTTTTGGGCCGCTCCGAAGCGAGCGTCGAAGTCGCCGAGCTTTTCGCCGAGGCCCTCCACTTTGCCGATTACGGCGTCGACGCGTTTTTCGGCGCCGGAGAGGTCGGCGATGCGTTTTTCGTAGCCGTCGACTTTCTGGTCGATCTTGGTCGTGCGGCCGGCCAGCGCGCCCACGCGCCGCGAGACGTCCCCCAGGCCGGCGTCGGTATCCTTGAACTCCTTGCGGATTTTATTCACAGAACTTTTTAAACCGGTTACTTCTTCGCCGTATTTTTGGGCCTCGCCGCGGAAGCGATTGAGCTCGCTTTTGGCGGCGTTGCCTTCCGAGGCCGCTTCTTTCGCCGCTTGAGCAGCCGCCTCGACGCGGTTCTTTACCGTCTCCACTTCTTTCGCGGCCTTGGCCGCCTCGCCCAGTTTGCCCTCCAAGGCGGCGATTTTCGCGGCCACGTCCTCGGCGCGCTCGCCCAGCTTGTCCGTTTTATTGGATAACGTCGTAATGGTTTTGGCGCGGGTGTCGAGTTGGCTTAACCCGCCCTCTACGCCCTTTAAACGGCGTTCGATTTCGGTGCTCGACGCTTTGACGCCGTCCTTCAGATTAGCTAACGCCGTAGCTTGCTGGTCGGCGCCCTTCTTCGTCTCGGCCAACGACGTTTTGGTTTCGGCGAGAGTTCGTTTATTCGCCTCATTGACTTTAGCGGTCTTTTCGGCGGAGGCGCCGGCGTTGCGGAGCTCGGTGCGCAAATCCGTCACCTGGCCGGCGGCTTTTTCGACGTTGTCCAGTTTGCCGCGGACGGAAGCGATATCCTTATCGATCGCTTTTAATTGTTTGGGATAGTCGCCCAGGCCGGCGATTTCGGATTTGACCGATTTCAGCTCGGCGTCGGCGCGGCCTATGCTTTGTAGCGTGTTTTTGACCGATTTATCCAAATCGCCGATTTGCGTCGCCAACGACGATGCACGGTCGGCCGACTCGCGCACGCGGGCCGTTACCCGGTCCTCGGCACCCGCGACTTTTTCGGTTATCTTGGCGACTTCGGCGTCCGTTTTTCGCAGCTCGGCGAGTTTGGCCTCGAGCTTCGAAACGTCGCCGGCGGCGCGGCTTACGCTCTCGTTTATCCCGCGGGCTTTTTTATCGAGCGCGAGGAGGTCGGCTTGCTTCTCGGCCAACGCATTTAATTGCTTCTCGACTTCGCTTGTTTTCGCGGCCGCGGCCGCGGTTTTTTCCGCAGTCGCGTCCACTTGCGCCGGGACGCCTTTCAACCTCTTGACCGTTTCGGCGAACGACGCCGACGCGGCCTCGAACCCTGTGATCTTTTTATCGAGCTCGTCGGCTTTCTTGAGGTCGCGTTCGACTTTGGCCGCCTGCGTCGAAAGTTTCTTCTCCTGGTCCGAGGCTTTGTCGATGAGCTTCTTGAATTCGGCCGCCCGCTTATCGAAATACTCGCCGACCAATTCCGGCGTTAATTCTTGCTTCTTTCCAAATAAGGGGGCCATAATAGGACCTCCCGGCGGACGCGAGACGACGCTTGACCGCTTACGCGCCAGCCAGACGTTCAGAAGTTGAGTTTATATTATGATTTATACAAGTCCCTTGGAATTCAGAATATAGAATAATTACCTGGTAGCGTCAACATAAAAAACGCTTTTTCCGCGAATTGCACGGCCCAAGGGTCCCCCGAGTAAGTTTACCCCGGCTTCTCAGCGGAGCCAGTTTACGGCACGCGGCCGGATATAGGCCGCGGCCGCGACGGCGACGATCTGAATAAGTACCGCCGCCTCGCCGGCGAGTGCGACGCCGAGCCGCCATCGGCTCCGAATTGCCGGGGGGCGGCGCGTAAAGCGCGGGAGCCATATGGGGACCGTCCCGCGGTAGGCCCGGTACTCCCAGCTGAAGCGCCGGCCCAGGTCGCGGTCACGCGCGCTCTGTATAAGCCAATCCGGCAGGATAAAAACGAAGGCCGTCGCCAGCGGCAGCCACGGCAGAAGGCCCCCCGCCCATAACGACAGGCCGACGGCGACGACGACGTTGCCGATGTGCTTCGGGTTCCGCACCCACCGGTACGGCCCGGCCGCCGAGAGGTGGGCTAGAGCCTCCGCGGAATCTACGCGGCTCCACGCCACGCCGTAGCCCGATGCCCAGAGCCTTAACGCCTCGCCCGCGATAACGGCCGCGACGCCGAGCCAGGGCCAGCTTGAGCGCGTTTCGGCGAAGAAAATTACGGTCGCCGCCCAAAGGACGACCGTAACTGCGCGTAACGTGAGGAGCGTACGGATCACTTTTTAGATTATCCCCGGAGGCGGCGACGACTACGCCGGCAAGGTTTAACGTCCGCTATTTCTGGGTATCACTTCTCCGCCATGCGGCGTTGCAGGCGGTCCAGCATTTCAACCAGGCCGTCGACTACGGTTCCCGAATCGACGACCTTCTCGGCTTCGGCGAAAGCCTCCTCGTAGCGCCCCTGGGCCTCCAGCGCCGCGGCGAGGTAAAAGCGCGCTTCGCCGTCGCCCGGTTTACGCTCGAGTACCGCGCGGTAGTGTTTTTCCGCCCCCGCGTAATCGCCCTGCATGAAAAGGATGCCGGCGAGGTTGTAGTTGGCTGTCAGGCTGGTGGGCTCGAGCGCGAGAGCGTTTTCCAGGTGTGCTCGAGCCAGGTCGTATTTACGCGCCTGCATCTCCAGTAGGCCCATGTACGACATGGCGAGCGCGTTCTCGGCGTCCGCCGCCAGCGCCCGCTCGAGTTTGGCGCGGGCTTCGGCGACGTCCCCCCCCTTGAGGTCGAGGTACGCCAGGCCGGTCAGGGCGCCCGATTCTTCCGATTCTTGGGCAAGGACCCGTTCGAACGTCGCCCGGGCGTCGTCGTCGAGGCCGGCGTCGAGGTATGCTTGCCCCAACGCCAATAGCACCGTCGGGTCGTCGGGGCGTTCCTTGAGAGCTTCCAGGTAATTGATGATCGCGGCGTCGTACCGGCCCAGCATGTCCAGCGCGAAACCTTTGTAATACAATACCTCGACGGTGAAGGTCCCGGCGACGTCGCGAACCATCACTTCGTCCAGCGCCGCGAGCGCTTCTTCGGCCTTGCCGCCCAGGATAAGCGCCCGGGCGAACTGCAGCTTGGTGGCGAGTTCGGCTTCGCCCGGGGGGAGCTCCTCGCGCGGGACGCCCAACATCCCCAGGTCGGCCAGCGACGGCCCGTCGCCGGTAGCGGCGCCGCACGTTGCCGCCGCCGCGAACGCGACCAGCGCGGCGGCGAGTAATTTTCTTCTCACGTTAATAATTCAAACACCTTGGGCCGGCCAAGTCAAGGCCAAAGACGGGGAAAAAGAGCGAAAAACGGCTTTCGGGTGGGATTTCACGAGTATCAATCTATCCCATAACGCTATTTCGGATTGCCCCGGCATATTTCCGCGGCGGGAGGGGGGAACGTGAGTCGAAAGAGCACGGTAGCCGAGCCGCCGTTAGACAAGGGGCTTAAGCCCCTTGTCGCCATCGTAAGGCCGCTCCCCGTGGATTAGGGTCCGACGCACGAGAAGCATAGGATTAACTCGTATCTTAACCGTCAGGTCGAAACGCCTGACGGCCTATGCATCGGATGGTAACATCCGACGCCACCCCAACCCGCCGACAGGAATGTCGGCGCCATAAATATGCCCGTCCACGCGCCGGGAGTCGAGAAAAAGTTTGATATGGGGCCCCGAGATGTTTTATAATGGATTTTTTGGTATGAAAATACTCTTACATGCTTGTTGCGGGCCTTGTTTAGTGGCGCCGGCGCGCGCGCTTGCGGCGGAGGGGTACGAGATACTGGCCTTCTGGTACAACCCGAACGTCCAGCCGTACCGCGAGTACCGCAAAAGGCTCGCCGCGTTCAAGGAGGCCGTAGGCCGCGACGGTTGGCCCGCTGAGGTGGACGACCGCTACGACGTGGATTATTTCCTGAGGGAGGTCGTCGTCGACCGGCAGGGGCGCTGCCCGCGATGCTACTACGAGCGGCTTACGCGGGCCGCGGCGCGGGCGGCGGCGCGCGGCTGCGACGCCTTCACGACGACGCTACTGATATCGCGCCACCAGGACCACGAGGCCGTACTGGCTGCGGGGGCCCGGGCGGGGGCGGAGGCCGGCGTCGCGTTCATGGGGCGCGACTTCAGGCCGTTGGACCGAGAGAGCCATCGCCTCGCCCGCGAGATGGGCCTGTACCTCCAGGGTTATTGCGGCTGCATATACAGCGAAGAGGAACGTTACCGCAAGCCGGAGGACGTTGACTCGAGCGAAGTTCGATCTGGCGGTTAAGGCCGAGCTGGTGTGGAAGCACCTGAGGATGCCGGCGCGGGAAGCGGCGCCCGACCTCCGCGACGAGTTCGACGAAGCTTACCGGCGGGCCCGCGCCGTGCTCGAGCCGAGATATTCCTCCGCTCGCGCGGCCGTCGTCGCGGCCCGCGGCCGGACGCTGGAGCTGGAGGGCGTCGTCGTGTTCGAGAGCGCGGACCTTGTAAAGCTGGCGGCCGGCGCTTCCGCCGTCGCGGCGATGGCGGCGACGGTGGGGGGCGGTATCGACGAGTTGACCGGCGAGTACGACGGCCGCGGCGAAACGTTCGCGATGACTGTGGCCGACGCCGTCGGCTCGGTAGCGGCGGAGGAGCTTATCTCGCTGGTGCACGGTTCGATTAACGACGAGGCGGCTCGAGCCGGCGAAGAGGTAACGCGGCGTATTAGCCCCGGCTACGGCGACTTCGAGCTCGCGGCCCAGGAGCGTTTGCTCCGGTTGGCCGGCGGTTTCGAGCTGGGAATAAGTTTGACCGAGAACTATATGATGATTCCGCGCAAGAGCGTGACCGCGGTTGCGGCGGTTGTGGCGAGATGAAACTTCGGCGCGAACAATTCAAAGCGTTGGCCCGGAAGCGCGTTTTATTGTTGGACGGCGCGGTGGGGACGCTGCTGCAGGATAAGGGCCTGCCGGCCGGCGAACCGCCGGACGGATTCAACGTGTATAATCCGGACGCGGTGCGCGCGGCGCACGCGGCCTACGTGGCCGCCGGCGCCGACATTATTTTGACCAACACCTTCGGCGCGACGAAGCGGCGGCTCGCGCCTTATCGCCTCGCCTCCCGCGCCGACGAGATAAACCGTGCCGGCGTCGCGCTGGCGCGGGATGCGGCGGCCGATAAAGCCTGGGTGGCCGGCGACGTCGGCCCGCTGGGCGAATATCCGGAGCCGTTGGGTACGCTCCCGTTCGACGAGGCGTACCGCGAGTTTTACCGCCAGGCGCGGGTGCTGGCCGATGCCGGCGTCGACCTCGTCGTCATTGAGACGATGACCGACTTACGCGAGGCCAAGGCCGCGGTAGTGGCGGCGCGCGCGGCGTTCGACGGCCCCATAATCGCCTTCATGACGTTCGACGAGGACGGCCGCGCCGTTACCGGGACGCCGCCCGAGGTCGCCGCCGTTACGCTGGTCGCCGCGGGCGCGGACGCGGTAGGGGCCAACTGTTCGGTGGGGGCGCGGGAGCTCGTGCCGGTTATCCGGGCGATGGCGGCCGCGGTGGACGTTCCGGTGTGCGCCGAGCCGAACGCCGGCCTGCCCAGCCTCGTGGCGGGCAAGACGACGTTCCGGCAGACGCCGGCCCAGTTCGCGTCGTGGGTGCCGAAGCTCGTCGCCGCCGGCGCCGCGGTGGTGGGCGGTTGCTGCGGCACGACGCCGGAGCACGTACGGCTGGCGGCGGCCGCGGCCGAGGGTTTGACGCCGCCGAGGCGCAGTCGGGGAGAACGCAGTTCCACGCTCGCTGCCCGGGCGCGGCTGGTCGTCGTGCGAGGTGCGCCCGTCGTCGTGGGCGAGCGGATTAACCCGACGGGCCGGCGCGAGCTTACGCGGGAGCTCGCGAGGAACCGGCTCGAGCTGGCGGCGCGCGAGGCCGAGGCGCAGGTGGCGGCGGGCGCGGCCGTCGTGGACGTGAACGTCGGCGACGGGGAAGGTGCGGTGCTTACGATGGCGGCGGCGGTACGCGCGGTCCAGGAGGCCGTGGACGTGCCGGTGTCGGTCGACTCCGCGCGGCCGGAAGTGTTGGAGGCCGGATTAAAGGCGGCGGTGGGGAAGCCGCTATTGAACTCCTGCCCGGCGTCGCCGCGGGCTATGGCCAGGCTGCTGCCGTTGGCGCGGCGTTGGGGTGCGGCGGTGGTAGGCCTGGCAATGGGCGCCCGCGGCATCCCGGCGACCGCGGCCTCGCGGCTGAAGTTGGCCGAGAAGTTCGTAGGGCGGGCGCTGGACGAGGGTATCGCGTTTGAAGATATATACGTCGACCCGTTGATGCTGACGGCGGCGCGGGGCGGCGCGGCCCAAACCTTCGAGACCTTAAGCGAGATAAAAAAGAACCTGGGCGTGCGGACGGTTATGGGCGTGAGCAACGTATCGTACGGCTTGCCCCAGCGAGAGGTTTTAAACGCCGCGGCGTTCCTGTATGCCGCGGGCGCGGGCCTCGACCTTGCCATCGTCAACCCCCTCGACGAGCGGATGCGGCAAGCTATGCGTACGGCATCGGCCTTGGCGGGCGGCGAACGGGAAGTGGCCTCGTACGTCGAGGCGTTATCGGGAAAAGTTCCCCGAAAAAAAGCGAGCAAGAGGAAGAAGGCGACGCCGGGCGACGAGCTGTACGAGGCGGTTCTCGGCGGCCGGCGCGAACGCGCCAAGGCCGCGGCCGCTCGAGCCCTTAAAAATTGCCCCAAGCCGTTGGCGATAAATGATAAGTTTATAGCCCCGGCGTTGAAAGAGGTGGGCCGCCTTTTCGACCGGAAGGAGTACTACCTGCCGCAGGTGATAAGGGCGGCCGAGGCTGCGCAAGCGGCGTTCGGCGTCGTCGAGAAAGCGATAGATAAAAAGTCGCGCCGGCCCGCGGGCCGGGTAGTCTTCGCTACGGTAGCGGGCGACGTGCACGACATCGGCAAGAACGTCGTCGCCGCGGTGTTGCGGAGCCACGGCTTCGACGTATACGATTTGGGGAAGAACGTTTCCGCGCCGCGCGTAGTCGAAAGCGCGGCGGCGCGGCGGGCGGACGTTGTGGCGCTGTCGGCTTTGATGACGACGACGATGCCCGAAATGGGTAAAGTCGCGGAAGCGCTACGGGCGCGGGGCGTCAAAGCGCGCTTGCTGGTGGGCGGCGCCGTCGTAACGAAGAAGTACGCGGATGAGATAGGCGCTACGTACGCGCGGGACGCCGTCGCCGCGGCGCGCGCCGCTAAACGTTTGGTTAGGTCGTAAAGAAGGGGATTGCCCATGAAAATATTAATTACAGGCGTTACCGGCTTCGCCGGCAGTCACCTGGCCGATTTCGCGCTGGCCCGGGGTGACGTCGAGGTCTTCGGCACGGCGCGCTGGCGCAGTCCCAACCAAAATATCGAACACATCGCGGACAAGATAACGGTCGTAGATGCCGACCTGCGGGACGCGTCGTCCATCGAGTCGTTGGTGGCGGAAATTAAGCCGGAGTGGATATTCCATTTGGCGGCGCAGTCGTACGTGGTCTCGAGCTGGAAGCTGCCGTCGGAGACGATAACCACCAACATCGTGGGGACCGTTAACATATTCGAGGCGGTACGCCGGGCGAAGTTTTCGCCCCGCATCCTGGTCGCCTGCTCCTCCGAGGAGTACGGTTACGTCGAGCCCGACGAGGTCCCCATCACGGAGGATAACCCGCTCCGGCCGCTGAGCCCGTACGGCGTGAGCAAAGTGGGCCAGGATTTATTGTCGTACCAATACTTCAAGTCGTACGGCTTGGAAGTGGTCCGCACCAGGGCGTTCAACCATACCGGCCCGCGGCGCGGCAGGGTGTTCGTGTGCTCCAACTTCGCCATCCAGATCGTCGAAGCCCAGAAAGGGCTCCGGCCGCACGTCAACGTGGGTAACCTCGACGCCGTACGCGACTTCACCGACGTGCGCGACACGGTGCGGGCGTATTGGCTCGCGCTCGAGGCGGCCGAGGCGGGCGAAGTTTACAATATATGCAGCGGTACGGGCTTCAGCATCCGCGAAGTATTAGAGAAGTTGATAGCGGCAAGCGGCGCCGACGTCGAGGTCGTAGTCGAACCGGACCGGCTCCGGCCGTCCGACGTACCGTTGCTCGTGGGAGACAACGCCAAGTTCGCGAAACAGACCGGGTGGCATCCCCAGATACCGTTCGACCAAACCCTTTCCGACATATTGGAATATTGGAGAGAGAGAATATGAGGATAGCAGTCGTAGGTACGGGGTACGTGGGGCTGGTTACCGGCGCGTGCTTCGCCGACCTGGGGAACGCCGTGATTTGCGCCGACGTCGACCGCCGGAAGATAGAAATGCTCAAGCGGGGCGAGACGCCCATCTTCGAGCCGGGCCTGGTGGAGAAGGTTCGCATAAACTCGCGCGTGGGGCGGCTGACTTTTACCGACGACGTGGCCGACGCGGTCAAGAAGTCGAAAATAATTTTCGTGGCGGTGGGGACGCCGTCCGGGCCCAACGGCGAGGCGGACCTGAGCCAGGTGCGCGCCGTGGCCGAGACCGTCGGCCGGGCCATGGACGGCTACCGCTCGGTGGTCAACAAGTCCACCGTTCCGGTGGGCACCGGCGACATCGTAAGCCACATCATCGCGGAGAAGTCGGGGGGCGCGTATCCCTACGACGTCGTGTCCAACCCGGAGTTCTTGCGGGAGGGCTCGGCCATTCACGACTTCATGCAGCCCGATCGCATCGTAATAGGGTGTTCGAACGCCGCCGCGGGCGAGATGGTGGCCGAGCTCTACGCGCCGCTCAACGCCCCCATAATCATCACCGACGTGCTGTCGGCGGAGATGATTAAATACACTTCCAACGCTTTCCTGGCGCTCAAGATCTCGTTCATAAACGAGATAGCGAACATCTGCGAGCGGGTGGGCGCGGACGTGCGAGAGGTGGTCGAGGGCGTTACCAAGGACGGCCGCATCAACCCGGCGTTCTTCGGCGCCGGCGTGGGCTACGGCGGCTCGTGCTTCCCCAAGGATACGCTGGCGTTGGTCGACATCGCGGCCAAGGCCGATTATGATTTTAAAATACTCAAGGCCGTGGTCGGCGTCAACGCCGTGCAGCGCGACCTCTTCGTGGATAAAATCGCCGCGCGGCTGGGCGAGTTAAAAGGGAAAAAGGTCGCGGTGTGGGGCCTGTCGTTCAAACCCAACACCGACGACATCCGCGAATCGCCGGCATTGGACATTATCCAAAAACTGCTCGAAGGGGGCGCCGTCGTGACGGCGTACGACCCGGTCGCGATGGACGCGGCCAAGGAAGTCCTCCCCGGCGTGGGTTACGCCGACGACCCCTACGCCGCCGCGGAAGGCGCCGACGCGCTGGCCGTGGTGACGGATTGGAACGAGTTCAAGGAAGCCGACTTCAAGGGCCTGGTTAAGGCGATGCGGCGGCCGCTGATATTCGACGGCCGGAACATATACGACCCGGTCAAGGTCGAGGCGGCGGGCGTCGAATACGTCGGCGTAGGACGGCGGCCGAGCGCCGCGGCGCGCGAAGCGGGTAATTAACTTTAGCGGGAAAGGTTTGACGATGGCGCGTTACGTTATAACCGGCGGCGCGGGTTTCATAGGTTCCCACCTCACCGAACGCTTGCTCGGGGAGGGGAACGACGTCGTCGTTCTCGACAACCTCGTCACGGGCGACCCCGACAACGTAGAAATCCTGAACGAGCACGACGCCTTCGAGTTCCGGGACGTCGACGTCGCCCGGCCGTACGAGTTGGACGGCCCCGCCGATTACGTCTTGCACGTCGCGAGCCCGGCCAGCCCCGACGACTTCGAGCGGATTCCGCTCGAGATAATGGCCGTCAACTCCGAGGGGACGCGCCTGGCCGCGGAGCTGGCGCTCGAGCGCGGCGCGCGGTTACTGTTCGCGTCCACGAGCGAGGTGTACGGCGACCCGAAGGTCCACCCCCAACGCGAGGATTATTGGGGCAACGTCAACGTCGTCGGCCCGCGCGCCGTATACGACGAGTCGAAGCGGTTCGGCGAGGCCATGGTCGCGGCCTTCAAGCGTCACCGCGGCCTGGACGCGCGGGTGGTGCGGATATTCAACACCTACGGCCCCCGCATGCGCCCTTCCGACGGCCGCCTGATACCGAACTTGATTTCGCAGGCGCTGGCCGGGAAGCCGCTGACGGTTTACGGCGACGGCTCGCAGACGCGCTCGTTCTGCTACGTGAGCGATATGGTGGACGGTATCCTGGCCCTACTCAATTCGGACGTGACGGAACCGGTCAACGTCGGTACGCCGGAGGAGATGACCGTTCTCGAGATGGCGGAGATGGTGCGCGACGCCGTCGACGGAAGTTTGGAAATGGAGTACCGGCCGCTGCCGGTCGACGACCCGTGCCGCCGCCGGCCGGACATTACCCGCGCTACCGAGCTTTTAGGTTGGCGGCCCCGGGTGTCCGTCTCGGAGGGGTTGGCCAAGACGATCGAATGGTTCCGACGGAAGTTGGCCAAGGGTTAATCGGGAAAGTATTCGGGGGGAGATCTTTTACTGACGTCGAGATAGGTCTGGAGGATCACCGCTGCCGCTGCCGCGTCGGCAGTCTTTTTTATTTTTTGGGGGGAGGCGCCGGCGGCGCGCAATTTTTCTTCCGCGGACTTGGTGGTGAACCGCTCGTCGATCAGTTTTACGGGAACCGAGACGCGGCGCTGGACGTCGCGGGCGAACTCCTGGACGCGCTCCGCCGCGGGGCCCTCCTGGCCGGTAAGTGTCAGCGGGTAGCCGACGACGATCTCCTCGGCGCCGGTAACGGACGCGGCGTTTACGATCGCGGCGGCGGCTTTGCCGTCGTTCTTAATAACTTTGTAGGGCGAAGCGATGGTCCCGGTTTCGTCGGATACCGCCAGGCCGATGCGCTCTTCGCCCCAGTCTACGCCTAACGCTCGCATTATATTATATTATACATGAAACGGGCGGCCGGTTCAACGTTACGCCGCGGTTTTCGTGGCGTCGGGTGTTACCGCCCGACGCGACGCGGTCGGACAAGGGGCTTAAGCCCCTTGTCTACTCCCGAGGGCAAACCCAGCCATTTATTTTACCGTATACCCCCTCGGTCAAGCCGTGGGGTGGGGGGGAAGGCAGCTACCGAGTTAGCGTTAAAGCGACGGATGAAAAACCTCAAGCGGCCCTCGTTGAACCCGAATCCGGTGAGTACCATTGCCCTTGCCCGCCTATACGCCGGGCCATTTCGCTTGATTGTGGCACCGTCTTACTTTATAATATGCGAACGCCGGGCCGAGCAGTATCGGCTATCGGTTTTGCCGGCGGCTTACTATTCCGGCGTCGCGACGCTGTCTCCCCCGGATGGTAATCTTCGTTCTCGTCTAAGGAGGTTCGGAATTTGAGTAAGGCGGCGACGGCCGTTATAGGCGGCTCGGGCCTTTACGAAATTGAGGGCTTCGACGTCGACGAGCGGCGCCGGCTGGAGACGCCCTACGGTCCCCCCTCGGACGACCTCGTTATCGGGACTTTCGCCGGCGAGCCGGTAGTATTCCTTCCGCGCCACGGCGCAGGCCACCGCATCCCGCCGGGCGGGGTCAACTTCCGCGCCAATATCTGGGCGCTCAAGTCGTTGGGCGTAGACCGTATTTTGAGCGTGTCCGCGGTGGGCAGCCTGAAGACGGAGGTCAAGCCGCGCGACTTCGTTATACCGGACCAGCTGTACGACAACACGAAGCACCGCGCGTCGACGTTCTTCGACGCCGGGATAGCGGTCCACGTGCCGCTGGCGGACCCGTACTGCCCCCGCGTGCGGGAGCTGGCGACGGCGGCGTGCGAGAAGCTGGGAGTGGGCGTGCACCCCCGCGGTACGTACGTCTGCATGGAGGGGCCGCAGTTCTCCACGCGCGCCGAATCCAACGTCTACCGCCAACTCGGCTTCGACGTGGTCGGCATGACCAGCGCCACCGAGGCCAAGCTCGCCCGCGAGGCCGAGATGTGCTACGGCACGGTCGCGCTCGTGACAGACTACGACGTTTGGCTCGAGGCCGAAGACGTTACCATAGGCATGGTTTTGGATAATATGCGGGCCAACGTCGCCAACGTTAAGGCCGTGGTCGAAGACGTCCTGCCGGAGCTCGCCGCAGCGAGCCCGTGCGACTGCCAGCGGGCGCTCGAGGGCGCCATCGTGACGGACCTCGAGCTGGTGCCGGACGAGGTCAAGGAACGGCTGCGGCCTATTCTAGCGAAGTACTTGTGAGGTTTATCGGAAGGTGACGCCCAGGCCTATAGAAGTAATATTGCGGAACGTGTTGGAGGAGGTCGAGCCGTTCTTCGAGGTGGAGAAATTTTACGGCCGGCCGCCCGGCGTGGTTCTGGTGGGGAAGTTCAAGGCCGGCGGCCCCGACGACGACGCCGTCGCCCGGCACTTCGAGCCGCTCGGCTATTATACCAAGGCGACGCCGCTCGCGAGCGAACGGTGGTTGGTGGAGGTCAGCCCGCGACGGCTCGAGCGGCCGCGGCGACGAATGCTCGTCAACGCGGTCCTGTTCGTCGCGACCATAGGGACGACGCTCGCCGCCGGGACATGGCAGCGCGGCGGCAACCTGCTCCGGCCGGCGGATTGGCTCCTGGGAATCCCGTTCTCGGCCTCGATAATGACCATTTTGTTGTGCCACGAGATGGCGCACTTCTTCGCCTCGATGAGGCACCGCGTGCGCGCGACGTTGCCCTATTTCCTGCCGGTACCCCATCCGCTGCTCGGGACCTTCGGCGCGGTGATAAAGATGGAATCACCCATCCCGGACCGGCGGGCGTTGTTGGACATCGGCGCCGCCGGGCCGCTGGCGGGTTTCCTGGTCGCGCTCCCGTTGACGATCGTCGGCCTTCATTATTCGGCGATAGTCTCGCCGGGGGCGGCCGGCGCCGGGGCCGTCATCTTCGGCGACTCGTTGATATTCAAGGCCTTGACGTACGCCGTAAAGGGGCCGCTCGGCGGGATGGACGTGTCGCTTCACCCGCTGGCGCTCGCGGGGTGGATAGGCCTGTGGGTCACGTCCGTCAATATGTTGCCCATAGGCCAGCTCGACGGCGGCCATGTCTCGTACGCCATGTTCGGCAAGTACAGCATATGGGTGGCGCGGGCGGCGTTCCTGGCGCTTATCCCGCTCGGCTTCATCTGGACCGGATGGTTCTTCTGGGCTTTTTTGATTATACTGTTCATCCGGTTAAAGCACCCGCCGCCCGTAGACGACGACGCCCCGCTCACGCCGCTGCGGCGCGTCGTGGGGTGGGTCGTCTTCGCGATAGCGGTCCTGACGTTCATCCCGGCGCCGATAAATATATTGTCTTAGCGATTAGGAGAAATTATGCCAAACGACGACGGACCCGAAAAAGAACCCTCAACTGAGGAAGCGGCTAAACGCGAACGCTTCAAGGAGCGCCTCGAGCGCGAGAAGCGCATAGTCGAGCGGATGAAACTCATCCGGCATAAGATCTTAATAGCGTCGGGGAAGGGCGGCGTTGGCAAGACGACCGCGGCCGTAAACCTGGCGCTGGCGATGGCCCAGGCCGGGGACAGGGTGGCGCTGCTGGACGCGGATATCCACGGCCCGGGAGTACCGCTGATGCTCGGCCTGGCGGACGTCAAACCCACCGGCGGCGAGGACGGCATAAACCCGGTGGCGTACGACGACAAGCTGGTCGTGATGAGTATGGCCTTCCTCGTCGCGGGCGAGTCCGACGCCGTCATATGGCGCGGGCCGCTCAAGATGGCGATGATAGACAACTTCCTGGCCGACATTAACTGGGGCGAACGCGACTGGCTCGTGGTGGACACGCCGCCCGGAACCGGCGACGAGATTTTATCGTTGGTGCAGCGGATTAAGGACGCCGACGGCCTGATAATGGTAACGACGCCCCAGGCGGCCGCGGTGGCGTCCGCCCGCAAGAGCCTGACGTTCGCGGTAAAAACGAAGGTGCCGGTTTTAGGGGTAATCGAGAATATGGGGCCGTTCGCCTGTCCGGAGTGCGGCCACGATATAAAGCTGTTCGGCGGCGGCGGCGGCGAGCGCGTCGCGGCCGACTTCGGCGTCCGTTTCCTGGGAGCGGTTCCATTCGACCCCGACGTGGTTCCGGAATCGGACCGCGGCCAACCCGTTATGGTGGCCCGGCCGGATAGCGTAACTGCGCGGGCCTGGAGGGAGATAGCGGCGAAGGTTCGGGAAGTGGTCGCGGCGTCGGCCGAGGAACCGGAGAAATAGGGTACGAATTCGCTTAGGAGCTACGGAGCGTAAGCGTTACGCGCGAGGTGAACGTCTTGGCGGCGAAAGATAAGGGTAAAGATAAAGAAAAAATAAAACTGGCCGTCCTGTTCGGCGGCCGGTCCGGCGAGCACGAAGTATCCATTATTTCGGCGCGGTCCATGATGGCCGCGGTGGACGGCAAGAAGTTCGAGGTACTGCCTGTCTACATTTCGCCCGAGGGCAGCTGGTACTTCTGGGCCGGCTTCATGCAGGGCGTCGCGAGGCCGGACGAGAGCGAGCCGTCGTATACGCCGGTCGCGGACCCGCAGCGGCGCGCTTTTCTGGTGCGTCTCGACGGCGGCGGCGAGCTGGAGGCCGACGTCGTCTTCCCGCTGTTGCACGGGCCCTACGGCGAGGACGGGACGATTCAGGGTTTGCTCGAGCTGGACGCGATGCCGTACGTGGGCTCCGGGCCGCTGGCCTCGGCCCTCGCCATGGACAAGGAGATGTCGAAGGATGTCTTGCGGGCGAACGGCATCTCGACGGTGGATTACTTCGCGGTCACGCGGCGCCATTTCGAGGAGGAGCCGGACCCGGTTACGCTGGAGGTCGAGCAGCGGTTGCGTTATCCGTTGTTCGTAAAGCCGGCGAAACTCGGCTCGAGCATCGGCATACACAAGGTTAACGACCGCGACTCGTTGAAGAAGGCGCTGGCCGACGCGGCGCGGTACGATTCCAAAATTCTGTGCGAGCAGGCGGCCAACGGCCGCGAGTTCGAGTGCGGAGTCCTGGGGAACTACGCGCCGGAGGCGTCGCCGGTGGGCGAGATCGTACCGGCCGGGGATTTCTACGACTACAAGGCCAAATACGTCCACGACAACGCCCAGCTCCTCGCCCCCGCGGAAATGGACGAAGAGCTCTCCCGGCGGGTGCGGGACCTGGCGCTGCGCGCGTTCAACAGCCACGGCTGCGCCGGCCTGGCGCGCGTCGACTTCTTCTACTTACCGGACCGGGACCTCTTGTTGGTAAACGAATTAAATACCATGCCCGGCTTTACGCCCATAAGCATGTACCCCAAGTTGTGGGACGTGGCCGGCTTGAAGTACGCCAAGCTCATCGAGCGGTTGGTAGACCTGGCGTTCGAACGCCACGGCGAGCTTATGCGCAACCTTATAAAGTACGAAGACGCCGTGGGAATCTAACGACGAAAAGGAAGAGGTGGCGAATTGTTATTTTTATTGGCCTCGACGGCATACGCGATGGGCGGGGGCGGCGGCGCCGAAGGACAGGGCGGCGGCGGCTTCGGCATCATCTTGCCGCTCCTCCTCATCATGGTCATATTCTACTTCCTGCTGATCCGGCCTCAACAGCGCGCCGAGAAACGCAAGAAGGCAATGATCTCCTCGGTCAAAAAAGGTTATCGGGTGATAACCGCGGGCGGCATCCGGGGCACGGTGGCGAAGGTTTACGAGAACGACAAGATAGTAGTCGTAACCGTCGCGAAGGATGTCGACGTCGAGGTGGCGCTGGCGAAGATCGAGGCCGCGGCGCCCCCCGGGGAAGAAGTAGGCGTCGCTGCGAGCGGGGGCAAAGATGATAAGGCGGCCGGTAAGCGCAAGGAGCGTAAGGAGCCGCGGCGGCCCCGCCGCAAGTAGAAGTGGCCCAGAACGAAAACGAAGCGGACGCGGGCGATGGCGTCGGGTCCGAAGGGGCGCTCGTCACGCTGGCTGCGCTGAAGGAGGACGCGGAAGTCGCGGCGTACCTCGCCGAGGCGGACCGCGTACTCGCGGTGCTGGGCTTCACGGAGCACGGCGCCAAACACGCGGCGATGGTGGCCGAGCGGGCGCGGGCCATGATATTAGCGCTGGGTTACAAGGAGCGGCGGGCGGAGCTCGCGGCCGTCGCCGGCCACCTCCACGATATCGGCAACGTCGTCAACCGCCAAAACCACGAGGCGCTGTCGGCGGTTTTAGCCAAAGATATCCTAAGGCGGCTCGGCATGGGCGTGACCGAGACGCTGCAGGTGATGACGGCCATCGGCAACCACGACGAGGGCTCGGGCGAGCCGGCGAGCGTTATAAGCGCGGCGCTGACCATCGCGGACAAGTCGGACGTGCGGCGGGACCGCGTTCGGAACCCGTCCATGATATCCTTCGACATCCACGACCGCGTGAACTACGCCGTGAAGAGCAGCGAGCTGCAGGTGGACGGCGAGGCCAAGGTAATCACGCTCAAGCTCGAAATAGATACGTCTATATCGCAGGTCATGGAGTACTTCGAGACCTTCCTCTCGCGGATGATAATGTGCCGGCGGGCGGCGAGGCGATTGGGGTGCAACTTCGGCCTGGTCATAAACGACGTTCAAATGCTTTAGGAGCAGGCGACGGGGTGATGTTATGCGACGCGTACGTGGGGCGCCGGTATTCACCTTGGCCTTATGTTTGGCGGCGGGGTGCGGCGGCGCGACCGAGAAGGAGGCGCGCGTGAGCAACGACGACGCCGAGATGTGGCGCCGCCTCAACGCGATGGTGGACGGCCAGATCGAGGGGCGGGGCGTCTCGGACCCGGCTACGCTGGCGGCCATGCGCGAGGTCCCGCGCTGGGAGTTCGTCCCGGCGGACCTCATGGACCGTGCGTTCGAGGATAACCCGCTGGCCATCGGCGAGGGGCAGACGATTTCGCAACCGTACATCGTCGCCTATATGACCGAGGCGTTGAAGCTGGAGGCCGGCGACAGAGTGCTGGAGGTCGGGACCGGCTCGGGGTATCAGGCGGGCATTCTGGGCGTTATCGCGGCCGACGTCTATACCGTAGAGATAATCCCGTCGCTGGCCGAGGACGCCCGGGAGACGCTGGAGCGCCTCGGCTACGATAACGTCCACGTCCTCGTCGGCGACGGTTACGGCGGCTGGCCCGAGGAAGCTCCCTTCGACGCCATCATCGTGACCTGCGCGCCCGACCACGTGCCGCAGCCGCTTCTGGACCAACTCGCCGACGGCGGCCGGCTTGTTTTGCCGCTCGGCGGCCGGTATCCGCAAATGCTCAAGCGTTATACGAAAAGCGGCGATACTTTCGAAGAAGAAGACCTCGAGCCGGTGCTGTTCGTCCCCATGACGGGGGAAGCGCAGGAGAAATAGCCGTTACAGCCGCGTTGGGCCGTCGGGCCCGCGCGCGGGAGGTGTTCCGCATGGCGAACGAGAGAGACGTGGAAAGGTTTTTCGAGGAACTGGGGTACGACTACGAAATGCTGGGCCCGCAGATGTGGGTCGTGGACGCCGCGGCCGAGGGCGGTTTCGGCAAAGCCGTCGTGAGTTACAGCCCGCCGTTGGTCGTGTTGCGGCTCAAGGTGGCGGAGCTGGCCAAAGGCCAGGAGGACGCCAAGCTATTCCGTATGCTGCTGGAGGCGAACGCCCGCGACGTCGTTCACGGCGCCTTCGGCCTGGAGGACAAGGCCATCGTGGTAGTCGATACGTTGGAGGCGGAGTACCTGGATGCCGTCGAGTTCCAAGCGTCGGTGGACGGCATAGCTTTCGCCGCGGCGACGATTTTACCCCGCTTAAAAGAGTTCGGCCTGAAGTAAGGAGGAGGCCGCTATGGGTGTATTGGAACGGATCGCGAAAATCATCGAATCGAATCTGAACGCCATGCTCTCGTCGGCGGAAGATCCCGAGAATATGCTCGAGCAGTTGATGGCGGACATGCGCGAGCAGTACCGGGAGGCCCAGCGACAGGTTACGGTCTCCGTTGCCGACGAAAAGCGTCTCGAGGCTAAATACCGCAAGGCGAAGGCCGGGGCGGACGAGTGGCAGCGGCGCGCCGTCCTGGCGCTGCAGAAGGGCCGCGAGGACCTGGCGCGCGAGGCGCTGCTCCGCAAACAGGAAGAGGCGGCGGCCGCAACGGAATACCTGGGCCAGCTTGAGCAGCAGAGTATCCTCGTCGAGCGGTTAAAGCAGGGACTCGTCGCGCTCGACCGCAAGATAGACGAGGCGATGCGTAAGAAGGACATCATCATCGCTCGCCAGAAGCGCGCCGAGGCCGCCCAGACCATTAACCGCGCCGTTTCCTCCATCGACGACCGGAGCGCCTTCGAGGCGTTCGGTCGGGTCGAGGAGAAGGTGGCGCGCCTCGAGGCGACCGCCGAAGCCGAGGCCGAGGTCGCCGCCCTCAAGAGCACTAAAACGCTGGAGGACGAGTTCAAGCAACTCGAAACCGGCGACGTGGACGTCGAGCTCATGGCGCTGAAAGCGTCGTTGGGCCTGGCGCTGGCGCCGGGCGAGGTTCTCCGGGCGCTCCCGGAGGGTGACGGAGCCGAGGGCGAGGAAGAGGGCAAGGCCGAAGCCTAGGCCGCGCCTATGAACTGGAAGGTAATACTCCGGCCCGTAGGCCTGCCGGTTTTTCTGGCAAGCCTCATCTTCTTGCCGTTCTTCCCGGTCGCAACGGCGGCGGGCGCCGTTATTTACGGCGGTACGTTGTACTGGGCCTACCACCGCGAACGCAATAAGGCGCTGCCGCGGGGGACGGTGGACGAGGTCGGCCGGTTGCCGTACCGTCGTCGCCAGCTCGCGAATCACGCCATCGCCGCGGCGCGCGACATCGAGCGCCGCCTGTCTCGCCTCCCCAGGGATATGGTGGAGCGTATGCCGCTCCGGGCGGAGGACGCCGGCCGCCTGGCGGCCGCGGTCGTCTACTACCTGCGGGAGGAAGGCGAGGCCCGGAAGCTGGTGAAGGCCGGCGCCGGCGGCGAGGCCGAGGACCTCGCCAAGAACGCCGCCGTAAACGCGGAGCGAACGTTCTCGAAGATGCAGGAGTTGCAGAACGCGCTGACGGCGCTTGCCCTGGCGAGCGCGCACGTCGACCGCGAAATGCTCGCCGCCGAGGCGGACGCCGCCGCCGACGAAATTAAAGGCCTGAGGCGGGCTATGGAGGAAGCTCGGGCCGAGCTCGGCGCCGCGCCCGCAAGGCCCGCGCTCGAGGGCGGCTCCGGCCGTTGGGAAGGCGGCGAGGGCGATTAACGTCGCGGCGCGACGGCTCTTGCTTGGCCTTTGCTTGGCCGCGGCCGGCGCGAGCGCGCGACCTCTCGACGTCGTGGATTACTGGAACGGCGTCCTGGGCGCGTCGGGCGAGTTCCGCACCGTCTTCGACAATACCGAATATTCCAACGTCCGTTTGCCGAAGTTGGACGAACGGACGTATTTCTTTTCGGACCTGACGCTCTACGCCGATTTCCACGTGGCGGAGGGCGTATTGATCCAGGCGGGCGGGAAGGTCCGCTACGACTTCGGCGACGACGCGGCCGGCGGCCCGGGGCCGCGCGCGTACCTCCGCTTGCGCGGCACGCTCGATACCGAGCACCACCACTGGACATTCGGGCACTTCCGCGATTCGACGTCGCCGCTCACTTTCGAACAACGCGACTACGACGACGAGCTGGCCGGTATGCGGTACCGCCTTACGTGGGGGCCCAGCGACAGCCGGCTCTTCCTCGCGCGGACGTCGACGGTGGGGGAGGAGCGGTACGAGACGTTCGCCGGGGGCGGACGGGTATCGCTGCGGCCGTGGGAGAAGACGGTCCTGGGGGTTAACCTCGGCGGCATACACGAGGGCGGCTTCGACACGGGGAGAGGTTCGGCCCCGCCGGGCGGCCGCAAACGCGAGGCCGGCGTGGGGTCGCTCGATTTCGAGCAAGGGATTTTAAGCGGCTTTTTCGCGTCCGGGGAGGCCGCCCTATCGGTGGACCGCGGCGACAGGGAGGAGGGTTCGCTCCGGGACAACGCCTTCTGGGCGGGCGGCGGATGGCGGCGGGGCCCCTTCGAGGTGAGCGGTCGCCTCTATCGCGTGGGGTGGGCGTTCGCGACGCCGTGGGGCGTAAGGTTCCTCCGCAACGAGGAGGGGTCGATAATATTAAGCGACTTTTACGCGTGGACGGTGCGCGGCGCCGCGTCTTTCGACGTCTTCGAAACCGCCAGCCTTACGTTGGCGCTCGAGTTGGGCGTCAAGTATAAAGAGGAGAGTTTCGCCGAGCAGGATTACAACTTCAACATCGAGCTTATCAAATTCGAGGTTTACTTATAGTCGTCGTTTCTTAGAAAAAAACGCCGCCCGGCCGGGCGGCTTTATTATTTCGAAACCGTTTCTTTCGGCCTTTCCGCGTTTATTTCCGCTCGAGCGTTTTCGCGACGGCCGCCGCTACATCCGCGCGCGGAACTTCCACCTGTTCCCGTTTCGCAAGGTCCTTTAACTGGACGACGCCCTTCGCGACCTCGTCCGGCCCCACGACGACGACGAACGGAATACCTTTCGCGTCCGCGTAGCTGAACTGCTTGCCGAGCTTGGCGGAGGGTTCGAGGTAGACCTCGCACGCCGCGCCGGCCGCCCGGATTTCAGCGGCGACTTTCAACGCGTCTTGCAGCACGTTCTCGTCGTATACCGCGACGAGGACGTCGGCGGCCGCGGCGGCGCCGCCGGCGGCTTCCCGTTCCGCCAGAAGCGTTATTATACGCTCCAGGCCGAACGACGTTCCCGTCGCCGGGAGGTCCGGGCCGTCCAGCTGCGCGATAAGGTGGTCGTAGCGGCCTCCCCCCGCTACCGAGCCCACGCCCCCCTCCGCGACGAACGCCTCGTAGATGGGGCCGGTGTAGTAGTCCAGGCCGCGGGCCATATGGAGGTCGAAGCTCAATACGCCTTCGGGGACGCCGAAGTAATTCAGGTATTCGGCGAGGCTGCGTATTTCGGCGACGCCCTCGCGGCCTTCGTCGTATTCGCCGGCGAACGCCTGAGCCGCATTTAAATAATAATCGATACTGCCGCCGTTCTTGGGGTCGAATAATACGCCCATGATTTCGTCGGCCGCCGGTTTCGGTATGTCGTTCGCGGCCAGCTCGGCCTCGACGCCGTCGCGGCCTATTTTGTCGAGTTTGTCCATAGCCCGGATGGCCGCGAATTTGAGCTCGGCCGGGACGCCGGCGTAATCCATAAAGGCCGAGAGTATCTTGCGGTGATTAATACTTATGCGGTAGTCTCGGAATCCCAAGGCCGCGAACGTTTCGTGCATGACGGCGACCATCTCCGCGTCGGCGAGCACGGAAGTCGTCCCGACGCAGTCGACGTCGCACTGGACGAACTCGCGGAACCGGCCTTTTTGCGGCCGCTCGGCGCGCCACACCGGCTGGATCTGGTATCGCTTGAACGGCTTGGGGAGGTCCTGGTTCGCGGCCATAACGCGCGCCAGCGGTACGGTGAGGTCGTAGCGCAGGCCCAGGTCGGCCTCGCCGCGTTCGCCGGCGGCGCCGCGCTTCAGGATGCGGAAGATGAGCTGGTCGGCCTCGTCGCCGTACTTGCCGGTCAGGACGTCGAGGCGCTCGAGCGCGGGGGTTTCGAGCGGCGCGTAGCCGAAGCTCTCGAAGACGCGCTTGATGGTTTCGATCGCGCCGGCGCGGGTGCGGACCTGCGCCGGCAGATGGTCGCGCGTTCCTTTGGGCGGCAGCGGTTTCATCACTTATGGGAATACGCCGTTCCGCGAAGAGGCCGGCGTTATTCCAACTCCCCCGCGGCTTTCTCCGCCGCGGCCAGGACCTCGCCCGATTTCACGAGCTCGGCCACGCGGTTGATGTCGTATTGCGTAGGCCGGTCTTCCTCCATGAAGGCGACGTGCTTGCGGACCAACTGGTACACCGCCTCCGCGGCGGCGCCGCCCTTGAGCGGCCGCCGGTGGTCCATCGCCTGGCACGCCGCGATGAGCTCGATAGCGATTATGTACCAGCCGTTGCGCAGTATCTGCTTCGTCTTGATAGCGGTGTTCATGGCCATAGAGACGAAGTCTTCCTGGTCGGCGGCGGCGGGAATGGACCCGACGGCGGCGGGGTGGCAGAGGACGCGGTTCTCGTTCACCAGCATGCCGGCGGTGTACTGCGTGAGCATGAGGCCGCTGAACATGCCGGCGCCGTGAATCAGGAACGCCGGCAGCCCCTCGCTCAGGTGGGGGTTCATCATGCGGTTGAGGCGCCGCTCGGAGAGGACGCACACCGTCGTTACGGCGATGCCGACGAGCTCGAGCGCGAACGCCAGCGGCGTCCCCTGGAAGTTGGCCCCGGTGACCACTTCGTTGTCCTCGGGGAAGAAGAGCGGGTTGTCGCCGGCGCCGTTTATTTCCGTCTCGAACATTTGCCGCGCCCAGTCGAAGGCGTCCTTGCTCGAGCCGACGACCTGGGGCGTGGAGCGTAGGCTGTACGCGTTCTGGACCTTCTTCTTGCCCATCTTGCCGGGGACGAGCATCTCGGAGCCGTCGACCAGCCGGCGGAGGTTGCTCGCGCACCTGACGGCGCCGGGGTAGCCGCGCGCTTTGTGGAGGCGTTCGTCCAGGCACAGCGTGTTGACGTTGAGGACCTCGAACGTTATGGCGGCGACGGCTTCCTGCGTCTTGGCCCATCGGTAGGCGTCGTAGATCTCGAGCGAGCCCATGCCGGCGACGACGTTGGAGCCGTTGATGGTGGCCAGGCCGTCGCGGGCCTCGAAGACGATGGTGGGTATGCCGGCGGCGTCCATGGCCTTTTTCCCGGGCATCCTCTTGCCGTCGTAGAAGGCCTCGCCCTCGCCTATGAGCACGAGCGCCACCTGGCTCATGGGCGAGAGGTCGCCGGAAGCGCCCACCGAGCCGTTCCGGAAGACGACCGGCGTTACGCCCTTGTTGAGCATCCCGAGCAGCGTCTCCACCACCACCGGCCTGAGTCCCGAATAGCCGATGCAGTGGCAGTTGATGCGGGTGGTCATCGCGGCGCGGATGTCGTCGACGTCGCACGGCTCGCCGCAACCCGCGGAGTGGGAGTACACGAGGTAGCGTTGGAACTCCTGCGTTTGCTCGGGCGTGAGGACTACCTCGGAGAGCTCGCCGATGCCGGTCGTCACGCCGTACATGACTTCGCGCTTCTCGACCTTGTCGTTCAGCATGGCGCGGCACCTGCGAATCCGTTCCCACGCGTCCTCAGTCACCTCGACCGGCTCGCCGTCACGGGCGATTTTAACCAGACTCTCTATAGTAAGCGATTTACCGTCGAGTTTAGCCGTCATCTAAGGGCCTCCTGTAAACTAGCCGTCGTGCCGGGCCGCCGAGGCCCGACGCAAAGTCTTTCCGGGTATTTTCCGTGGTTAAGCGTTGCGGCTTACGCCGCGGGTTTTATTGATATTTATCGTAAAAGGTTTACGTTAAGGCTTAGCTGCAGACTAATAGGCCGTGATTCTATCACTTACGAGCGCGGCCCGCAATTAAATAAGGGGGCACTGTGCCGGTTTTCAGTAAACGGTTCGAGCGGCGGATGTGGGCGGGGGGGCGGGGGGGGGCGCAACGGCTTATTAGGACGTTTCCCGAATAACAAAAGCCGCCCCGACGGGCGGCCTTTTTCTTTTTATAAAAACCCCCTAGAACCTCACCTGGAACTGCGCCGATATTTTATCGTTGTCTATCGGGAACGTTTCCTCGACGAAGTGTTGGTAGTTGGCCATGAGCTTGCAGTGGTGGCCCGGGTCAAAGTGGAGGTTCACGCCGCCGGTGACGGCTTCCGCCACGTCGTCCGGTATGTTACGGCCGGCGTCGTAGCGTTCCCACCGGGCCGCCGGCTCGACGATCTGCAGCCAGGGCCAGGGGAGCGGGTGTTTGTAGCTGCCCTGGACGTAATACCCGGCGTCCGATACGTCGAGCGTACCCCCGGTAGGTGGGGCGAAGGTCCGCTCGCGGTAGAGGAGTTCTCCCTGGAAGGTGAAGCGCTCGTGGTCGAAGGCGACGCAGCCGCCGTAGCGGGCGCCGTCGCCGGTTCCGTACGCGGCCATATACGGTTTGCCCAGGTAGTAGTATCCCTCAAACGTCAGGCCCTTAGTCGCGGCCCAGGGGAACGGGTTGCCGGCGACGCGGACGGCGACGTCTTTGGCGACGTTCTCGTCGACGCGGTCGGGCCCGGAGCCGTTGACGCCGGCGACCGCCAGCGCGGCCCAATCCGGCCTGTCGTCGGACCGGAGCTTGAACTCGAGTTGAGCGCCGACGTCCCGCCCGAGCGGCGGCGCGACGTTCGCCGTCACCATGGCGCGGTCGATTAACAGCAGCTTCGACGTCGACGTATACGACTCGCGGCTGAACGGCACGAGGAATTGACCGGCGCGGAATTCGGTGTAGGGGATGATTTTAAGGGTGCCGTACGCGTCCATGAGGGCGGGGGAGAGCGTCGCGTCCAGGTAGATGAAGTAGCCGGCGTACTTGAAGACGTCGCCCCGGAAAATAAGGCTGGCGGACCTGAGGCTGAAGGTGTTCGCGGTCGGTACGCCCACCGCGGCCTCGTCGCCGTACTGGTACGTGTACCGGCCTATGGCGTAGCCGGAGATTAGCAGGTTGCCGTGGGTCGATTTTACTACTTCGTAGTCGGCGGCGGCCCCGGCGGCCGATAATAAGAAAGCCGATATTAAGTACGCGACGGGCTTTCGGAGCATAAATTCCCCTTGCTTTATATAGTCCATATCAACGCCAGGACGGCGCACAGCGCGGTAATGGCGAGAGAGACGACGGCCGTCTTGCGGAGCACGTTGCTCTCTTCGCCGATGGCGTCTATGCTGGCCGCGGCGTTCTGGAGCTTGGCCGGGCTTATGACGGAGGCGAGGCCGCCGCCCACGCCGGAGGCCGCCGCCCAGATCAGGCCGACCACTTTAATCTTTTCCGCGAACGCCGCGGTGTCGAGGTGTAGTTTGGTCAGCATCGCTATGGACGACGTCTCCGAGCCCGAGATGAAGCCGCCCAGCAACCCCAGGAAGGGGGCGACGAGGCCGTAGAAATCGCCGAAGGTCGAGGCCGCGCCGTGGGCCAGGACGAAGATCATGTTGCGGGAAGGCACCGGCAGCTCCCAGGCCGTCGCGCCCACGACCTTTCCGGAGTGGTTGATGACGTAGGCGACCGCGAAGTACACCGCCGCGGCTATGGCCGGCCGCCACATTCGCCGGGCCCATTTCCGTACCGCCCCGGAGAATTCCTCCTTGCTCGGTTTGAGGAACGGGAGCGCGAGGAAAGTCGTTACCGTTACCCAGAAGTACGCCTGCCAGAAGAAGCGGACTTTAACCGGCGCGCCGGGGATTACCTCGAGCGGCATGGCGAGTTTTTTGAAAAGGAGGTCGAAAAACGGCAGGCCCGGCGTATTGGTCAGCGCCGCGAAGACGACGAGCAGGATCCAGGGCGAGATAGCCGCGGCGAGGGACATACGCGCCCGCGCCGCGCCGTCGGCCTCGGTCGGTTCGCCGCGCTCGTAGATCTTTTGCCCCCGCAGAGCGACGTAACCCGCCATTACGACCGCGACGGCGGCGCCCGCCCCTACTCCGGTGAGCGTCGTCATGCCGATGCGGTTCATCCCGATGGCGACGAAGCCCGCCGTCAAGCCGGCTATGAGCGTCGGTATGGCCCCCCGCAGCATAAGCTTGAACCGGCCCACGATGTAAAGCATGCCGAACGCGATGCCGGTGGAGATGACCGGCATAAACCGGGCGAAGTACCGGCCGGCCTCGTTGGGTTCCAGGCCGGTGAGCGAAGCGAAGACCACTATCGGAATGCCGAGTAGCGCGTACGTGCAGAGAGCGTCGTAGCCGATGGCGGGCAGGGCGATGGCGACGAAAGAGGAGTACCCGAGGGCTATCATAATGGGGGGAAGTATCGACACGGGCGTCGCGCCCAGGGCGGTTAGCATGGTCCCGAAGCCGATGTTGATGATGAGGATCTGGGCGACGCGGTCGCCGCTGGCGATCCCCTTGAGCGTCGCTACCAGCCGCGCGATGGCGCCGCATTCCAACATGACGCCCATTTGAAACAGCGACGCCGCCACCATAAGCGTGATGGGCAGCGACTCTATTACCCCGGCCGCGCTTGCGACGAGGCAGACGCGGGGGGAGGTCTTGAAATATAGAACGGCGACGGCCAGCGTAAAGAACCAGCCGATGACGCCGGCGACGTCGGCGGCCTTTTTAAAGAAAGCTATGAGGACAAAGATGACGACGACCGGCGAGACCGCCAGCGCCACGGCGAGCCACGTCATTGGTGCGAGACCTCCGGAAAAATAAATTAAATAAAAACTAACACGGCCGGACGGCCTAAGCAAGGTAAATGATATTGCTGCGGATGTTGCCAAGTTAGGCTGATATTAAAGCTGTTACCGACCTTTACGAAAAAAGCCGCCCGGGCGGGCGGCGTTAAACGGGACCTGTTTTAGGTTAATCGAATTCGTATTTTACGAAAATGTTGCGAAAAATCTGGCCGGCGAGGTGCGGGTTTTCCTTAAGGCGGCGGGTGGAGTAGGGGTACCACGCCGTCCCGAACGGTACGTAGAGGCGGAGCTTGTGGCCCGCCGCTACGATTATATCGCGGAGTTTGGCGTCCACGCCCAGGAGCATCTGGAATTCGTATTGGTCGCGCCCCAGGCCGAACTCGTGGACGGCTCGCAACCCCTCCCAGACCATCTCCTCGTCGTGGGTCGCGATGCCGACGTAGCAGCCGCCGCCCAGGAGGACGTCGAGCAGGAGGCCGAAGTTGGCGTTTACGACGGCCTTGTCCTTGTAGGCCAACTCCCGCGGCTCGTTGTATATACCCTTGCACAGGCGCAGGTTAGCCCGGGCCGCGGCGAGGCCCACGCAGTCGGCCAGGCTGCGGCGGAGGTACGATTGGATAACGGTGCCGACGTCGTCGTACCTCTCGCGAAGGGCGTAATATACGTCGAGCGTATCCTGGGTGCAAGAAGAGTCTTCCATGTCGATGCGGACGAAGTTGCCGTAGCGTTTGGCCTCGTCGCAAACCTCGGCGATATTTTGCCCGCAGAACTCCTTGTCTATCTTCAGGCCGAACATGGTCGGTTTGAGCGAGACGTTGGCGTCGAGCTTTTCGGCGTCTATGGCCGCGAGGACGTCTTTATAATCCCGGACCGCGGCGAGCGCTTCCTCGCGGGTTTCTACCTCTTCTCCCAGGACGTCTATCGTCGCGCAGATGCCGCGTTTATTCAGGGCTTTGGTTACGCGGACGGCGTCTTCCAGCTTGTCGCCGGCGATGTATCGGCCGGCGAAGTGCCGCACCAGCGGCCGTGGAACAAGCGGCAGCGTCGCGACGATGGCTTTGTTGAACAAGCTCATCCGTTGCTCCTCCTGCGACGGGAAAATGAACGTTAAGTCCGTACTTTACGGCGGCGTCGTGTCCGCCGACGGCATCCACTTAATATATCGTAACGAAGGCCGGCTATCAAGCCCCGGTAACGATAGACGGGGTCCGGGCCTTCCGATAACCGTAGGCGTACGTAGGCGAATTTTAACGAGTGATTACCAAACGCCGGTTTAGCGTATCGGCGGCCGTCCGCAGCCGGTACACGTAAACGCCCGGCGGTAGCGGCCGGGACGCCTCGTCGGCCACGCTCCAGGCGACCTCCTCCGCGCCGGCGTCGGCGTGGCCTTCGTATAGGGTCCGAACTTTCCGACCGGCGCAGTCGTAAACCTCGAGCGCGACGGCCCCGGGTTGGGCCAGCTCGAACTTGATGGTCGTGGCGTCTCGGGCCGGGTTGGGCCAATTCTGATAAAGGACCGCGTTTTTCGGCAGCGCCTTGCCCGACGCCCGTCCCTTGACCGGGCCGAAGGTTGACGTGCCCCCCTTCACGTCCACGCCCTCGAGGAGGTACTCGTAATCGCGGCCCGCTTCGACGCCGCGGTCGACGTAGTTATACGGCGAGCGGCCTGCGACGAGGTTTTTGTTAAGCTTCGCGTAATCGATCGTCGCCGGCCCTTCCGCGGCAGGCCGGCGATAGAGGTTGAAGCCCGCCACGTCGCGTTCGTTCGCGACTTCCCAGTGAAGCGTTACGCCACCGGCGGCGGCCTCGGCCCGGAACGACGTTACGTTTACGGGCAGCTCCGTGAAGCCGAGCTTCAGGAGCTTAATCAATACAGTGTATTGTTCGGCGCAGGTGATGGGGATTTGGTAGGCCGGCGGTTGTTGGGAGGTATCGATCTCGAACGTGAAGCCCCAGCACTTGTCGTGGCCGGTACCGTCGTATTCCCAATCGCACGCCGTCCCGCTCCCCAGGTAGCGCAAGGTTTCCCAGAAGTTGCCGTGCCGCCACCCCGTTAAAGTTTCCATGAGATATAACGAGACGTTTTTAAAGTACGTATAATCGGGCTCGGGGGGATGGCCGTAATCGTGATTCCAGGGATACATACAATATCGGCCGGAAGAGTGATAATTTAGCGCGTACTTAAACTGGTGTTCGTTGCTATTGACGAGGTCGCGGATAGCTTGGATTTCCGGTTCCGAAAAGGCGTAGGGGCCGCAATAAGTAGACGCGTTCGGGTCGTGACTGCACCCCGATACTTTACCCCACTCGTAGTCGTAATTTCGGTTAAGGTCGACGCCGTAGCTCCCGCCGCCGTTGTCGCGGCGGTTCTTGCGCCACCTGTTGTAAACCGTGAAGACGTGGTTGTGGCCGTCCGGGTTGAGCATCGGTATTATCCAGGTCTCGACGTTGTCCACTATCATCTTGACGTCGGGGTCGGTCGCGTATTTCTCGCACAGGTTCGTGGCGAGGTAAAGCGGCACCTCGACCGTCATGACCTCGTTGGCGTGGTGGTTGCCGTTTATCAAGATGTCTTTTTCGGCCGTCTCGTGCGTTGCGACGTTGTCCGAAATTTTAAGCGCCCAGATCTCGCGGTTCTCCCACGTGTTTCCGACGTCGTAGAGTTTGCAGATATTCGGGTACGTGCCGGCGAGCCCTTGTAATATGGGAACCATTTCGCCGTATTCGGTATACTCGGAGGGTGGCGCGTCGGAGGTGTCGATTTCGTCCAGAATGTCGTAGGAGATACCTTTAAGGCTGAGGACGGCGAGGTCGTCGGCCGACGCGTATAGGTCGAAGTGGCCGGCGGCGTCCGCCCCGGCGACGTCGAAATCGTAGCGCCGCAGGTCGGCCATAAGGCGAGCCGGGTCGGCGTACGCGCGCGTTAAGTAAACGGTATCCGCGGCGGCTCCCGCGGCCAACGTAGCGACCAAGGTTACAAATAATACTACGCTTTTCACGCCGTCACCCCCTGGGGTAACCGTTATGAAAGCCCGGTTCGGCGCGAGCGCAGCCCCGGGCTTCCGTTACGATTTCCAATCGGGTCGTTTCAAGTTAACGGGTTACGACCAACCGTCGGCTTAGTGTTTCGGCGCTCGTCCGCAGCCGGAAGACGTAGACGCCGGGCGCCAGCGGCCGGCCCGCCTCGTCGGCGACGTTCCAGGCGATCTCTTTGGCGCCGGCGTCGGCGGCGCCCTCGAATATCGTCCGCACCTTGCGGCCCGAGAAGTCGTAGACCTCGAGCGCGACGGCCCCGGGTTGAGCGAGTTCGAATTTAATCGTGGTGGCGTCGCGCGCCGGGTTGGGCCAATTCTGGTAAAGCGCCGCGACCCTGGGGAGCGCCTTCCCCGGCGCCCGCCCCTTGACGGGGCCGAAGGTCGACGTGCCCCCCTTCACGTCCACGCCCTCGAGCAGGTACTCGTAATCGCGGCCTGCTTCGGCGACGCCGTCGACGTAGCTGTAAGGCGAGCGGCCGGCGATGAGGGTTTCGTTGAGCTTCGCGTAATCGACCGTCGCCGGCCCTTCCGCGGTCGGCCGGCGGTAGAGGTTGAAGCCCGCCACGTCGCGTTCGTCGGCGACTTCCCAATGGAGGGCGACGCCGCCGGCGACGGCCTCGGCCCGGAACGACGTTACGCGTACGGGCAGTTCCGTGAAGCCGAGCTTCAGGAGCTTAATGAGGACCGTATATTGTTCGGCGCAGGTGATGGGGATTTGGTAGGCCGGCGGTTGTTGGGAGGTATCGAGCTCGAACGTGATACCCCAATCCTTTTCGTGGCCGGTGCCGTCGTAGTCCCAGTCGACGGCGTTGCCGGAGGCCAGGTAACGAAGGATTTCCCAGTCGTTGCCGTGCCGCCACCCGGGCAGGGTTGCGAGCAAGTACGTCGCGAGGTCTTTATAATACGTGTAATCGGGTTCCGCCGGGTGGCCGTAGGTATAAGCCCACGGGTAGAGCATCGCCCGGCCGGAGGAGTGGTAGTTTAACGTATACGCGAATTGGTGGTTAATGTCGTTGATGAGGTCCCGGATCGCCTGGTTCTCCGGTTCGGAAAACGCGGAGGGGCCACAGTAAGTATTATAACTGGGGTTGTGGCTCGCCCCGGCTTCGCCCCAGTGATAGTCGTAGTTGCGGTTGAGGTCGACGCCGTAAATGCCGCCGCCGTTGTCGCGGCGGTTCTTGCGCCACCTGTTGTAAACCGTGAAGACGTAGTTGTGGCCGTCCGGGTTGAGCATCGGTATTATCCAGGTCTCGACGTTATCGACTATCAGCTTGACGTCGGGGTCGGTCGGGTATTTCTCGCACAGGTTAGTGGCGAGGTAGAGTGGGACCTCGACCGTCATGATCTCGTTGGCGTGGTGGCACCCGTTTATCAGTATGTCTTTTTCCGCCGTCTCGTGCGTTGCGACGTTGTCTGATATCTTCAGCGCCCAGATTTCGCGGTTCTCCCAGGTATCGCCGACGTCGTAAAGTTTACAGATGTTGGGGTAGGTATTCGCGAGCCCTTGCAATATGGGAACCATTTCGCCGTATTCGGTATATTCGGAGGGCGGCGCGTCGGAGGTATCGATTTCGTCCAGGACGTCGTAGGAGATACCTTTAAGGCCGAGGACGGCGAGGTCGTCGGCCGACGCGTAGAGGTCGAAGTGGTCGCCGGGTACGGCGCCGTCTACGTCGAAGTCGTAGGCCGCCAGATCGGTCATGAGGCGGCCCGGCTCGGCGTAAGCACGGGTTAAATAGACCGTATCCGCGTACGCGGCGCCGGCCAAGGCCGTTACTACAATCGTTAATATCGCCAAAGTTTTCATCTCGGCCCCTTTTTTAACGTTTATCGGGCGGTTTTTTCTGCGTTGATTAGTAACGCGGTCGTGTTCTCGGTTGATTGCTTTACCCGTTGCGTTAGTGCGTTTCCGCCGAAAAAAACCCTTATTGTCAACAATTAGTATTTCGGGCGCCCGGAAACGATAAATCTATATTTATCAACAAGAAACGTGCGTTTAGTGAGTTTTTTTCCACATACTATCAACATCGCCGCCATTCGGCGGAAGCGCCTTATTTCTTTAGGGTTGCGTTAATTATTTTCCAATGATGAAACCTTGTCAGGGCGTAATACGGTATCCCGGCCCCACCTCTCGTCGTCGCGGCTCGGGTGGTCCAAATTGAAGTGTAGGCCCCGGCTCTCGGGGCGGGCCTGCGCGGAATGTACGATCAACTGGCCCACCGTTACGATATTTTGGAGCTCGGCCAGGTCACGATTCAGGCTGGCGGTCGCGACCGATTTGTCGACGTTGCGGCGGATGGCCCCCAACCTTTCCGCGGCCATCTCGAGGCGGCGGTCGCTCCGCACGATGCCGACGAAGTCGCGCATAGTCCGCCGGACCAGGTACCAGTCGTGGGAAATAGCCACCGGCTCGTGGTCGTTGACGCGTTCGCCGTTCCACGCCCCGGCCGCGGCCGCCTCCGGAACGCGGCCTATTTCTTCGGCCGCGACGTCGGCGGCGCGTTTGGCGAAGACGACCGCCTCCAGCAGCGAGTTCGACGCGAGGCGGTTGGCGCCGTGCAGGCCGGTGCAGGCGACCTCCCCGACGGCGTACAGGCCGGGGAGCTCGGTGCGGCCGTAGGTATCCGTCACGACGCCGCCGCAGCAATAATGGGCCGAGGGGGCCACGGGCGCGGGTTCCACCGCCAGGTCGATGCCGTACTCGAGGCATTTTTCGTAAATGTACGGAAATCTTTTCTGTAGCCTCTCCTTGCCCATATCCGTGACGTCGAGGAAGACGTGGTCCGTCCCGGCGTTCTTCGTTTCCTGGTCGATGGCGCGGGCGACTACGTCGCGCGGCCCCAGTTCCGCATCCGCGTGGTAGTTCACCATGAAGCGGTCTCCTTCGTCGTTGAGGAGGACGCCCCCCTCGCCGCGGAGCGATTCGGAGAGCAGGAAGGACCGCTCGGGAAGCGTTTTGGCGCCCGGGCGAAATAAGCAGGTGGGGTGGAATTGGAAGAATTCCATATTGGCCACGGCGACGCCGGCGCGCCAGGCCGCGGCGATGCCGTCTCCGGTGCTCACGTCCGGGTTGGAAGTGATGAGGTAGACTTTGCCTGCGCCGCCCGTCGCGAGGACCGTCGCCCGGGCCGCGAACGGCATTACGTCGCCGTCGGCGCTCAGGACGTACGCCCCCCGGCACCGACGGCCTTCGCCCTCGCCCTCCACGACTAAGTCGAGGGCGTGGTGGTTTTCAAAGATGTCGACGTTGGGCCGGTGGCTCAGCGTGTCTATCAACGCGTCTTCAATCGCCTTGCCGGTCAAGTCCGCGGCGTGCAGAATTCGGCGGCGCGAGTGGCCGCCCTCCATGCCGAGGTCGTAGCCGCCGTCCAGCTCTTTGGTGAATTCGACGCCCAGCTGGGCGAGCTCCGCCACGCGCCGGGGCCCTTCCCGCACCACCGCCTCCACTACGTCCTCGTGGCACAGGCCCGCGCCGGCCCGGATGGTGTCCTGGGCGTGGAGGTCGACGTCGTCGTCGGGGGAAGTGACGGCGGCGATGCCGCCCTGGGCGAGCGCGGTGGAGCCGTCCGTGAGGCACCGTTTGGTAACGAGGCCGACCCGGCCGCGGCCTCCGAACTCCAGCGCCGTGTACAGACCCGCCAGGCCCGAGCCGATTACGAGAAGGTCGAATTCCATATCCGGACAATTATAACATCCGCTAATATAAAACGCAAAAACAATCAAAAAGGGCGGCCGCGAGGCCGCCCTTAGAACGCCGGTGAGACCTTCGTCCACGGCGCTAAAACGCGAGGCGAACGCCGCCTTCGGCCTGTCCTTTTGTGGCCGTTTCCCCGTCGTCAATTAAGATGAAAGCGCCGACGTCGAAATACGGTACGATTATGTTATTACCCGGGATCCGGAAGTCGACGCCGCCGCCCGCTCGCGCGTAACCGCATTCACCGCTTAACTTGAATCCCCAAAATTCGACGGTTTCCTTAAAATAACCGCCGCCGAAGTACGCGTGCGGTTTTACAGATATCGAGCGACTGTACGGCACGAAGTAGGGCCGGAACTCGAGGCCTGCGATTAAACCCGAGCTGTCGCCAAAGAAGTACGAGATTTCCGGCCCAAATGCGAAGTAGTCGCATACTTGGAAACCTACATCGCACCCTATATAGGCGCGGGAAGGGTCTCCCAACAAACCGCCTACGTTGCACGATAGCGCCACGACGTTACGGCCCCACTCGCCGCGGGAGCGACGCGATGCCGCGCTTCCGCAACTCGCGCAATAAGCGGCGCCCGGTTTGAGCTTAGCGCCGCATCCCGGGCAGTGGGCGACGGCTTCTTTGGGCATTGCCTTGCCGCAACTCGCGCAATAGACCGCGCCGGCCGAGTTTTTCGCGCCGCAGTCCGGGCAATAGACGTCCTTAGATGCTTGGGCGATCGTCGACGTTTCCGCCGCCTTCCCGTCGAGCGTCGTTACGCCGTACGCCGCGGCGGCACTACTTAAAACGACGACCGTGACAATAAAGGTTGTTACTGTTTTCACCTTGTCCTCCTTTTCGGTGGTTAATCCGGTCGGTAAATCGTTGATGGTAAGGTTTAAAAACAGAAACGCGCCGTCCCGCCGAAGAGGAATAC
>CBFCYS010000007.1:0-38334 GCA_965602215.1 uncultured bacterium
AGGTCGGCGATGATCGGATAGAAAGACAGGCCGTCGTCGCCCCCGTCCAAAGCCGCCCGCGGTTCCCAATCCCGTACTTCCGCCGGCAGCGTCGGTATAACCGCGGTTTCCACGTACGGCGGGTTGGCGACGACTAGGTCCGCCGTCGGGAGCCGCGACGCAATTCCCTCGTCCCTTACGTCACCGATTACTATCTCTACGCGTACGCCGTACGCCGACGCGTTGTCCCGAAGCAGCGACGCAGCCCTTTCGGCGACCACCCCCGCGACGACGCGCGCGTCCGGGCGGCGCCGCGCCAGCCGGACGGCAAGCGGCCCGACGCCGGCGAATAGGTCCACTATAACCGGCGCCACTTTATCCGCTATCGACTCTTCGGCCCACAAAGCCAAGCCTTCGGTCTCGGGCCGCGGAATGAACACGCCCGGCGCCACCGCTAAGCTCAACTCCAAAAACGGCGCCGTTCCCATAATCAGTTGGAGCGGTTCCCCGCCGGCGCGGCGGCCCGTAAGAGCCGCCAACCGCTCGGAAGCACCCGCCGGCGCCGCGTCCCGAACGTGTTGCGCGAATTCGCGCGCGTCCCATCCGCATACGTACGACGTCAGCGTAACGGCGTCGCTCCGCGGCGACGGCACGCCCGCCCGCGCCAACTCCGGCTCGGCCCATTCCCGCAGGCGTCCGACGGTCGCGGCGGCTAATTCGCTGGTATCAAGACAGGTAGACTTCATAATTACTCGGCCGCCACGATCATCTTCTCCCAGTCGGCCGCCCCAAGCGTATCTATTATCTCGTCCAGGTCGCCGTCCAGTACGTCGTGCAAACGATAGAGCGTTAAACCTACGCGGTGGTCCGTTACCCGACTCTGGGGGAAGTTATACGTCCGGATCCGCTCGGACCGGTCGCCCGTCCCCACCATGGACCGCCGCTTGTCGGCGCGCTCGGCGGCGGCCTCCTCCTGCGCCTTCACGAGCAACCGGGCTAGTAAAATCTTCATCGCCTTGGCCCGGTTTTTGATTTGCGACCTCTCGTCCTGGCAAGTTACGACCAGCCCGGTCGGGAGGTGCGTTATCCGTACCGCGGAATCGGTGGTGTTTACACCCTGGCCGCCGGGGCCGGTGGAACGGAAGACGTCCACGCGTAAGTCCTCGGCCGTGACGTCGGCCTCCACTTCGTCCGCCTCCGGCAGGACCGCCACCGTAACCGCGGAAGTGTGGATGCGGCCCTGGCTCTCGGTCTCCGGCACCCGTTGGACGCGGTGCACGCCGGATTCGTATTTCAAGCGCGAGTACGCGCCGCGGCCTTCCACGCCGAATATTATCTCCTTAAACCCGCCTATACCGGTCGGGTGCGAGTTCATTACGTCGACCCGCCAGCGGGCCCGCTCGGCGTACCGCTGGTACATCTTGAAGAGGTCCGTCGCGAACAATGCCGACTCGTCGCCGCCGGTCCCGGCGCGTATCTCGACGATGACGTTCCGTTCGTCGTTCGGGTCCGTGGGCAGGAGGAGCAATCGGAAACTTTGTTCCGCCTCGTCGAGGGTGGCTTTCAACTTCTCGAGTTCCGCCCGGGCGAAGTCTTTCATCGCCTGGTCGTCGTCGCCCTCGATTATAGTCTGGGTATCGGCGATTTCGCGTTCGAGGTCGCGGACGCGCCTACCCCCGGCTACGAGGTCGTCGAGCTCCCGGCGGCGGCGGCCCAAGTCGGCCAGGCGTCTGTGGTCCGACGCTACCGTCGGGTCGGCGAGCTTATCGTTTATCTGCGTAAGCTCGTCCTCGGCCGTTTCCAACGATTTTAATAGGTCCGCCATAATCAATCCCCCGCTTCGCTCGTCCCTCCGCCGACGCTTTCCTCCTCTTGAACCCGGCGGAACGACGACAGCGCTACCTCGATCATGTCGCCGTCGGGTTCACGCGTAGTCAGAAATTGCGTGACCATACCCGGGAAGAGGAAAAAGTTTATGATTTTGTTGTCGGGGAAGCGGCTCCCCAAACGTATCAGCTCGTATGCCACCCCCGCGATCGGTATTATAAGAGCCAATCGGACCAGTAACTTCATTAAAAAATGAAGGTCGGCGGGCAGTATCGAGAAGATGACGGAATGGAAGATTATTAATATCAGAAGCAATACTATTATAAAAGACGTGCCGCAGCGCGGGTGGAAACGGCTCGCCGCGGGAACGTTTTCCGCCCGCGGCTCGCGGCCGTGCTCGTACGTATTGATTACTTTATGTTCGGCGCCGTGATAGGCGAACATCCTCCTGATATCCTTGAGCGTCGAGATCGCCAACAAATATCCGAAAAACACGACCACTCGCAACAGGCCGTCTATGACGTTGAACACCACGGACCCTTCCGTGGTGACGCCTAACGGCCCCTTGAGAAGGTACGCCGCGCCGTACGGTACGCCGACGAAGAGCAACAACCCGAACGTTAACGAAAACGCTACGAGGCCCGCTTTTTCCCAGAACGAGGCCTTCCGTCGTTCCTCGCCTTCTTCGCGGGGTTCGGCGATTTCCGCGGAAAACATGAGGGCCTTATACCCGAGTGCGAGGGATTCGTACAAAGTTACGGCGCCGCGAATAAACGGCAGCTTCCACGGCGACTTGGACGTAAGCGACGCGTGCTCCCGGGCCTCCATTACGATTTCCCCCGCCGGGCTTCGAACGGCGACGGCATAGGCGTGAGGCGAGCGGAACATTACGCCCTCGACGACGGCCTGGCCGCCGATGAAGGCGCGCCGGCTTTTAGCCATTATACTTATAATACTCACGGCGACTCCATTAACCAACCGGTGAACGGGTTGACTCGTAAAACGACCTAAACCGAGTATTCCGGCAATATTATAAACGACGACCCGCATCGGGTCAACATCACCGCCGCCGACGGTTTTACCAATTAAACCGGCCGACGCGGGCGGCGTTTAATAATCGATAAGCCGCGGCGTCGTAACGGCGCGGCGCTTAACGCTATCCTCTCGTCATCAACCCGGGGCCGAGGTTTAGTCCTGCCGCCCCGTGTTCGAAGGAGCCGAGGCCGATACCGCTAGCGGCCGCTCGGTTCGTTAAAGCGGTCCGGTCTTCGCCGCGATCAAGGCCTCGGTTTTATTCAGTTCCCGTTCCGCCTCCGCGGCGTACGGCGAAAGACGGTGATAGTCTAGCACGTACCGGTAGGTCTTTACGGCTTCATCCAACTTCCCCGTTTCACGGTAGCATTCCGCCAGGTCCATCGCCACCGGTACGGACGGGAATTCGCCGCGATGATTATCGAATATCAGCCGATATTTGGAGATGGCCCCGTCGTAGTTGCCCAGCGCTTTCTCGCAATCCGCGACGCCTATGGCCGCCAATACTTTTTCCAACCCCTTCGACTTCGCTTCGACTTTGACGAACAACTCTCGCGCCTTCTCATACTCGCCGCGGTCGAAATATAATGATGCCAGCTCGTACGTCGCGGCCCGGCCGGTTCCGGTATTGCCGAAGCGTTCTACCAGATTCTCGAGCTCGGCCGTCGTCTTGGCCGCGAGTTCATCCTCGTCCAATTTCCCTTCCTCGCCCGCGGCCTCGGCGGCTTTCTTGACATCCTCCGCTATCCTCTCCTGGAAGCCGGCGTACGCCTTGGCAGCCCGCACCTCGCGGTCCTGGCGGTACCAGGCGTAACCGCCTATCGCCGCGGCAACGACTACGACGCTGCCGGCCACGGCTACGATAACCTTCCACCGCCTGACGAAGGGTTTTGTAATCCTTTGAAAACGGGTTTCGGCCGCCGCTTCGGCCGGCCTCCTGGCCCGCTTCAGTATGGGCTTCTCTTTTTTCTTCTTTATTTTCATAAGTCGGACTTCCTGTAGATTAAAAGCCTTGAGGAGGCCGGCTGCCTAATACCGTACTTGCGAAAAACGCCAATACCGCCGCGACGAACGTTAAAACCGCCAACGCCGCGGCGCCGTTTCCCCGCCAACCACGCGCGCCCCGTACGTGCAGATAAGCCGTAGCCGGGGCGAGGACTATCAGCAAAGCTATGTCGCCGCGTCCCCAGTTCCACCACGCCGCTCCGGCTTGCTGGACCCAAATCGCGCCCGCGACCAACACCCCTACCGCGAACAAAGGGTATCCCAACGCCATCGCGCGGTACTCGATAACGCCCAGCCTTTCCCCGGACGGGAACCTTCCGGAAACGGCGCCGGGCTTGAACAGGCGTAACGCCGCGGCGGCGAATCCGACCGCGAACGCCCCCTCGCCCAAAGCCGCCAGTATACCGCGCGCCGTGAACCACCCGGACCGCAACGCCGGCGCGAGTTGCGTTTCCACATCCGAAGGGAAGAAAGACGCGGCGACGCCGAGTGCTACCGCCGCAGGCATAAGTACCAGGCCGAGGAACGCTCCCCGCGTCTTCGAATAGAAAGCGAGGAAGAATAACACAACGCTCCATGAAAGAAGTAAAAGAATTTCGTACGTGCCGGCGACCGGCAAGTGGCCGGCTATAAATGAGCGCCCCACCAAAGCAACCGTCGCGAGCGCGAACCCCGCCAGCGCCGTCCAGGCGCCGATATCGGCTACGCGACGCTTCCCGAAAATAGCCCATACCAAGAAAAGCAACGCCGACGCGGCGTACAGGCCGAAGCCGATTTTTAAAACCGAGAATTTAGCCAGGTACGTCTCGAGCGATAGCTTCGCCGGCGACGGGTAGCCAGGTTGCATTTTAAAAGCGGCCGCTAAAGCCGCGGCCGATGCCCCCATAGCCACGGCGTCGCGCCTATCGTAAGATTCTTTCAGGTCACGGACGCGCCGCCGAAGCAAGCTTTCTTCGCCGACCGGCCGCCACCCCGTCACGTCCGTACCCGAGAGAACGAGCAGGTCGCGCCAAGACAAGCGGTGTAAAGCTCTGGCCCGGTTAACGACGTCCGTCACCGCCCGTTCGACGTCGCCGCCGGCGAAAGACTCCGGGTTATGTACTACGCCCGGCATAACTTCCGCCCCGAATTCTTTTAAGGACAACCATCCGTCTTCCGCAACACCCGGTATTTCGCCCCCCTCGACGTATAGCAGGCGGCCGTCCTGGCGGTACTCCGGGTCCAATATCGCGAGCCAAATCGCCGCGTCGGCGTTCTCGCCGAGGTCGCCGTCCCGAACGTCGCCCCGCCCTTTAAGGAGCCGGTAGTGGTCGCGCACGAACGTACGCCAGGGCATGGGCCTATCGGCCTTAACGGCTACTCCCCCGAATATCTCGCTTAGGCCCGCCTTTTCGACGAACTCCAGCCGCTCCGAAAAATCGGCTTTCCCTTCCCCCGCCCAAGCGGCCGTTACCGACGCCGCGACTCCTACCGCCAATAATACGTTAAGTCGCATCGCGTTACACGTTCTCTTTCACGCGGGTCACCCATCGGTCAAAGGCCGGCCTGATTACCCCGGCGCCCTTGCTCGAGTACGCCGCCAGATACACCCGGCCGCCGCGGACGTACGCCACCAGCTCGTCGTACCGCAACAACGCCGCCGTGACGACGCCGACCGAAAATAGTAAACAAGCCGCGTAGAAAAATGGGAGGCCCGGTTCGCGGCCGACCGTCAAACCGGTAACGGGCGCCGCACCACTCCCCAGGAATCTGTATATCCTATCGCCGCCGCTCGTGGGAACGTTAACCCTAACGCCAAAGGGGAATTCGATTCGCTCTTCGCCGCCGTCGCGCCGTTCGATTATACCCTCCAAAGAACGTAGGCTGAGATCGCTGCCTTCCCCTCCCGCCATCATTACTCTCATCGTTTCGCCGCCGCCGAGGGCAACGTACGAGCCCGAAGCTAAAACGCGTTCTCTCCGCGCGGCGCGCCAGGGGCCGTCGTCGCCGGCGTAATCGACCCGGAGCGGTTTATCGGTGAAATCGGGGACTTCGGTTCGATAAAACGATTTCTCCGGGCGTAATTTATATGCAACACCCTTAGCAGTGTCGCCTCTGCCATTCTCGATTTCGATGAACGCGGTCGGATTGTAATCGGCGCCGTCATCGCCGAAACTGGCCTCGGTCGCGTAAAAGCGTTCGAAGTACGCGACGTAACGCAACGTCACGCCGGTATCTCCCAACGCGCCGGCCTCGCCCGGGAGCATAGTCACGTCGCCGCTCTCGTTCCCTATTTCCCAGGAAAATTCGACGCGGCCGTATTCGTCGGCCGTAACGCCTTCCTTCAACTCGATCTCTTCGAGGAAAAGGCCTTTCGCGTCGGCCGACGCCGTATCGTTCTGATATATCGCCAGGCCGCGGTAACGAAGCGGCCTGTTAATCTCGAGCTCTTTCGCGGCGACCTCGTCGCCTTTATTTGATAAACGTATCCCCGTCTGGTAGGATAAAACCGTGCCGGTATTCGCATCCGTGAATACGTCTACGGCGTCGGCGCTTACCTCGAAACCTTTTCCGCACGCCGGGGGCAACGCCACCCGTTCCCCTTCGAAAACGAAGACCTCTTCGCGGGGAGCGGAAACGCCCAATAAAAACCCCAATAAAGCGGACAATAAACCGACGTGGATCAAAACCGTACCGACCAGCGCGCACCGCCGTCGCCGCCCGTAAAATACGCCGCCCCCCTCCCGCCAACTGAAAGGTAATTCCCGAAGAGCGGTGACAACCTTTTCGAATACCGCTTCCGACCCAATCTCCGCCTCGCAAGACGTCGTTTCTTCAAACGGAAGCCGCGGCGGCCTCGAGCGAAAAACCGCGAACGCGGCCGACATCCGGCGGCCCATACAAAACGCTAAACTTACGGCCAGGAATATTAATATTCCAACGAAATACCACGACGAAAATATATCGTATAAATCCAATGATATCAGTATATTATAAGCCAAGTCCTTATAATGTACTTCATAATAAGCGAGCGGCTTATTTTGGGGAACTAACACGCCGATGACCGCGACGACGCCGAAGGCCAGCGCTAATACTATCGCTAAACGGCGCGATGACAGGAAATAAAATATTTTACTTAAGGCTTTTACGGCAATCAATACTGGCGACACCACGTCCAATCCGCGATAGCGGCTAAAAAGTCGCGCGCCTTTCCCGCAGGAACGCCCGCGAGGGCACCTTTCCCCTTTTCGGCGTACGCCCGGGCCGAAGCACGCGACTTCTCGAACGCGCCCCCTTCCTTTAGCGCGCGTACGAGTTCATCCTCGGCCGTCTCCCCTTCCCAAATGGCCTCCACGGCGTTAGTTACGTCGCGGCCCCGCGCCGATGCCAAGCCGTAAATTACCGGAAGGGTAATTTTGCCGGAACGGACGTCGGCGAACCCCTCCTTACCCAACGAATCGCCTTCCCCGGCGAGGTCGAGGCAGTCGTCGGTTATTTGGAAGGAAATGCCCGTATTCAACCCGTAGTCGGTAAAAGCATCGTACTCGCACCCGTCGTAACCGGCGGCCAGGGCGCCCACCTGGCAGGAAGCCTCCAGCAGTTTCGCGGATTTTAACGTGATCATTTTAACGTAATCCTCTTCCGCGAAGTCGAGCCTTCCCTGGCGCCACATTTCAAAAAACTCTCCCGCAACCATACGGTTCGTCGTCGCGACGGCTACGTCGAGGATCTCCCAATTCTTAACTTCTTTGACGAGGTATTGGAATACGCGCGTTAATATATAATCCCCGCCCAATATCGATAGGTTATTGCCGAAACGTCGGTGGGTGGTGGGGCGGCCTCGCCGTATCGCCGCCTCGTCTATAACGTCGTCGTGCAACAGCGTAGCGAGGTGGATGCACTCCATGCAGGCGGCCACCCCGGCCACGCGCGTTTGATCGAGACCGGCCGTAGCCGCGGAGAGTAACGTTAACCGCGGCCGGAACCTTTTGCCGCCCGAACCGGCGGCGTACCGAAGCACCTCGGTTATAAAAGGCAAATCCGCGCCTAAAAGCTCCGCTATCTTCTTTTCCGTCGCCGCGAGGCCGTCGGCCAGGAAAAACTCGGATTCGCCCATCACCCGGCGCACCGTCTCCGCAATGACCGCGTCTTTCTCCGAAGTCGCCATTATGATTTTACCTCTCGCTTCGCCGTCGCCGACTCCGTAATTATGATAACCGAGGCCGGCGTTACCTCCATATACCCGGCGCCTACGACGAATTTATACCGCCGGCTTTCGGCGGTGACGGTCACGACTCCGGGCTTTAGCGACGTCACCAGCGGGATATGGCCCGGCAAAACGCCAAGGTACCCTTCCGTACCCGGGGCGGTAACCGAGGTCACCGGGCCGTGGAATTCCATCGCCATGGGCGTCACTAAGCTAAGGTTCAGTATCGTCGGTAGAGCGATCGGATTCTCTCCTATCTAATTCAACTTCAACGTCGCGTGCAAACGCCAACCGGTTCACGACAACGCGGCCGCCGACGCATACGCCGAATAGCGCGCCAACGCGCTGCGAACCTTCCCTCCCCTCAACTTCCACGATTTTCACCCGGCCGGCTTCGCCTTCGCCGGAGATTCCGCGGACTTCCTCCGCCGCCCATAAGCTCGCCGGGCAACTCGGGCCGCACAAAAATGTTATCCCCTCCTCCTCGGGGGCGCTCGGCGGAACGAGGGCCGGCTTCTCCCGCGTGCCGTACGACACGGCCATCAAGACGCGGTCCCCTTCCTCTTCGACGGCGTCGAAGCCGAACGAGCGGAAAAACGCCGCCGGCATATAGGGCCAATCGTCCGCCGGGTTCACGCCGCGCCACGCTACCGTAGCAACGCCGCTCCCGCTGTCCCGGGCACGGCGGACAACGCCGTCCATCAACGCCCGCCCTACGCCCCGGCCTACGTACGGCGGCATTACCCACAGGCAATCGACGAAGAGGTACCCGCGCCCTTCTACCGGGTAAAGCGTTTCCTCGATCGGCACGTACTCTAAAATCCCCACTACCAAACCGTCGATTAAAAGGGTAAGTTCGTCGCGGCTTACGCGCTCGCCGTCGAAATCGACGAATCGCGGCGGCCGGGGGTCAACCGCCAAAAGCACCGTAAGGCCGCGGAGCGCCATTTCCTGGAGCCAATAACGGCGCCGCCTCCTGATTTCTCGCGCCTTGGGATCCGTACCGCGTCCCGCGCAGAAGGCCGCAACGTCGTCGAACTCCGTCGCCATAGCCGGCCTTACCTTTACGATTTTCCCCGTCAAAGTCGCCGCCCCCCGTACCCTAAGCCGGCGCGCCCGAAAGCTTTTTCGCCCGCTCGACGGCCTCGTCTATGGTTCCCACCATGAAGAACGCCTGTTCGGGAAGGCCGTCGAACTCGCCGGCCGCCAGTCTCTCGAAACCTTCTATCGTATCTTCCAACTGAACGTAGGCCCCGGCCCGCCCCGTATAAGCTTCCGCCACGAACATCGGTTGGCTGAGGAAGCGCTGGATGCGGCGCGCCCGCCCCACGATCACCTTGTCGTCGTCCGACAACTCGTCGATGCCCAAAATCGCGATAATATCCAAAAGCTCCTGATATCGCTGCAGTATCTCCTGAATGCGCCGCGCGACGCGGTAATGGCGCTCGCCCAGCACCCGGGGGTCCATAATCCGCGACGTAGACGCCAGCGGGTCGACCGCGGGGTACAGACCCAATTCGGATATCTGGCGCGACAGCTGCGTTACGGCGTCGAGGTGCGCAAAGGTCGTGGCCGGCGCCGGGTCGGTATAATCGTCCGCCGGCACGTAGATGGCTTCCACGGCTGTTATGGAACCCCGCGTCGTGGACGTGATCCGCTCCTGGAATTCGCCCATTTCGGTACCGAGCGTAGGTTGGTACCCGACCGCCGACGGCATCCTCCCCAGCAGCGTAGAAACCTCCGAACCCGCTTGCACGAAACGGAAGATATTATCAATAAACAATAAAACGTCTTTTCCCTCGACGTCGCGGAAATATTCCGCCAGCGTAAGCGCCGTAAGGCCTACCCGGAAGCGCGCCCCCGGGGGTTCGTTCATTTGGCCGAAGACCATCGCCGTCTTGTTAAGGACGCCGGACTCCTTCATCTCCAACCACAGGTCGTTGCCCTCGCGCGTCCTTTCGCCGACGCCGCCGAATACCGAGTACCCGCCGTGTTCCGTTGCGATATTGTGGATCATCTCCATGATGAGAACCGTCTTGCCCACGCCGGCGCCGCCGAACAGGCCGGTCTTGCCCCCTTTTGAAAAGGGCTCTAGCAGGTCTATGACCTTAATACCGGTCTCGAGCATCTCGGAACTGGTATCCTGTTCGGTCAGGGGCGGTATCGGCCTGTGGATCGATAACTTCTCGTCGGCCTCTATAGGGCCGAGGCCGTCGACAGGCTCGCCGACGACGTCCATAAGGCGCCCCAGCGTACTCGGCCCCACCGGTACCACAATCGGGCTACCGGTATCGTACGCGGCGTCGCCCCGAACCAGTCCTTCGACCGGCCCCAACGCGATGCAACGCACCTGGTTCTCGCCCAATTCCTGGGAAACCTCGGCCGTAAGAACGCCGCCTTCCCGTCGCGGGATTTCTATCGCGTTGCGGATAGACGGTAGCGTATCCGCGTCGAACTCTACGTCGACGACCGGACCTATGATCTGGACTATCTTGCCTTCGGCTCTACTAGTCATCGCAATTCCAACCTTGTGCTTAACTGGCCCTTATAAGGGTATGGCGAGCTTCATCGCCAAGCCGGCGAAAGTATACCTTAACGGTCGGCCCCAATAAAAACGTACGAACGCGAACGTACCCGCGCCGATGCCGCTGGCCGCCCCGAATCCGAATTCCGCCAGGTTCAAAGGGCGGTCGGCGAATACCAGCGAGTACTCGCCGAAGAGACCCAGGTTGTACCAGCCGAACGCGACGTCGCCGCCCAGGCCGGCCTCGAAACCGTCGTAGCGCGTCGTATAGTCTATATCCAACGGCGTTTCGCCGCCGGCGCCCTCTACACCCTTAAACTTCCCCCGCACCGACAACGTTCTGTAACCGGCGAGCGGCCCTAGGCGGACGCCGCCTAAGGGCTCGAGCCAATATCCGCCGCGGTAGTACGTGCTGAAGTTGCGACGTAAAACCTTCTCCGCCGGTACGGCGCCCCGGGGGAACAATCCCTCGGCGTCGATTTCCCATATCCCGGCGAACCAAAAACCGGCTTTAGCCCAAACGTTGCGGTAAGTACCTCCCCCCGCCAAGGTGATTTGGCCCAGTTGATATTCCCCCGGGAATTCTACCGGCTGCCCGGCGCCGTCCGTAACTCCGTGCCTCTCGTAGCCGCCGACGCCCAAATACAAATCCGTTAGAATCGAGAACCTCGCCGGCGGCCGCCTTTTAAATACGGCGTAGTTGAAATCAGCGGGTTCGCGGTAGATTATTTCCACGACCGCGTCCAAATCCTCGGCCACGGCCTTATCGGCCCCTAACTTCTCCGCCGTTGCGCCTAAGCCTTCAAGCTCGCCGTTGAGGACGATACGTCTTAAATAGGCTTCGGCCAGATTAATATTCTCGGCCGTCGCGCCGCCGGGAAACGAGGCCGTCGGAAGGCCGTCCCGATACCCGAACGTCGCGTTCGCGGCGTCACCCGCGAAGTCCAGGTTGGCGGAAGCTTCTTCCCCCACCGCGACTTCTAAAATACTCAAACCCCACCGTTCATTTAAAACGTCGAACATCCCGGCGACGTCCGCCGCTCCGTCCGGGCCCACCCCGTTAACTTCTACCCGCAGAGGTAATGCGTCGAACCGCCGCGCAACGACGTGACCTTTATAACTTTCCTCCAACGCCGCGTTTTCGAAGAAGAAGTCGACGAAGTCGCCCTCCCACAGCCCTTTCGTAGCCTTCGGCATTAGCGGGACGTTACGCCAGATCTCCCGCGGGACCGGCGTTACGGGGAAGTATTTAATGACGGTAACGGCGTACCCGGGCGCCGTCGCTATTATATTCGACGGTTTCCGCGGCGCGGCGATAAGTTTGAAGATGCCGTCGGCGCCGGCGGTAGCGGCCTCGCCGCCTAAAGTAACCCGCGCCCCCGGTACGACCGTCCCCGTACGAACGTCGTATACCTCACCGGCTACGGACGTGGCCCCCGCGAACGCCGGCATCCAACACAGAAACCAAACGCCGCATACCGCCAAACGACGGCCTTTTCGCCCCGCCAATTCACCGCCCCCGCTTACCGCTCGGCGCCAAACGGCCGCCGAAGTGGACGCATGAAATGTTCTCGGCGGTTATCGTCGCCGCCGACGTTGTGCCACGGAATTCCACCATCATATTACTAAACCTTACCCCGCCTTTTCCTACCGCAAGCTTTCCGCGGCCGAAGTGACCTCGATAAGCTCTTTCGTAATATTCGCCTGACGCGCTTTATTGTAATCGAGGGTCAGCGTCCCGAGCATTTCCTCGCAGTTCCGCGTCGCCGCCTCCATCGCCATCATACGCGCGCCGTGCTCCGAACTCGTATGCTCTTGCAGGATACGCCAAACCTGGACGTTCACGTAAAGCGGCAACAACTCGTCGAGGATGGTCTCGCTGTCCGGTTCGAATATATACTCTAAAAGCGGGCATGCTTCGGGCGCGGCATCTCCTAATGACCCGGCGGCTTCCGGCAGGAGCATCTCCTCCAACCGAATCGGCAGCACCGCTCGCACGCTAACAACTTGCCTCCCCGCCGAATAATAGTGTTGGTACAAAAAGTCGACGCGGTCGACGTCGCGGGCGAGGAAGGCCGACGTCGCTATCCTTCCTATGGCCCGAGCATCGTCGTACGTTATCCCCCGGTAAAACCCGACGTAGCTCTCCAGTATATTGAACTTCCTCCGGCGAAAGAAATCGCAACCCTTTTTACCGACGCAAATCATGTCGGCGTATTGGCCGAAAAGCGCCCTGTGTTCTTCCTGGTAAGCCACCGCCCGCCTGATAACGTTGGAATTGAAGGGCCCGCACAATCCCCGGTCGGAAGTTATGACTACCAGGACCGCGTTCTCGTCGCCGCGATCCGCCAACAGCGGATGGTCGGCCGGCTCGCCGCACGTCGCCAGGTGCGCGATGATTTCGGCCAGGTGCGCCGCGTACGGCCTCATCGCCATTAACGCGGCTTGCGCGTTCCTGACCTTCACCGCGGAAACGGTTTTCATAGCCGCCGTTATCTCGCGTATCTTCTGGACGGTACCTATGCGTCGTCTTACGGCCCGCAGCGTCGCCATTATTTAACCGTTATCCCGCGTTCCAGAACCGGCTCTTGCCCTTCGCCCTCCCAGGCGGTTCCCCAGTAAGCGTAAGCGTAATCTATATCGGGACCTTCCGCCGATACGGCCCCGGCCGCGTAACCTAATCGGTAGTCGCCGGGCGCGGGCGGCGCCCGCATAATTAATGTTACGACGAAGTCCTTTCCAACGTATTCTATCGGGTCGTACGTTTCCGGCGTTACGAAGTATACCCAGGAATAACCCGGGCGTTCCGGCAAATCGCCCGGGCCGACGGCCGCGCGTTCGTCGAGCCGGCCTTTCGCCGCACCCTCGTACGTAGCCTTAATTACTTCGGCCCCGTCCGGTATCGAAACGGCCACGACGCCCGCGAAAGTAAGTCCCTCCACATCCTTTAATCCGGCGTACGAGCGGAGCTCTACCGCCGCCTCAAACTTCTCCCCGGCCTCCACTTCGGCCGGTTGGACGACGTCTTTAGTATTCAAGCAGGACGCCGCGCAACATAACGCCGCCCCGGCCACCACCCGTACCGCCGCCCGACGCATTATTAATCCCCGCCCTCTTCCTCCGGCGGCGCTTCCTCTTCGCCCCGGACGGACACGCCCTTCTGTTTTAAGAAACCCGACACGAACGTAGCCGTATCTTCGTCAAGCTTTTCGTGAACGTCGTCGGGTAAATCGCCGGTCTCCCTTATGCCGCGGCCGTAATCCGGCCGGACGGCCCTCATGTACTCGAGAAGCTTGTCGGTGCACTCCTGTACTAATTCCAACGGGACGCCGTCCAGCGCGCCGGAAACCGCGGCGTTGATAATCAGTACCTGCTCGTCGACGGGCATGGGCGAATACTGGTCTTGTTTAAGGATTTCCACCAGGCGCTCGCCCCGCCGGATCTGGTCTTGCGTCGCGCGGTCGAGCTCGGTCCCGAACTGCACGAACTTCTCGAGTTCGCGGTATTGCGCCAGGTCGAGACGCAACATGCCCGAGACTTTCTTCATCGCCTTATTCTGCGCCTTGCCGCCCACGCGGGACACCGAAAGGCCGGCGTTTATGGCCGGCCTGATGCCGGCGTAGAAAAGGCCGTCCTCGAGGTATATCTGGCCGTCCGTAATAGAAATAACGTTCGTCGGGATGTACGTAGAGAGGTCGCCGGCCTGCGTCTCTATGATAGGCAACGCGGTAAGCGAGCCGCCTCCCATCTCGTCGGATAATTTCGCCGCGCGTTCGAGTAGACGCGAGTGCAGATAGAAGACGTCTCCCGGGTACGCCTCGCGGCCCGGCGGCCTCCGTAAAAGCAACGATAGCTGACGGTACGCCCAGGCGTGCTTCGAGAGGTCGTCGTACACGACGAGCGCGTGGCCGCCGTTATCGCGGAAGTACTCCGCCATCGCGCAGCCGGCGTACGGCGCTATGTATTGCAGCGGCGCCGGGTCCGCCGCGCCGGCGTGGACCACCGTCGTATAGGACATCGCGTCGTACTCCTCGAGCGTCTTCACGACTTTGGCGACGGTGGAAGTCTTCTGTCCTATGGCCACGTAAACGCAGACGACGTCGGTCTCCCGTTGATTAATGATGGCGTCGACGCATATAGCGGTCTTCCCAATGCCCCGGTCGCCGAGGATTAACTCGCGCTGGCCCCGCCCGATGGGCGTTATGGCGTCTATGGCCTTCAAGCCCGTCTGCAGCGGTTGGTCGACGGGCCGGCGCTGGACGACGCTCGGCGCTTTTCCCTCAAGGGGTAGGGTCTTGTCCCGGGGTATGGCGCCGCGGCCGTCGAGCGCTTCGCCGACGGGCGTCACGACCCGGCCCAACAACGCTTCCCCCACCGGGACCTCCAGAATCCTACGCGTAGTGCGTACGACGTCGCCCTCTTTAATACCTCGGTCGTCTCCTAAAACCACCACTCCTACCGTAGTCTCCTCGAGGTTCATAGCGATGCCGTAAACGCCGCCGCTGAAGAGTACCATTTCGTTGTACATCACGTCCGAGAGGCCGTAGACCTGAGCGATGCCGTCGCCGACATTCGTCACGATTCCCGTCGTCGTAACGTCGAGTTCTTTACGGTAGCGGGCGATTTCGGTTTTAAGTATTTCGCTAATCTCGTCGGGGCTTATCCTCATAAGAGGGCTCCTCTGAACCGGCGGCGCCGCCGGCTCCAGCCATCGTTCCTCGTACGTCTTCCAAACGAGACGCCAACGTCCCGTCGATGACGTGGTCGCCGACGGTTAACTTCAAACCGCCGACTACGGCCTCGTCGACGACGGCTTCGATTTCGACGCGCTTCCCGGTAAGGCGCGCAAGCGCCGCCCCAAGCCGCTCGCGTAAATCCTCGGCCAGCGGTACGGCGGACGCCACTTCCGCGGCCACTATCCCGGCGTCGTGACGGTAGGTCCGCAAGAAGTCTTCGTAAATCGCCGGTAGAAGGAGCAACCGGCCTCTATCGATAAGGAACTTCACGAAATCCGCGGTTATGTCCTCGGCCGTTATTTCTTCGATTAATTTCTCTTTTGCTTCGGACGGAACTCCGGGATTAGCCAGGAACTCCCGAATCTCGGCGCGCCCGGCGAATAACTTGGCGAAGGCCGCCAAGTCTTCCAAGACTTCGGCCACCCTATCCTGGGCGAAGCTGAGCTTATAAAACGCCCGGGAGTAACGCCGTGCGATTACTGAATCTCGCATCTCGCGCCTAGGATTCCAAAGGCCGGTCGAACGCCGTCCGGCCTTCCATCTCGGCTAAAAACTTTTCGGCGAGTTCTCTTTCGCGCTCGGTAGTCCTGGTCTCTTCGAGGACGCGGCGGGCGACGGCGACGGCCAAATCGGCCATCTCGCCCCTTATCCTCTCCACCGCTTGCGTCTCCTCTATAGCGATCAGTTCCTCGGCCTTATGCAGCAAGGCGTCCGCCTGACGGCGCGTCTGCGTAAGGAGCTCCTCGCGGTGGTGAGCGGCTTCTTCGTTAACCCGTTTGAGTATGGCCGAAGCCTCGTCGCCCACCTGGGTCATCTTCTCCTCGTACCTCGACTTGAGTGCGCCCGCTTCCGCTCGCTCCTCCGCGGCGCGCGCCATATCTCCTTCGATACGCTCGCGCCGTTCCTTCAATATAGGCTCGAGAAGGGTCTTATATATTACCGTCACGCAAACGGTAAAGACGATGAAGATACCGAGCTGATAGATAAATATTGCGGGGTTAAATTCGAACATAAGGTAACTAGCCCAACAACCCTATTAAGGGGTTGGCGAAAATTAAAAGAATCGCGACGAAAAGGGTATAGATCCCCAGCGTCTCTATGAACACGACCGTGAGCAACATGGGGACGAAGATCTTCCCCGAAGCTTCGGGTTGACGAGCTATTCCTTGCAGCGCCGCGTTCGCGGTCACGGCCTGCGCTACCGCGGCCCCGGCCGCGGCGAAAGCCATACCCAGAACCGCGGCTACCAGCGTCCACGATAAACCCTTAGCCGCCGTTTCCCGCAACGCCGGGGAAGCCTTCTCGGCGACGCCGCCCTTTTCTTCCGCGCCCAAAGCGGCGGCGACACCGAAAGCGAAGATCAAGATCGCGAGCCAAGTTAACGTTTTAACGGTCATTATACTCGAGCCTCCTTACACGTTACGTAACGTCAGCCGAACCCTTCCGAGGCGAGCAGCCGCGGCCGGGATCAATGGTCCTCCTCGCCCCACCCCACGGCGGCGCCGAAGTAAAGTATCGGCAAAAAAGCGAATATAAAAGCCTGAAGGAAACTTGTGAAAGCTACCAGCGCGTAAACAAGCGGCATCAACGTTACCGCCATAATATATTCTATAAACGGCTCCATACTCAAAGTCGGGAATAAAACGTTGACGTTGGTAACGATATTATTAACCACCATTACGAACTGCTCTTCGCCGAAAATGTTACCGAAAAGACGGATCGTTAGGGACAGCGGCCTGGCGAATTCGCCGACGCTTTCCAACAATATAAAAATGGGGCCGCCGATGATGAACGCTATCTTCGTCATACCCGCGAACGGGCCGGTCTTATGGAGGAAATACCTCTTCAACCCCAATTCCTTAACGCCTACGTAGAAAGTCATCACGAACACGCATAAGGCCATAGCCGCGTTCACGGCTATATTAGTCGTCGGCGCGGTCAACCCGGGTATCATCCCGAAGAGGTTCGCTACCAGGATAAACAGGAACAACGAAAGGCAGAACGGAAGGTATTTCACTACCTTTCGCCCGCCGATGTCGAGTAGGAAATGCCGGCCCGTCTCGACGACGAGTTCGAGGACCATTTGGGGTATCCCGGGTTTCAGTTTCGCCTTGCGGCAAATCGTATAGAAACCGACCCCCACCAAGACGGCAACTAATAACGCGTTCGTCACGACGACCGTTCCGTGGTGGTGAAGGCCCGGGAGAGGCAGGCCCCATTCTAAACCTACTCTAAGCTCTTCCATGCCCTAGGTATTCCCGGCCGCCGATATCTCGCGGAGAAAATGCAACGCTATCAATAACGGGCTGAACGTAGCGACGACGACGGCGCCGAGCGCTACGGCTTGGGCCGATAAAGGAGTAATCCAGAATAACGCGGCGATTAAAGAAAACGGCAGCAACACTTTAGCCGCGAGAGCCAGTATCCCCTTCAGCAACAAACGTTTTTTATGCTGCGCCGCCGCCCGCGCTAGAATCACGCCGACCGTCGCGATTAAAACGAAATCGGCCGCGACGGCGCCGCCCCCCGCGAACGCGCCTACGGCCCAAGTACCGCCGCCATATATACCGGCACCCGCAACGACGACGGCCACGGCGGCGAATAATCCCGCAACGAAACCGAAGGGGTAACGTACCAGCCCTTTATCCGTCATCGGAGCAAACGCGGGATCTCGCGGATCACGAGATAAACGGCCGCCGCGATTCCTAAAAAACTCAACACGAGTATGAATGCGGGCGTTGTCCCGAGCCATCGGTCGAGCAAATAACCGCCGAAAAAACCGCCTAAAACGACCGCCATAAACGTCCACCCTAAATTTATGACGACCGCCGCGTTCCGCGCGAAACGCTTTCCCCGGCCAGGCCCTTCCCGGTCATTTTGTGACACGCCTTATCCTGTTCTGAAATCCGCGCCGATAGCCGAAACTTTCAAAGAATATAACATTTCGGCCTTTTAAACACAAGCGAAATTGGTTAAGTAACGCGATAAAAAAAGAGGGCTTTCGCCCTCTTTTTCAACTCCGGAGCTATCGCCGTCTTAGTTAAACAAAGCCTTTACCTTGCCGAACGACGTCGGCACTATTGCCGTGGGATACGGCTTTCCGCCTATATCCTTGCCACCTTCGCCGGCGCCTCTACAGGGGGAGGTCTCGGTTAAACCGAAGTCGTTATTCTCGAAGTCCTTGAATAAGGGGTCTTTGTGAATTTCGCCCGTGCCTGGCGTTGGTACGAAGCTGTACCACGTGCCGCCACCTCAACCCGGGCAGAAATACATGTAGTTGCCGCCGTAGTTGGCGTCGATGTCATTGTACAGGATATCCAGTGTACCCGTGCTCTGGTGTTTAGCGACGCCGTACATCGACCCACCGCTCTTGTTATTCTTGAAGATGATGTTGTTCTTCACGGTAGCGGAGGAGTATTCCCAAATGTAGAGGCCGATGCCGTTTTTGCATATCGTATTTCCGTCGATATTTGCGGAAGCGCTATCGGCAACGTAGATGGCGCCGAAAGTGCCGCCGTTTATTAAACAGCAGCCCGTAATGTCTAAACTTGTACCGGGTTGAGAAAGGAATACCTGGGAGCCTTCGAGGTCGCAAAGCGCGCCGTTACCCCGAATGCAGGACTTCTTCCCGATTAGAACTCCGCACCCGCCGGTGTACGTAACTTCGGGGTCGAGCACGAGGAGTTTGTCGTACCCTTCGCCGGGTCCTGCTTCGTCGTAGGCGGATTTTAACGTCTTCCCCAACGCCGCAGGAACGACAAGTGCTAGTGCTAACAGCAAGACTAAATAACGCAAAGTGCTTCACCTCCTTCTATCTTTTTTAGCTGACGCGACGACGTTAATATCGCGCCTTGTTTTGCTCACTTCAAACCTCATTAAATTCTATACGAAGGCCGCGTTAAATGCAAGGAAAATAAGCATATACCTACTAAGCTAACATATATTACCAAGACAGTAACAATACGCCTATATCCGTTTACCCGAGCTCTCTCCCCGACGGAATCCCGCTTTAGTCTTCCCCGCTTTCGCGGCCGCGCGCCTGCCGCTCCTTTAACCACTGACTGACGATTTCTTTGGCAGGCCCGGCAAAGGCGTTGCCGAAAGCTATCGCCGCGGTAAGCATGACGGCCCCGAACACTATAATAAATACGGCAACGAGGAACGTCGTCGTAAGGTAAAGCTTTTCCATCGCCATTACGGCCCCCACGAACAGGATGCCGTAACGAACGACCTTGCCTATAACCGCGGCGTTTATACCCTCTACCTTGCTCGCCCACACGCGAGCGAGTCCACCCAAGAACGACCCCGCGACGTGCGCTACGAAAAGTATCGCCGCAGCTAAAAGGATACGCGGGAGATAGAGTATTAAGAAATCGAATACGCGCGTGAGTAGCGTGAACCCCAAGATTTCGGCGCAAAAGTCCAAAAACAGGAGCATGACGACCCACCAAACGACGCGCCGGAAGATTTCGGCGGCCGAGTGTTTAATATCCCCCTTGGCAAGCGCGCCGAACCCCAACCTCGCAGCGCCTTTTTCTATCGGTAGCGCGAGGAAGACGCGACGCGCGAGCCGCGACAATAAGTACGCCACAAGCAAACCCACGGCGAAAACCGCCGCCGCCACCAGCAGCACCGGTAGGTACCCGGCGATGATTTTCACCGTATCAATAAACGGCTCGACTACTGTCTGTTCGAAGAATTCGCGCATGTCCGGATTTTACTGTGCGGAGCCCGAAAGGAGACGCTCGAGCCTCCCTACCCGCACGGGCGTGAATTTCTTTATAATCACGACGGTATTATCCACCCGCTCGGAGATCTCCTCCGGGACCGATTTAAACAACAATTGTTCCCACGCGCCGCCTTTACGCGCGCCCAAAACGACGAGATCTTTCGGCCTTATCTCCTCCATTAACGCTTCCGTTACTTCTTCGGCGAGGAGCACGTCCCGTTCGAAGCCGCGTTTGCATTCCACGTCGCATACGACGTCGTTCAATAGACTCCGCGCGGTATACCGCGGTAGGCCGAACTCGTCGGTGGCGCCCGAAACCGTCACGACGCGCAACTTGGCGTCGAACCGGTCCGCGAAGGCCGGCGCCAGCTCCGCGGCGAGACGGGAATTGGAGCTGCCCGAAACCGCGACCAGGATGCGGTCCACGTCCGTCAGGTCTTCGGCGCCCGGCCTGACGATGGCGACGTCGCACGGCGCTTGCTCGAGCACGGCGTCGATAACCGTGGCCAACAGCCTATCCCCTACCGTACGTCGGCTAACACGCCCCATAACTATGAAATTGCAATTCTCCTCGCGCGCCGTCTCCAAAATACCGTACGAAAGACGGTGCGATATCTTTATCATCCGCTTGACGTCGGTTACGCCCTCGCGCTCGCAAATTTTCTCGGCCAGCGTGAGCTGGGGACGGTAGTCGCCGGCCCGCGCCACGCCCCGCTCGAGCGGTATGTAATACGGAACCTCCACCACGGACAACAACAATATTTCGCCGTCAAACTTCTTCGCGATGGCCGCGGCAACGGTGACGAGCGACTTCATCGTATCCGGATTCGCGATCGGAACGAGGATCTTGTATTCCTTGCGCGCCTGCTTGGCCATCAGGTATTTAATTACCCGCTCGCGCTCCAGCGTCCGCTTCGCGCCCTTGGCGTACGCGATATAGACCAACCCGCCGAACGCCAGGAACCCGGTCCCTAAAAGATAGGTGGTCCACTCCATGAAGAGCAGCATTAGGAGGTTGGAGGCGATGCCCAGAGCGGGGATAAGGTATCCGAACGGCAGGCGGAACGGCCGCTTGAGTTCCGGCCGCCGGCGGCGGAGCATTATCACCGAGAAATTGACGACGACGAGCGCGACGAGGAGACAGAAGTTCGTGAGGTGCGCAACGGCCTTCACCTCGCCTATTATCGCGATTACGCCGGCGAATCCCGCCGTCGCCACGATCGCCCAGTGCGGCGTCCGGAACCGGGCGTTGACGCGGGCCAGGAACCCCGGCATAAACCCGTCGCGGGCAATAGCGTACGTCACGCGCGAGGTCGTCAACACGGCGGCGTTGAGCGCCGAGATGGTCGAAAGTACGCCGGCGACGAGGACGAAGAACAACCCGTACCCGCCCAGGACTTTCGAGGCGATTATAGCCAGCGGCGCCGGCGCCGTCCCCAGAACCTCGAAATCGATAATCCCCACCGAGACCGTCACGACCAATACGTAAATCACCGTCGGTATGATCAGCGCCAGGAGAATTGCCCGGGGAACGTTTTTCTCGGGGTTCTTAATCTCCTCCGCCGCATCCGAAATCTGCTCAAAGCCGAAAAACGAGATGTAGATGAGCGACGTCGCCGCGAGCACGCCCATCGCGCCGAACGGCGCGAAATTCTCGAAACGCCCCCACTCCACGTATCGGAAACACAGAATTACGAATACGGCTAGGATCGCGACCTTGCCGAGCGTGAATAAGTTTTGCGTATGGCCGGCCTCTTTCGTCCCCTTGACGTTCAGCAGCGCCAGGAGGACGATAATCGCGCCAACGGCCACAGCTCGGTTCAACTCGTAAGGGAGCGCCAGCTCGACGAGCGGGTTGAAATGCTCCGCGAAACCGATGGCGTACAGCGCCGCTGAGACGACCAGGCCGAAGACCATAGCCCACCCGGTGATGAACGCCGTGAAGCCGCCGATGGCCTCGTGGACGAACGTGTAACCCCCGCCGGCGATGGGGATGGCCGCCGCCAGCTCGCAATACGAGAGCGCGGTGAACAGCGTCATGAATCCTACGAGGAGGTACGTCACCGTCGCCGCCGGGCCGGCGGTACCCGCCGCGAGGCCCGAAAGGATAAAGATCCCGGCGCCGATCATGGCGCCGACGCCGAGCATCGTCGCGGACAGCAGGCCCAGCGACCGCGTCAGCTTGATTTCGTGCTCTTCGCCCGGTATTGGAGTTCGGTCAGCCATATTTTACAGGAAATAACTACTTCCGGGGATTATACTAAAGGGGAAGGAAAAAACAAGGGAAATCGCTTATAAACAACGATATCGGGGCATCTAATGTTTGAATAATCAAGTGGTTAACCCCTCTAACTTAACAAAGAGTCGACTTAAAACGGACCTTTCTATACGCCTTATAATTATATTTGTCATTTATCCGTACGCTCAACGCGGATATAAAATTGCGGGTCGCTGGGCGTACCGAAGATCCGGAGTTCCGCCAGGCCCACGCCGGCGTAACTGACGCGCACCTCGCCCACGAACATATTTACGAGGTTCTGCAGCGTCATATTCTCGGACCGGAACGATAAATCGAGAGCCAGTTTCGAGGCGCGGCCGCCGAAGTGCCAGCGTACCTCCGCGGCCCGGCACGAGCCCTCGTCAACCGTGAAGTCCGCGTTGTGGAGCGTGAATTGGAAGCTAACGTCCTCCAGCTTTACCTGGACGTTGTCCGGCGCTAGTATCAGGCGGCCGTGGCTAAGCCGGCCCGTCGCCCGGTGGTCGAGCTTACCGCGCCGCCACGTCAACGTCCCGTCGAACGTCAATACGCCCTCCGCCTCGAGCAGGTACCCGGGCTTCCCCACCCACGGCAGGACGTGGACCGCCTCCACGGCCTCGACGCGGTACTTCGCCGTACCTTCCTTCGTTACGAAAGAATGGTTCGCGGAGAATTCGAAAGAACGCTGCCGCGTCGTTTTACCTTTAAGCGACGCCTCAACCTCTTCGTCGGAAATACGGCCGCCGACGTCGACTTCGCGGAGTATAATAGTGTCGCCGGCGTTGCCCCGAAAGACTACGCGTCCCCTTTTAGCCGCGAACGAGAAATCGAAAGGGACCAGCTTCTTTTTACGCGGCTTTTCGCCCCCGCCTCCGCTCGCTACGGCGGGTACCGACCGCACCGGTGCGGCCGCCGGTACCGCCGAGGGTAAAACGGCGCCCGACAAGGCCGCCGCCCCGCCGGCTCCGCTCGCTACGTTCTCCCAGGGTTTGATTAACCTGGGCCGCGGTATTTTCAACGGGTAGAGGTAGACAGTATAGTCCTCGGTCGTAATTTCCTTTATTAAGCGAGCGTCGAACCGCAATAGTATAAACGCCAAAGGCCGGAGCTTGACGCGGACGCGCGACGCCTCGCCGCTTAAAAAGGCCCCGGGCCTTTTAACGAAGACGACGTCCCGGACCTCTACGCCCAACGGGAATACGTACTTCACGGCGCCTATGGTCACGTATTCGCCGAAACGCTCCGTTATAGCTCTGCCGACCCGCTCCGGCAGCCAAACGTTCAATACCCTATAACCGACGAGCGCCGCCACTGCGACGAAGAAAAGAACGACGAAACCTACGGTTGCCTTTTTTGCGTTCACGCTTCTCCTTCCCGCGCGCCGTGCAGGTAGTCGAAGAGAACTTGGGCCGCGCGCTTCGTCATCTTGGGCGCCCGCGCTAACTCCGCCGCGGGTGCCGACATAATTTTCTCCACCGAGCCGAAATGCCGGAGCAACGCCTTCTTACGCGCCGGCCCTATCCCCGCTACCTCGTCGAGTATGGACTTGGACGCCGCGCGGTCGCGCACTTTTCTATGGTATTCGACGGCGAACCGGTGGGCCTCGTCGCGCACCCGCGCCAGGAACAACGTCGCCGCTTCGCTAATGACCGCGGCCTCGCGGCTCCCGGGAACGAAAAGCCGATCCGGGTCCTTGGCGAAGGCCGCCACCGTTTGCCCCTCGAACCCCGCCTCGGCTACGGCTCGAGCGGCCGCGGCCAGTTGGTTAGGGCCGCCGTCTACGACGAAGAGGTCCGGCGGTTGGTCTTCGCCCCTCTTTACCCGTGCGAAACGCCTTTTCGCGACTTCGGCTACGGCGGCCAGGTCGTCCTGGCCCGCTACCGTTCGCACGCGGTAGCGCCGGTACGCGCCTTTATCGGGTACGCCGCCGTCGAAAACCACCAAACTCCCCACTATCGACTTCGGCCCGGTATTCGATATGTCTATCATCTCCAGGCGGCTCGGCGGCCTCGCCGACGCCGTCGCCGCACCCAACTCCTCGAAAACCGCCGATAGCTCGCCCCGCCGCGCTTTGGACAACTCGGAAGCTTCTATATAATAATCCAGGTTCTTAGCCGCGACGGCGACGAGGTGAGCGTACTCCCCCCACCGCGGGACGAAGACGTTTACCGTCCCGCCCCTCTTCTCCGCCAGCGACGCCGCCAACGCGCCCCGCCCCGGAAAGCTCCGCGCTACGGCTATCTTCGGCGGCACCTCGGCCCCGGCGCCGTAGTGGCTCAGCAAAAATTGCTCGAGTGCGTCGCCCGCGGGCGTGCCGGCCGTTACCGCTACCCGATCCACTAACCGCCCCTCGCGAACCCGCAACACGACGCCGTACAATTTATCTACTCTAACCTCGCAGGCCGCGGCGTCCGCGTTCGTATTCCTACGCGCGACCGCGTATTGGTCGGCGACGGCGCGGTTCAATCCCCGGATTACGTCCCGCCACTTAGCCGCTTCCTCGAACGAGAGGACCGCCGCGGAAGCCGCCATCCGCTGCTCGAGTTCACGCATAACGCCGGCCCGCCGACCTGAGATAAATTTCAACGCCTTCTCGAGTAAGGCCGCGTAATCCCCCTGCGACACGGCGCTCGCACACGGCCCGAGGCAAATGCCTATCTCATAGTCGAGGCACGGGCGTCGGGGCGGCTTGCGGTCAAGGTCGTACTTACAGGTCCGCAGGCCGAAGGCGCGGTTGGTCAACGCCACCGTCCGCCTCACGGCCTTGGCGTCCGTGAAAGGGCCGACGTAGCGCCCCGTCCGTTCGTCGCGCGCCTCCCGCGTTAAGAAAACGCGCGGGAATCTCTCCTTTGTAATTTTTATATACGGAAAACCGTGGATGCTGACGTTGTACTTGGGTCGGTACTTATTTATGAGGTTCATCTCGAGCAAGAGGGCTTCGGTTTCGTTGGCGGTCAACATCAGCTCGACTTCGGTAGCGCGTTTCAACATAGCCTCGGCCTTGGGATCGCCCGACCGTTTTCCGGCAAGGTATTGACTCAACCTCTTGCGCAAGGACTTCGCCTTCCCGACGTATATCGGCTTGCCGCGGCTTTTAAAAATATAGCAACCCGCCTCGTCCGGGATTTCGCCTATCCTCTCTTTCAGCTCTTTAAGCGCGTACTCCATAATGCGTGTGACCGCCGCTTACCGGCTCGACGCCCCTTCAACGCGTCAGCCGGCTAAATGTACCGCGCCGCGCGACTTCCCCGGGCGAAAAACCGCGCACGTAAAAACACCATATCCCGGCGACAATCCCCAACGCGTACCTCAAGTGGAAAATGGGGAAAACCACCAACGCTTTGAAAAAACTACGTAAGCCGGCCTTGACCGCTACCGCCGCCGACGCCGCCACATCCGCCAGCAAATACGCTGCCGCCAACGCCCCGCCCGCCAACCACAAATACGGCGTTAAGAAGCCCCCCGCCGCACTCAAGGCCAAAGCCGCGAAGAACGCCGGCGGCACGAGCGGCTTCCAATCAATGAAGCGGCCGTGCTTCTTCGCCACCGCCACTTTCCAAAAAGCGTACTGCGTATATTGCCGCAATAATTGCCGAACCGAGCCGCGAACGAAGTACTTCGCCCGCATTTTCTGCGTTTGGAAAATTACGCCCCCCGCCGCCCGGATGCGATAGTGGTGGTCGTCGTCCTGGTTGCGCACCAACGACTCGTCGAAATCCCCTACCCGCTCGAACACGTCCCGCCGCCATACGGGATACAGGACGGCGTCGACCGGCCCCTCGAGCCGGCCTACGCGAACCGGCGTATTCCCGGTGGCGAATATATTGCTGTTAATCGCGGCGACTAGGCGGCCTTCCTCGCCGACCGCGACGCGGTCCACCGGCCCGCCCGCGGCCCATATCTCCGGGTGCCCCTCAAGGATAGATACGCCCGTTTTTATATAGTCAGGCGGGATCTCGGCGTGGGCGTCTACGCGGACGACGTATTCGCCGCGCGCGGCGGCTACGCCTACCCTCATCGCGCCGCCCGCGAATAAAGCGGGATTATCGACCAGCCTAACCCGGGCGTCGCGCGTCGCGATCGCCTTTACTACATCCCGCGTACCGTCGTCGCTCATACCGTCGACGACGAGAACCTCAAGGCTGTCCGCGGGCCAATCGTTCGCGAGGATGGACCCGACGGCCTCCGCTATGAAGGCCTCTTCGTTCCGACAGGGGACGACCACCGAAACCAACGGCGCTTCCCCGCTCGGGCCCTCTTTCTCTGTTCCGTCTGCGCTCTCCACAACGCTAAATAATATCAGAACTGGACGATTCCAAAAAGGTAAAAAAAGCCCGGCGGGTGCCGGGCTTCGTAATGGTATCGCTGCGTCTCGAAAATTATTTCTTCATCTCGAGGACTTCTTTGACCTTGGCCACGATATTTTCCGAGTTCATGCCGTACTTGTCCAGCAACTCGCGCGGGCTGCCCGATTCGCCGAACACGTCCTCGATGCCGACGATACGCATCGGCACCGGGTGACGTTGGCTGATAACCTCCGCGACGGCGCCGCCGAGGCCGCCGTAGACCTGCGCTTCCTCGGCCGTGACTATCGCCCCGCATTCCTTCGCGGCCGTAAGCAGCGTGTCGACGTCGAGAGGTTTAATGGTATGGCAATTTATGACGCGGGCGTCCACGCCCTCCTTCTCGAGCTTATCGGCGGCCGCCAGCGCCTCGTATACCAGCGGCCCGCACGCCACGATGGCGACGTCGTCGCCGTCGCGATAGACTTCCGCCCGCCCCACGGTGAAGGGCGTCTCCTCCGTCGTTACGGCCGGCACCCCCTCGCGGCCGAAACGCAAGTATACCGGCCCCTCGTGAGAGGCGGCCCATATCGTCGCCTTCTTCGCCTCGATGGCGTCCGTCGGTACGATCAACGTCATACCGGGTAGGACCCGCATCAACGGTATTTCCTCCAGCGACTGGTGCGTCGGCCCGTCCGGCCCCACCGAGATGCCGCCGTGCGCGCCGCCTATCTTGACGTTCAAATTGCCGTAACATATGGACGTGCGGATCTGGTCCCACGCCCGGCCGGCGACGAAAACGCCGTACGTCGTCACGAACGGTACCAGGCCCGTCCGCGACATGCCGCCCGCCTCCGCCAGCATGTCCTGCTCGGCGATGCCAAAATCTACGAATTTCTCGGGGAATTTATCGCGCACCCAGATGGTCCGGGTGGATTTCGCCAAATCGGCGTCGCACACCACGACGCGGTCGTCGTGCTCGCACAGCCACAACAGGCCGTGGCCGTAGCCGTCGCGGCTCGGTACCATGTCGACGCCCTTGCGGTAATCAACTAAATATGCATCTTCGCGTATGCCGCCCATAGTCGTCTCCTCGACTGACATATTAAATGAACGTTAGCCAACCCAATCGAAATCGTGTTTTTTGTATTCTTCCCACGGCGCCGTGAAGCCGAGGTCGGCGAGCGCCTGCTGCACCTGCTCGCCCTTCTTCGGCGTCGCGCCGTGCCAGTCGGCCAGGTTCTCCATGAAGGAAACGCCCTTGCCCTTAATGGTATTGGCGATAATCATGGTGGGGCGATTCTTCTCCAGGAGGAACCGCTGGTAGGCGTACGTCATCTGGCCGAGGTCGTGGCCGTCGATTTCTATTACCTGCCAGTTGAACGCCAGCCATTTTTCCGGAAGCGGGTCGAGGCCCATAACCTCCTCGGTATTGCCGTCGATCATCAGGTAGTTGCGGTCGCAGATGGCGCACAGATTGTCGAGGCGGTAGTGGGCCGCCGTCATGCCGGCCTCCCATATCGAGCCCTCGTTCTGCTCGCCGTCGCCCGTCAGGACGAAGACGCTGTTCGGCATACCCTGACGCTTGAGGCCCATAGCGGCGCCGGCGGCGAGCGAAAGGCCCTGCCCCAGCGACCCGGTCGAAAACTCCACACCCGGAGTTTTCAGTTGGTGCGGGTGCCCCTGCAGTATGGAATCCAACTTGCGCAGCGTCCACAGCTCTTTCCGCGGGAAGTAACCCTGAGCGGCCAATACGGCGTATAAAACCGGACACGCGTGCCCCTTCGACAGTACGAACCAGTCGCGCTCTTCCCAATCCGGCTTTTTCGGATCGCGTTTTAGAATGTCCCAGTAGAGCGAGACTAATATCTCGACCGCCGAGAGCGAGCCGCCGGAATGGCCCGAACCCGCCTCGGCGAGCATGACCATGATGTCGCGGCGGATCTTACGACTCGTCTCTTCGAGCTCTTTAATTTCGACCATACCTTCTCCTAAATTTAATTGGGTCAGCAAGGAACAGTTACGAAACGGGCTCTCATTATACGCGAAACCCCCCTCCGCCGCAAGTGAAATTATACACGAATAGGCGTTTTTTACCGCTTTTAACTAAGTAAGGTCGGCGCCGCGCCCGCGTTGAAGATGCTCACCCCAGCGTCCCCCTGGGCCGATCTTTTTCCGGTCGCACAAAACTGAAAGCAAACTACCGCCGCCCATACTAAAAAGCCGGGCCATAGCCCGGCTTTCTATTCTTCATCGTTTTTGGAACCCTGAACGGACCTAAGCTTTAACCAACCCTATTATCCAGAGCGTGTAGAATACCGCGATGAGCACGCCCCAGAACAGGGCTTTCTTGCCTACGAACTTGTTCTCTTTGCTTATGGCGCGGAAGATAAAGGCGATAGTCGAGCCGACCCAGCCCAGAAAGCCTATCTCAACCACCGCGGCCCACATATTGGACATAACGGAACTCCCGTAACTTTTAACCTTCGGGTAAAACCCCCGCCCGAATGCGGCGCCGGGCGGGGGCGTTTACGTCAAACGTAATGTCCGGCTCAAGGGACGCTTACCGGCCCGGGTGCGGGTCGAAGAGACCCAGCAGGACGTCTTCCTCCGGGTCGATCTTCGTTATGGTCCCTATATCCCGCATTATCTCGAGGGTATAGTTCCAATCCTTGCCGTAGTAATTTTTCTTAAGCCTCTCGGCTTGCTTCTGCGGGTCCTCGGTAGTGCGGTCGCCTTCCCACGGGTTGTAGGCTTCGCGGTTGGGCTGCTGCCACTGGCAGCGGCAAATGATATCCGCCGCGCCGCCGAGGGCCGGGCGGTGCAAGTAACCAGGAATACGCGCGCCGCCTTCCTCGGGCCAGGGAGCCGTGACCGAAAAAATGGGCGCCGTCTCTCGCGTATTCCATAAATAATACGCCCCGGGCGGGTTATATACCGGGTCGCTCGGCGCCATGTACGGCGGCGTGCTGGTGTCTCCGCCGTTAGGTAAATACCCGACTATGCCGCTGTCGAACGGAAGCCATTCGGGCACCGGAGGAGTGGCCGTAGGGTTTACTACGTGCTCGAACGGCGGGTAAGTGAAACCGGCCCTATCTATATGGCAGTCGAAGAGGTAGGCCGCCTCGGTATCGAGCCAGCTGCCGGCCGCGGTATAGTTGGTCCGGGACGCGCTGAAGAACCACATATCGCAAAAGGCGCCGGGGTAACCCTTCTGATTATACGGAGGGTTATTTTTATTTACGTTAGGCGTCCGGTAAACTATATCGCCGCCGCCTTTGCATACCTCGATACCTTTTTGTTGGAACCCGGGAACCGTCTCAACCAATTCCCAATCGTATTCCGTAGCCGGATCGGGGATTTTATTCGGGTTCGTCGTATTATGCAGGAACCATGTCGACCATACCAACGCGAGCCAGTCCTCGCGGGATGCCCATGTCCGGTGATCTTTAAACCCGTCGCCGGGGATGGGGAAACCGCCCATTTGGTACCAGTAGTATTCCATCGTGCCGCCGACCGGCGCAACCTTGCCGTACTCCGATTTCGGTTGTACCGGTTGTATGGTATGGCTCGGGTCCTCCCAACGGAAGAAAAACCATATCCGCGGGGGGTTGACGTACGTATAGAGGGCTTTGGCCCAAACCTCGGTTACGCCGCTACCGCTACCCAGTATGGGTTGGGTTTTAATTACCGCCCACGGCGTCGTCTCCCACAGCCAGTAGTCGCCGCCCTTGGCGATCCCTGGATTCCTTTGCTCGGATACGCCGTCGATAAGCGGATACTCGTCGTAGACGTACGTTACCGGTAGGGCGTTCGGGCCGGAGCCGTCGTCGTTCCAGTCCAGCGTACAGACCGCGGCGCCGTCGTGGTCCCAACTAGTCGGCGCGTTGCCGTTGCCGTCGCACACCAGGAGCGAGAAAGTCTGGTCTTTATATTCGACCTTGGGCCTGGTAATATCGGCGATGTCTTCTTCGCAACCCGCGACAAAGAACGCGCCGACGCCCACGGCAATCGCGAACGCTGCTAGAAAAACATATCCCTTCTTCAGCCTCATCATTTATCACCCTCCTGGGTAGAAATGAAGGCTTTGAGCTTTGTCGTTTTCCGGTTTCGGCTTACGGGCCGGCCTTCGGCCGCCCCACTTGCTTTATTACAAAAAACTCTACCACACGCCCCCCCGCGGTGTCAAGTCATTTTTTGCCGTCTTTCGGCGCCGTAATTTACTCCAATCTAAAGCACGATAAACGTTTTCCGCCGTCCACCGCCAATACCAAATCCCCCGCCACCGCCGGCGCCGTAGCCGCGTAGCCTTCCAACTTAAAAAGCTCCTCCGCCCCCTCCGCCGTCGCGGCGTACACGCGGCCGTCCTCGCAGGCCACGACGGCGCGCCCGCCGTGGACCGCAGCGCCCACTACGTTGCCCCCCGGTTCAAAGGTCCACCGTATTTCCCCGGTCGATGCGTCGCACATGAAGGCCGTAAGGCGGCCCGCCACTAAGAGCACGTCGTCGCCGGCTATCGGCGCACCGGTCAACGGCTCGCCGAACTCGGTGCGCCAATATTCGTCGCCGGTAAGCAGGTCGTACGCGGCCAGTTCGCCGGAGGCCGCCGCTACGTACGCCCGGCCCGACGCCGCAACCACGCGAACGCCGCCCACCGCGGCCCTGGTACACCATGTGGGTTCGGCCTCCCGCGGGCGACAGGCGGCTACGTAGCCGCCGCCGGTCCAAACTAAAAACGTGCCGTCGCCGGCGTACGCGGCGCCGACAACGCTCTCGTCGAACAGAACCTTGCCCTCTTCCTCCCCCGATAAACGATCGTAAAAAACGACGGCGTCTTCGCGACCTACCGCAACGGTGCGTTCGCCGACCGCGGCCTTTACCACCCCCGGGCCGGCGCGCTCGCGCCAAACGTTTTTTCCGTTCGCGGCCTTTAGGGCGTACAAACGGCCCTCCGGATGCGGGACGTACAAATATACGTATTCGCCCGCGAAAACCGGCGCTTCGGGCAACGGCGCCTTAAAACGGCGCGACCATAGCTCTTCGCCGTCGTCCAAACGCAACGCATAGAGTTTTTTATCCGCGGCGGCGTAGTATACGCGGCCTTCCGCGACGAGCGGCGGCGCGTCCGCAGGCGCCCCGGCCTTGAAAGACCACATTAGTACGGCCGTCGTAATCAATAATTCCACGTCCCGATTATAACGTAAAGGCGTCGTCGCCACAATCGCCTATTGCCCCGGGGCGGCCGATTCGCCGACACCCGTCGGGGTCGCGATTTTTTTAGTTGCGTACCGAACGCGGTTATGATAAAAAGTATGGTAATAAATCTACTCACTAAAGTAGGGGTTATATGCCGGACGACTATAAAATAGAGAACATCGAGATATTCAAATACCTCTCGCCGGAGGAATCGCAACGGGTATTGAGCGACGTTACCGAGATCCGGTTGGAAGGCGGCGAAACCGTCTTCGAGGCGGGCAGTGCCGGCAACGAAATGTACATAATTAAAAGCGGCCGGATTAAGGTTTACCGCGTATTCGACGACAACGAAATAGCCTTTGCCGAGTTCAGCGCCGGCGACGCGTTCGGCGAAATGTCGCTAATAGACGAATATCCTCGTTCCGCATCCGCTACCGCGTTGGAGGATTGCCTTCTGCTGGCCCTACCCCGGACGACTTTCAAGCAAATCGTCGAAAGGGACCCGTCGGTGGGCGTTAAACTGTTATTGGCCGTAGCCGAGGTATTCTCCAAAAGGATGCGTAAGACGGATAAACTCCTGGAGACGTATCACCTGGTAAACAAAGCGCTTATCACCAACGAAGAGTTCCGTCAACTTTACACGGCGATTCACTCCTAACGCCCCCAACCGAGGGAAAATAATGACGAAAAAAGAAATCGCCGCCAAAGTAGCTCTCCGCACCGGGATAACTCACAAGCGCGCCGTCGCGGTTATCGACCAACTCCTTGCCGAAATTAAATCGTCGCTCGCCGCGGGAGAAAAAACGGAGATACGCGGCTTCGGCGTTTTCAAGGTACGACGCACGAAAAGGAAAGTAGCCCGCGACCTGAGCACCAATACCGAAATCGTGATCGCCCCCACCCGCCGCGTCAAATTCATACCCGGCAAACAGATGAAAGAAAAGCTGAACCGGAAGTTGGCCGCGGCCTAATAGCAACCCCGCATAATCAAAAAGCCGCGCCTGAGCGCGGCTTTTTTTAGCGGTTAAAACTGTTATGCTTTCGGTCCGGCGGCCTTCACGTCGTCGCTTGCCATATCCTCGAACTGTTTGAAATTGTCTACGAACCGCTTCGCGAGTTCGAGGGCTTTGGCGTCGTACGCCGCTTTGTCCTTCCAGGTATTCTTGGGCCACAACACCTCGGTGGGAACGCCGGGGCACTCCTTGGGAACCAGGACCTGGAATATAGGGTCCGGTACAAACTCTTGCTTCTCCAGGACGCCCTCTATGGCCGCGGTTAACAAGCCCCGCGTAACGCCGATGGCCATACGGTCGCCGACGCCGTACGGGCCGCCGCTCCAACCGGTATTAACGAGCCAGCAATTCGTCTTGTGCTTCGCCAGGCGTTCGCCTATCAGCGTCGCGTACGCCGTGGGGTGACGAGGCAGGAAGGGGGCGCCGAAGCCCGCGCTGAACGTGGCCTCCGGCTCGTCGATGCCGGACTCCGTGCCGGCGAGTTTCGCCGTGTAGCCCGAGAGGTAATGGTACATCGCCATCTCGGGCGTAAGCTTGGATATGGGGGGTAGGACGCCGAAGGCGTCGGCGGCGAGGAAGAAGACGTTCCGCGGGTGCCCCGCAACGCCCTCCGTTATACAGTTGGGGATATATTCCACCGGGTAAGTCGCCCGGGTATTCTCGGTAATGCTGCCGTCGTCGTAGTCGATGGCCCGCGTCTCCGGGTCGACGATGACGTTCTCCAGAAGCGAGCCGAACTTGATGGCGTTATATATTTGCGGCTCGTCCGTCGCGGAAAGGCGGATAACCTTCGCGTAGCAACCGCCCTCGAAATTGAAACAACCTTCGTCGCTCCAGCCGGTCTCGTCGTCGCCCACGAGTCGCCGCTTGGGGTCGGCGGAGAGAGTCGTCTTCCCCGTCCCGGAAAGGCCGAAGAACAACGCCGCGTCGCCGTCGGCGCCGACGTTGCACGAGCAGTGCATCGGGCAAACGTCCTCCGCCGGCATATAGTAATTCATAATAGTGAAGATACTCTTCTTTATTTCGCCGCCATAGTGAGAGCCGGTTACGAGGATAATATTCCGACGGAGGTCTACCGCTACCACCACGTACGAACGTACGTTATCCGATTCGGGCAGGGCGTGGAAGCCGGAAGCCATTACCACCGTAAAATCGGCCTTGTGCTTCGCCAGCTGCTCGGCGGTAGGCCTGCGGAACAGCGTACGGGCGAACAACGCGTGCCAGGCCTTTTCACCTACGATTCGGACGCCCTTGGCGTGATTCGGGTCAGCACCTACGAAACCGTCGAAAATAAAAAGGTCCTTCCGGGAGAGGTATTCGGCGGCTTTCGCGTAGAGGTTATCGAATACCGCCGGTTCCATCTCTACGTTTACCTTCCCCCACCAAATATTTTTTTCGGTGGAAGGTTCGCGGACCACGTATTTATCTTTGGGAGAACGGCCGGTCCGGTCGGGCAGCGTCCTGACGACCAGGGCGCCGTTATCCGCGAGTTCTCCCTCGTGCCTGCGGAGGGCCAACTCCACCAGGACGGGCGTAGATAGGTTCCGGTACACGTACCTTTGGGGCTTGATGCCGAGACCGCCTAAACCATAATCTTCGGCCATATTCGACTCCTCTCGGGCTTCGCGAACCGCGAAAGACTGTGAAAACCGTAACGCGCCATCATAGAATAAACCCTCCCCTTCCGCAACCCATTATTCCGCCGGCGACAGCTCGTACACGTTGTTAAGCGGGTCCCGGTATACGGGTCTAGTATATTTTTCGATGAACTCGTAAAAGGCGTTCTTGGTATGCTTGCTGTAGGAAGGCCAAGCCTTCTTCTCGAACAGATGGAATATATGCACGTGCGTTATACCCCACCCGCGAGCGAGCTCGTATAGCGCCGCCGCGTCGGCGCCGTTTTCGGCCGCGAGTAAAAAGGCTGAAGCCTCGAAGAAAGAATCGTATACGGCCTCCCGCTCGAGGTACAGCGTGTGGTTCGTAAATATCATCAGCACCTTGGCTTCCGGCGGCGTTTTCTCGTTTAAATATTTCTGCGCGAGGTAAAAGCCGCACTTGGTTTCCAGGAACTGTTCCCTGCTTTCCCCCGCGAGATAGTCGAACCCCTCCAGCGTGTGGAAGATACCGCCTATATTGTACGCCAGGGCCGTAAATATGATAAGAACGACTACGGCCGCGCGCCAAACCGCCCGGGCGGCCCCGCCCAACGCCGCTTCGGCGGCCGCTAACGAACCCGACGCGGCGATAGCGATGGCGGCCAGGCCGCCGTCCAAGAAGCGGAGCTGCTGCGGCCCCAACGACCAACAGGCGACGAACGCCCACGCGAAGGCGACGAGCCTCCCCGCGCGCCGGAACGCCAGAGCCGCGACTAGGGCCAACGGCAACAGGTACGGCAGATACAGGCCGGCGAAATATTCGTAATCGAAATCCGCCCTAACCGAAATCCGGTACGGCAACAGCAGGTAATCGTACCAGTTCCTGCCCGACCCCATGCCGTGCTGCCACGCGACGAGGTGTTCCGCCTGCACTTGCGAGAAGTCGCGCCCTCCCAAAACGTCGTAAAAAAGCGGGAACACGGGGTTGCCCCGCTCGACGTACGCCTTGACGAGCCACGGCGCGACGAACGCGAACGCGACCGCCAGTATGACCGCGGCGTCGCGCCACCGCAGCCGCCGGCGGACGAGGTCGTATACGAAAATCGGCGCGAAAGCCCCCAGGACGTAAATCGACGTATATTTGACCGCGAGCGCCGCGCCTAAAAATATCCCGACCGCCAAAGCGCGCCGCGGCGGCATCGCGTCGCCGGCGGGCCGCGGCAAAAAGTACGCGTACAGCGCCGCGACGACGTACAACATCAAGAAATGGTCCACGTGCGCGCCGGGCATTACCACGAAGAATACGGGCGAAAATAACACCAGGAACCCGGCCGCGGCGGCGTAAAACTGCGGCAACCAGAACCGCGCGAGCCGGTATACGAGGGCGACCACGACGAGCGACGCGGCCAAGTACGACGCGTTGGCGCAGGTCAGGCCGTCCCACAACATCCCCCACAGGTAAAACATCGTCGCCCCTAAAGGCATCGACGAATAGGTGTTGTACGGGAGATAGACTATGCCGTGCGCCAAGGCGTACTTGTGCGGCACCGCCAGGTGGTACGTGAGCGCGTCCCAATACAAGGGCGGCTGCGCCGCGGCTAATACAAGCGGAAACGCCAACAAGCCGGCGCAGAATATCCAGGCCGCCGGCCCCGGCTCGAGCTCCGCGAGCCAACGCCGGGCGCGCGTCGGCGCCGCTCGGAGACGCCGCACCCACGGATAGAAGCCGAGCGCCAGGACCGCGATTACGACGGCTTTGACTACAAATCCGTACGCCAGGTGGACCGCGGCGAGGCCGAAGGCCGCCAGGCTGAAAACGATTACCCCCGCCGCCAGCGCCAGCTCGGGCGGGATTTGGGGGGGGTAACGTAGTAATTTCAATACCCCTTTGCCGGCGAAGTACGCGGCGAGCCACATCGCGCCGAAGAGGACCAGGTGCCATAACTTCGGCAACAGCGCGCCGACCATGTTGCGATATATGTGGGGCACGACGGCGTTTAGCACCAGGAACGCGCCGGCCGCGACGACCGCCACGACGGGCCAAAAGTACTTCCTCACCGTTCGCCTCCGGCTATTTCGTACACTTCGTTAAGGCGGTCCTGGTATATCAGAACGCCGTACCGTCGTACGAAGTCGTAAAATACGTCACGCGCGCGCGGCGCATAGTAAGGCCAAACTTCGGGTTCGAACGAGTGGTAAATATGAACGTAACCGCATCCCCACTCCCGCGCCAACGCGTACAATTCCGCGCCGTCCTTCGCCTTCTCCGCGGCCAGCAACAACGCCGACGCCTCCAGGAACGAATCGTACGCGGCGTCGCGCTCCAGGTACAACGTGTGGTTGGTAAACACCATTAAGATTTTAGCGTCCGCCGGGAGTTCCTCGTTAATGAACTCCTGGGCCGCGAAGAAACCGACGCGGCTTCGTAAAAACCCGTCGCGGTCCGGGGCGAATAAATACGTAAAGTTGGCCGTCGCGCCCAGCAGGGCGCCCGCGAAAAACGGGATGCTGACCAAAAACGCGCCTACGATTACGAACGACCGCCAAAGCCGTCGAGGCCAGCCGTCCCATCCCCCTTCGGCGGCGGCGAGCACTCCCGCTGCGGCGGCCGCCAACGCCGGTAGGCCGGCGCCGAGGAAGCGGAGCTGCTGCGGCCCGAAAAACCAGGCCAATAAATACAACCAGCCGAACGCCACCAGGCGTCCTCCGCGCCTGAAGAACAAGGCCGCCAGGGCCGCCAGCGGCAGCAAAAACGGCAGATATATCCCGGAGAATTCTTTGTACCCTACGTCCGCTTCGACCGAAACGCGGTAAGGCAATAGGACTAAATCGATAAGCCCCCGCCCCCTCCCCATACCGAATTGCCACGTCATAAGGCGGTCGGCTTGCTCCGCCGTAAAGCCGCGCCCGCCTAAAATGTCGTAGAACAGCGGGAAAACCGGGCTGCCGCGTTCCACGAACGCCTTGACGAGCCACGGCGCGACCATAACGAACGCGACGATAACCGCCTTCACGACCCAGGACGGCCGGACCCGCTTCCTTATTACGTCATATACCCAGATAGGCACGAACGCGGCAACGACGGCGTACGCCGAGTACTTCACGGCCAGAGCCGCGCCGACGAATATCCCCAGCGCGAGCCAGGCCCTCTTCGGCGCTGCCGCCCCGCCCCGGCTCCATTTAAAATAAACGTAGAGCGCCGCCACTGTAAACAGGATCTGGAAGTGGTCGTTGTGCGCGCCGCCGATGACCACCATCACCGGCGACGTGAGCATCACGAAAGCGCACGCCAACGCCGCGTAAAACCGGCTCAGCCAAATACGGGTCAGCCGGTACGTCAACGACAGCGCCAACACCGTGGCGACGAGGTGAGAAGCCTTGGCCGTAATCAGGCCGTCCCACAAATAGGGCCAAAGGTAGAACAGCGAGCCCCCCATCGGCATCGACGCGTACACGTTGTCGGGCATATAAATGAAACCGTGCGCGTCGGCGTACGCCTTCGGTACGGCCAGGTGGTACGTGAGCGCGTCCCAGTAAAACGGGGGCACGGCCGCGTTAAGCGCTATCGACAGCGCCAGCGCCGCGGTCCCGACGAGCAGCACCGCCGAGGACGGCTCCAGCTCGGCCAGCCACCGCGTTAGCCTTTCGGGAACCCGGGCGAGGTCTTTCCTCAAGAGGACCACGCCCGCCGCCGCGGCAGTAACTACCAGCGCCTTCGCCAACCACCCGTACGCCAGGCCGACGGCGCATAACGCGAACGCCGACGCGACCGTCGCCGCTACGCCCAACGCCCATACGAGGTCCGGCGGCCACGCCGCACGCCCGAACAATAACCTCGCGACGCCCCGCCCCAACGCGTAAACCGCGAACCAGAAAACGAAGAAAAGCGCGAGATGCCATAACTTGCCCGCCAGCGCGCCGAACACGTTGAACCCCTCCCGCGGCGCCGCGACGCTCAACGCCACGAATAAC